>JAZQBR010000093.1:0-20881 GCA_045545855.1 Kiritimatiellia bacterium | reverse complement strand
TGACGATTACGATTCCCGAGGATGTTTTAGCGAGCGTGCGCGTAGGCGACAGCTCGCCCGCCATAGGCTTCACCATCGGCTCGCTGGGCATCAGGGCGAAGACCGGCGCTTCGATCGCCGCGGTCGACCGCGACGGTCGCCGTATAAGGAACGTCGGCCCCGCCTTCAAGCTGCGCGCGGGCGACGTGCTGATTGCGATGGGCGACAAGACCCAGATTGCGCAGCTTAACGAATTGCTGGAGGGCTACCCGTGAGAATGAGAATGAAGAAGATTGCCGCCGCCGCGTGCGCGGCTGCGTTGTTCACATGCGGCGTCGCCGCGCAGTTCGCGCTTGCGAAGCGCAACCCTGCCGGCGCGCCGGTGGTCGGCGAGAGCATGGTCGCCGCGCTCGGCGGGCTGCGCTCGATCGCCGCAGAGGTCGTCTGGCTGAGAGCCGACCGCCTTCAGGACCAGGGGCGCTTCGGCGAACTCGTGCAGCTTTCTTCGATGCTTACCTTTCTGGAGCCCCATGAGCCGGAGGTGTGGATATATTCCGCCTGGAACATGGCCTACAACATATCCGTGAGGATGCCCCGCCTCGAGGATCGCTGGCCTTGGGTCTACGAGGGCGTACGCCTGCTGCGCGACCAGGGCATAAAGTGGAATCCGTCCGACGCCAAGCTCTACGCCGAACTCGCGACGCTGTTTCAGTTGAAGATAGGTCTCGACCACGATACGGCCTCGCCGATCTACCGCGCCGAGTGGCGCAAGGTTGTCGACGATATAGCCGCGCGCGGAGCGTGGAACGAGCTTTCCATGGATCCCGCCATCATGTCCGAACTTGAGAGGCTTTACGGCATAGACGACTGGGCCAACCCGCAGGCTTCGGCCATCTATTGGGCCCATCGGGGGCTTGCCGTCGCCGGCAGCGAAGACGCTTCGCTTCTCGAGACGAAGCTCGGCCTCTCGCGCCGCCTCTACTCCAAGCCTGTCAAGAAGCTGGAGGATATCTGACATGTCAGTCGCTTCGATTCTCGCCTCGGCCGCGCTCGCCGCCGCCTTTTCGGTCGAAACCGAGCCCATCGGCCCGCGCGGGGCCGTCGACCCACTCGACGGCAAGTGTCCGTGGCGCGTCCGCCTAGCCGGTGTCGAAGGCGACTTCGAGTGTTCCGTCCTCGATATGGAGGGCGCGCTCGTCGCGGGGCCTTTCGTCACTTCTGATTTTCCTGTGCCCGCGCCGAAGATATGGAGCGCCGAGACGCCCGACTGCTACAGGCTGTCGCTGCGTCAGGGCGAGACGGTGAGCGAGCGGGTCTTCGGCTTTTGCACACGCGAAATCACCGACAGGCGGCTTGTCGTGAACGGACGCGCCGTGCGCGTGAAGTTCGCCCCGCGCGCTCTTAACGGCAATGCCGAGTTCGCCTCGCGCATAAGCGAGGCCGATGCATTCGCCTCCGGTGTCTACAGGTTGACGGGGCGCGAGGCTGCGATGGTTGTGCATGAAGCGGGGTCCGACAACTTCGGCGCGACGCGCCACGCATTGCAGGATTGGTCGGTGACGCCGACAAACTACTTCGAGCGTCTGGTCGTGGCCAACATGAATACGTTCGTCGACTCGACCGGCGTCATGCTTCGATGGACGCTTCTCGTCGACGGTGAGATTTCAGACGATGGCGAACTGGAGCTTCGCGCGATAGGCCCCGGCCAGAGCGCGGTGTATGACATGCCGCGCGAGGCCGTTGCAGCGCGTTATGGCGATGGCACCGTAAGCGTGCGCTTCGAGTTTCTGAAGGACGGTGAAGTGATTGCGACCGACCAGGCCGATCTCGTCGAGTCTCGCGAGGTGTCGCCGCTCTATGGGTGCGGCGGATGGTTCTCGTCCGGTCCGGTCGCCTTCGAAGGCAAGGGTGAGGTACGTCGCTTTACTGCGGGCGGCGCTCTTTTCGGCGGCACGGCCTTTTCTTACGGCGGCGTGCCTGGCTCGGCTCTGCCGATTGCCTTTTCGCGACTCGGCGTCTTCGGCCGCGAGCCTCTCATAACCGACGGTGCGCTTGCAATTTCCGGGCTTGAGCCGTGCCGCGCGTACGTGTTGCCGCTCTCGCCTGTCGACGAGCGGCTCGGGGCGCTCTCATTCACGACGCGCACGGAACTCAACCGCGATGGCGGCGCCGCGCCGGTCTCGTCCGTCGACGCTGTCTGGACCGTCTGCCCGAACGGCGTCGTCGCCTGTAGCGCGCGCTTTGTCCGGGCCCCGGACGGAAAGGGAACCTGTCGGGCCGGCTACACCTTTGAGTTGCCGTGCCGGACGGCGTCCTCCCGGTGGCGGCTCGACTGGTCTCAGCCGCTGCCGGGTGAGAATCTCGAGGTCGAGTGGTTCGGCCTCGGCCCTTGGTCTACAACCCCGACTGATACCGCCGGCGCGTTCCTCGGCCGCTGGCGCACCACGGCTGCGAGCGCGCTTTCGGCCGAGAAGGTGCGCGGTGTCAGAGTAGGCGATCTCACCGTTCGAACGCTCGGTGCGCCTTTCGCCTTCAGGCTTGCCGAGCGGCCCGCCGGCACCCTGCGCGATACTTCTGCGTCCAGCATCTTTCTGTTGACTCTCTACGGCGACCCTGGCCCCGATGGCACCGTCAATCTCGCTTTCACCCTCTCTCAGGGCGACAGCGACCTCACCGCCCGCTCGCCCGCCTTTCAATGACCGCCGTCTACCCAATAATCGACACCTGACAATGAGAACACTGTCTATACTCTGGCTGCACACACCGGCAAAGGACGACATCCGCGAGATACCGGTCGTCGAATACGGCCTTGCGGACGCCTTTCGCGTATTCTGCCGCGAGGCGTTTGACGTCCGTATGCCCATGGACTACCCGCCGCTCAGGCTCGCGACGGTCCCTTCGCCCGCCGATCTGCCGCGGGCGCTTTTCATCGGGGGCAATGCGCGAAACGGTCTTACGGAGAATGGCGACGACGTCTGCCTGTTTCTCGTCGACGACGACTTGTACGGACGCGACGTTGACGGAGTGCCTCTCAAGGACTGGCTCAGGACGTACATCCCGGCCGTGCCCAAGGTGGTCGTCGCCTATCCGGGCCACGCGCCTGTAGTTGTGCAGCAGCGCCGCTGGGTGAAGAAGGAGGCCGACGCGTTCTTGAGCCCCAAGCCGGGCCAGGAGCGGCTGGTGCATCTGTTCAAGTCGTTCTGGCAGCCGCGCTTCTGGTCTGCGTTAAAGTCTTACGTGTCGGTCAAGGCCGGCGTGACTTGGCACACGCCCGGCCACGGCGGCGGCGGCGCGTTCGCCGCCTCGCCGTTCATGCACGGCTTTCACGAGGCGTTCGGCTCGATGATATTCCGCTCGGACCTCTCGGTTTCGGTAGAGTCGCTTGGCGACCTTTCAAGCCCCGAGGCGCACACGCCGCTGTCGGAGGCTCAGAGGCTGTCTTCTGAAATATTCGGCACCGCTCTCAGCAGCTACATCACGAACGGCACGTCGACCTCAAACAAGGCGATGCTGATGACGCTCTTGAAGCCTGGCGAAACCGTCCTTGTAGACCGCAACTGCCACAAGTCGGTGCACCACTCGATTGTCATGGCCGGCGCCGTGCCGCGCTATCTGCCGGCCCGCTGGAACGCGCGTCTCGGCGTCTGGGGGCCGGTCTCGCTCGGCGATATCGAGCGCGGCCTTGACGCTGGGCCTACGCCGCCGCGCCTTCTCGTGCTCACGACATGCACCTACGAGGGGGTGCTGTACCCTGTCTGGGAGGTCGCCCGCCTCTGCGAGCGAAAGGGCGTTTTGTTCTATGCAGACGAGGCGTGGGCGGGCTACCTCAACTTCCACCCGTTCTACACCTTCGACGTGCCGGGCGGCCCAGCCCGCCGCTACAACGCCGTGAACGAGACGAGCGGCGCCCACTTCGCCGTGCAGTCGACCCACAAGACTATGGCGGCTTTCTCTCAGGCTTCGATGATCCACGTCTCGACGCGCTTTAAGGCTCTTCTAGAGACGGACGCCTCGCCACAGTACAGGTGGCTGCGCCGGCGCTTCGCACTGCACGGACACGGCTCGTGGGAGAAATTCGTCCACGACCTGCATGAGTTTCTGCGCTACTGGCATTCCACCTCGCCGCACTATCCGTTTCTCGCGACGCTCGACACGGCCGGCGTGCAGATGCGCCTGGAGGGTATGAAGCTTCTTGACGAGCGTCTCAAATGGACGGCTGAGTTTCAGTCGCGCGTGGCGGCGGAGTGCGGCCGGCCGGCCGGCGAGTGCTTCGCCGGGCTTGACGACATTGCCGGCCAGAGCGGCGAATGGGCGCGCGACGGATATTTGAAAGATCCTCTCAAGATTGTCGTGATGCTTCGCTCGCCAAAGGCCTGCGCCGACTTTCGCAAGGCGCTGAGAAAGTCCCACATCCAATGGGAGAAGTCGACCGCCCACACCGTTCTTTTTCTCGTCACAGCCGGCACTATGGAAGAACACTTCGAGGATCTCTTTCGCGTCTGCCGCCTGAATCGCGAGCTTATCGGCCGCCCCGAGGTGCCTCGGGAAGACGATGACGGCGGCTCGGTCGACGAGGCGGTATCGGGCGTGCCAGAAGTTCTGCCCCACGATGCGGCGCTCTGCGACGGCGAGCTGGTGCCTATAGAGGCGGCGGTCGACCGTATCGCCTCGCAGTTTCTGGTGCCGTACCCGCCGGGTGTGCCGGTGTTCATACCAGGCCTGCGCATTACGCGCGCGATGGTCAAGCTTGTTCTGGACGTAATCGCGCGCGAGGGCCCCTCGGCCGTGCATGGTCTCTTCTGCCGCGGCGGACACGCTCCGTTCTGTGTCGAGGTTCTGAACCGCGACGAAGAGCGCCGGCTCTTGGCAAAAGGGCAGTAGACCGGCGTCGCAAAAAATGGTACAATATGCGTCTTGCAACTCGAGTGGAGTTCACTGAACAGATATGCGAATAGTATACATGGGTTCGTCAGAGGCCTCGGCCACATGCCTGCGCGCGATAATGCGCGAACGGGAGCTGGAGGTTGTCGGTGTCGTGACCCAGCCGGACCGTCCGGCCGGGCGCGGCAAAGCGTTGACACCGTGTCCGTGCAAGGCGTTCGCTCTTGAGCAAGGCGTGACTGAGATCATAACGCCCGAGAATGTGAACTCCGAAGATGCGATGTCGAAGATACGCGCGTGGCGCCCCGATGTTGTCGCGGTTGTCGCCTTCGGGCAGTTTTTGCGCGAGCCGCTCTTGAAGCTGCCGCTCTTCGGCTGCATCAACTGCCATTTTTCGCTTCTGCCGAAATACCGCGGAGCGTCGCCCGTGGTGGCCGCTATAGCCGCCGGCGAGCGACTTACGGGCGTGAGTGTCATCCGGATGGGTGTGGGCATGGATGACGGCCCAATACTCATGCAGAGCTACGAGCCGATATACTCCGACGTGACGGGCGGCGATTTGATGGAAGGTTTGGCTGTGACCGGCGGCGTCACTCTCGCGAAGACTCTGCGGCTCATGAACCGTAACGCGCTGCCGCCGCCGGTCGAGCAGAATGACGCCGAGGCGACATTCGCGCGAAAGCTGAAGAAGACCGACGGGCTTGTTGACTGGTCGGAGCCTGTCATCTGCATCGAGCGCAAGATCCGGGCCTATTCGCCGTGGCCGGGTTCTTACACTTTTCTGCCGGTGCGTTTTCGCCGCAAGGGCGGTTCGGGGCGTGTTGTCATTGCCGGTGCCGAGATGGTGAGCGCGCTTGAGCCGGGTTGGAAAGACGCGAAGCCGGGCACTGTCTTGAAGTGTGTGATGCACCGCCAGAAAGGGGCGCCGTGGAACGGCACCGGCCCGATTGTGAAGTGCGGCGATACGGCGCTTATGCTGACCCGCCTCAAGCCGGAGGGCGGTTCGCTGTTGGAGGGCGGCACGTTTCTTATGGGGCGTCAGCTGGTCGAAGGCGAAGACTTGCTTCTCGACAGCTGACTGCATGAGGCAGCAGCAATATTCTGCCCTCGAGGGGCGGACCCTGGAGAAGTGCGTCAGATCAGAGATGGGGTGCGATGGCGGAGCTTTTGATGACTTTTGCGGTAGTGGGGGTGTCCGGCCGAGTTGACAGTGCGCCGGGGATTGTGGTAAAATACTTGGGAACAGTAGGAGAACCTTATGAAAGGCATCCCCAAAATGAAAGTAAAAATACAGATTCAAATTGTTTCAGCCGCCATCGCCCTCGCCGTCTCAGCAGCTTTCGCCAAGGGCCAGGGCAACGACAAGTCGGTCGGCTGGCCGATGGCCGACCATGTGCTGCAGAACGTGCTGGACAGTCAGATGGACTGCGGCGGCTGGGGCAAGAACATTGACAAGCGCAAAGTCTTTGACGAGAAGAGGCGCGAGAAGGTAATCGCGAAGAAGGGCGATGTCGAAGACGCTACAATAGACAACAACGCGACGACAACCGAGATACGCTATCTTGTGCGCTGGCACGGTCAGAAGAAGGACGAGGCGTCGCTCAAGGCGGCATTGCGCGGCGTCGACTGGCTTCTCGCCTCGCAGCTCCCGAACGGCGGCTGGCCTCAGTTCCCCGCGCGCAAGTCGGGCTATTGGACGCAGATTACATTCAACGACAACGCCATGCGCAATGTTCTGGAGCTGATGCGCGACATCGCCGCAGGCGAGGGCGATTTCGCGGTGTTCGACGATGAGCGCCGCGCGAAGTGCAAGGCCGCGCTCGAGAAGGGCATAGGCTGCGTTCTCAAGTGCCAGATCCGCGTCGACGGCAAGCCTACAGTCTGGTGCCAGCAGCACGACCGCGATACGCTGGTGCCGGTAGACGGGCGCGCGTACGAGCTCAAGTCGTTCTGCTCGCAGGAGTCAGCCGAGATGGTGCTTTTTTTGATGGAGATAGAGAACCCTTCGCCCGAGGTTGTCGAAGCCGTGAACGGCGCGGTCGAGTGGTTTCGCAAGACCAGACTCGAGGATGGACGCTGGGCGCGCTTCTACGACTTTGAAGAAGTCAAGCCTTTCTTCTGCGACCGCTCGGGCGTGCCTAAGCGCGACGTGAAGGAGATCGACCCCAAGCGCCAACGCGGCTACAGCTGGTTCAACAAGAAGGGCGACAAGGTGCTGAAGAAGTACGAGAAATGGCAGTGGCGCAAGTCATGATAGCGAAACTTGTCATCGACAGAAAACGCGAAGGACAGGCTCTCGGCCCGGCAGAGATTCGCGATTTCATAAACGGGTTTACGTCGGGGCAGATACCCGACTACCAGATGAGCGCTCTCGCGATGGCTGTATGCTGCCGCGGGATGACTGCGCGCGAGACGGCCGATCTCACCGAGGCCATGATGCGCTCGGGGCGCTGCCTTGAGTGGAGCCTTGACGCACCTACGGCCGACAAGCACTCCACCGGCGGCGTGGGCGACAAGCTGTCGCTCGTCATTCAGCCGCTCGCCGCCGCCTGCGGCCTCGCGGTGCCCTCGCTCACGGGGCGCGGTCTAGGGCTTACCGGGGGCACGGCCGACAAGCTTGAGACGATACCCGGCTACAACGCCTCGCTGTCGCTTGACGACTTTCAGAGAGTCGTTGAAGAAGTCGGTGTTTCGATGACGGTTCAGACTGCCGAAATAACGCCCGCCGACAAGAAGCTCTATGCGCTCAGAGATGTGACCGGCACCGTCGCGTCGATACCGCTGATTGTCGCCTCCATACTCTCTAAGAAGCTTGCCGAAGGCGCCGGCACTCTCGTCTTCGACGTCAAGTGCGGCAAGGGCGCGTTTATGAAGACGCGCGAGGATGCGCTCGCCCTCGCCAAGGCACTGGTGGGGGGCGCCAAGTCGGCCGGCAGAAAGTCCGCCGCGCTTGTAACAGATATGAACGCGCCGCTCGGCCGCGCCGTAGGCAATGCGAACGAAGTGGCTGAGGCTCTTTCGATACTCGGCGGCGGTGTTGACCCATCCCGTCCGGATGTGGCGCTCTCAGTCGAGCTCGCTTCTCTTATGGTCTCTCTCGCTGGAGAAATGCCGCTTGATGACGCGCGCGCCATGTGCCGCGAAAAACTGGCCGATGGTTCGGCGCTGGCGAAGTTCGAGGCGATGGCAGCTGCGCAGGGCGGAGATTTGGAGAAGTTCCGCAGGTCGCTGGAGACGCCGGTGTCGAAGTTCCGCGTGCAGGCGATGAGCTATGGTGTCATATCGGCGATAGACGCCGAGAAAGTTGCGCGCGTCGCGTTTCGTCTTGGTGCGGGGCGCGAGAAGGCCGGCGACAAGATTGACCCGCGAGCCGGCGTGACTCTCGCGGTCGCGATCGGCGACAAGGTGTCTCTCGGTGCGCCGCTCGCCACCCTTGAGAGTTCCAGGGGGCCCGACGGGCTTGAGGCCGCCGCCGCCGAGCTTCTGAAGGCGTTTACGATTTCTTCAGAGCCGGTTGAATGCCCCGGCCTTATCCTGGAACGGGTGGAGTGAAATGGTAGACTACGACAAACTAAGAAAGAAATTCCCGGGTAAAGGCCCGAAGAAGATCAAGAAGTCTGCCGCAGTCAAGGCAATCGCCCGCGAATACGAGCTCAAAAAGGCCGAGATTGTGGCGCACAGCCCCCTGAAGAGGGGCTTCCCCTACTACATGACGATAATACTCGGGCTCATCATAGTTGGTAGCATCGTAGGCACCGAGATTTCAAAGCGCGGCGGCATAGACCTCTCACCTCAGAAGAACCGCAAGATGGCGGTCGATTCGGTCAAAAGTCTCGCCATCGCGCTCGGCCGCTACTGCTACCATGTCGGCTCGTACCCGTCGACAGAGGATGGTCTCGCCCAGCTTGCTGCAAAGAACGTGCCCTTGCGCGGTTGGAACGGACCATACATCAAAAAGGTCAAGCAGGATCCGTGGAAGCGCGATTACGTCTATGTCAACAACGGGCGCGGCAAGCAACCCACGCTCTACTCGAAGGGGCCGGACGGCATCGCCGGCACTACGGACGACATAATTGCCGATGTAGCCGATTTCGACGCGGCGTTTCGCGATACATCGTGGACCAAGGGGTGGATGCCCAAGCACCTGCGGGACATTGTAGTCGCCGAGACAGAGGCGCAGAAGAGGGCGCTTCAAGAGGAGGTCGAGCACATACTGCATCCAGACGTCCCTGTCGAGGGCGTGACGCCTCTCGCAGATGGTTGGGAGTTCGCCGCCGCCGATCGAGACGACGCGCCGCGGCGCACGGTTCGCGTGCCGCACGATTGGCGGGCGAGCGGCACGGCGGACGAGGCGAAGGCCGGCGCCGGCGTATACCGCCGCAAGGTGCTCATACTTTCAAAGGCCGAGGGACGGTATGTCGCGCTCAGATTTTCGAGGATATCCGGCGGCTACAGTGTAGCGGTCAATGGCGAGACTGTAGGCGAGGGTGTAAACCGCGATTGCGTCGAGTTGGATATAACGAAGGCGGTCAAGTACGGCGCGTCGAACGAAATCGCCGTCAAGGTTGTCGCGACTGACGATCTTGCCCAGGTCTACACGGGCGCGGGGCTTGTCGGCGAGGCGTCGCTCGCGATAGAGGACGCGACCGACAGGATTCTCGAAGGTTCGCTCAAGGTCACGACCCTCGAGGCCGACGGGGAGGGCGCGAAGATGCGCCTTGAGTACGCGACGCCGGTAGGTCCGGCTGTAAACGAATTCGAAGTGGCAGAGCCTCGCCTCTGGAGCCCTTCGCGTCCGTTCCTCTACAAGGGGTATCTCGGCGGGCGGCTCTACCAGTACGCGATTCGCAAGGTCGAGTTCACAGACGAAAGTTTTGACGAATGCCAGCTTGACGGCAAGCCCCTAAAGCTCAAAGGCGTCAGGCTGACGGCCGATCTCGGGCCGCTGGGCGCGGCGTTCAACCGCGAGGCCGCGAGGCGCAAACTCCAGGCGGTGAAAGACGCGGGGGCCAATGCGGTCCAATTTATAGGCAGGCCCGACCGCGGCTTTCTGGAGCTGTGCGACGAGATGGGCCTGCTGGTCGTCGACCGCCGGGCAGAGGCGTTCGCCGAAGGGCTCTGCGACGCGACGGGACTCGCCACGCCGCGCCACGATATATGGCGCGCGTTCTGGAACGAGAACGAAATGACCGCGCGAATCGTTGACGACTGGAATCGCGATGTCTCCGAGGGCGAGACCGTTGTTGTCAGGTGCGCGACCAGCTGCGACGAGGCGGAGCTTTTCGTGAACGGCGAGAGCGCGGGCCGGCGCAAGAAAGCCGCCGGCGCGACTACGCCCGAAGAGGCGCTTTTATCGTGGCGGGTCAAATACGACCCGGGCGAGCTGAAGGCGATAGTCTACGAGAATGGCCAATATGCCGGAGAGACTGTGCGGCGCACGGCGTTCGCGCCCCAAACTGTGAAACTCACGCCAAACAAGCGTGCGCTCGCTGAAGGTGAAATCGTTTTCGTGACCGTCGAGACGGCCGACGAATACGGTACAGTCTTGCCGCATGCGAGCTGCGAGGTGAGCTTCGAGCTGGAGGGACCGGGCGAAATCGTCGCGGCGGCGAGCGCGTCGCCGGACGAATGCGGACCGTACGGCCCGCGAACCTCTGTCAGGCTCTATGAAGGCAGGGCTGTCGCGGTCGTACGCCGCAACGACGGGGGTTCGGGCCTGCCGCTCAAGTTCAGCGCCGGGGCTCGAGGTCTCAGAACGGATTTTGTGGTTCTGCCGAGGCGTTGAGCCGCCGGCATTTGCAGGAACGGGGGTAAGACATGTTCGACACAATAGTGATAACAGCTGCCAACAGCGCTCAGGCGCGCGGCTATAGAGCCCAGGTTGCGGGACTCAAGAATGTCAAAGTCGTACCCGACCCCGGCGGGAGACGTGTCGGTTCGCTCGGGGCGACTGTCAATGTGCTGAGGGGCCTTTCGCGCGGTGCGGGGCGTCGCGTTCTCATCTGCCATTCGGGCGGCGACGCCAGGCGCACGCCCGGCTATGCGGCCATGGGCAAAGCATTTGTCCCGATGCCAGATGGGCGCAGCATGTTCGAGCATATTGTCGAGGCGATGTCGCGCCTGCCACTCCCGAAGGATGGCGGGGTGGTCGTCGTTTCAGGCGACGTGTTGCCGCGCTTCGACTACGCGAGCGTCGACTTCGCCCGCCCGGGCGTAACCGGGGTCGCGTATCCGGACGGGCCGGACGAGGCCCGCCGGCACGGCGTCTATATCGTCAGCGCCGCCGGCGCCAAGCCCGGCCGCAGCGTCA
Organism: Kiritimatiellia bacterium; assembly: GCA_045545855.1. Classification (GTDB taxonomy): domain Bacteria; phylum Verrucomicrobiota; class Kiritimatiellia; order RFP12; family UBA1067; genus UBA1067. The sequence continues at coordinate 9,711 of JAZQBR010000093.1, read as the reverse complement.
AGGTTGAGGACTTTCTCCAGAAGCCCGACGTCAAGGACGGGCGCCACCTTATAGATACGGGCGTCATGTTCATAGACTGGCCTACCGCCGCGAAGATTAAGGGCCTGCCGATAGAAGGCGATATATACCAGGAGTTTCCCGCAATGCTGCTGAAGGGCTTTGCGGGCTTCTCGGTGAATGTCGTCGACGAGTCGTGCGACTTTTTCCACATAGGCTCAACGCGCGAGATATTGACGAAGCTGGGCGATGGCAGGACGTACGTCGACAACGCCTTCTGCCGCCTTGAACTCGCGGGAGAAAATGTGGTCACCAACATTCCGCCGGGCCGCTTCAAGTCTCTCAAACTCGCGAAGGGCGAGTGCATGACGTGTATTCCGCGCGCGGACGGTTCGTGGTACGACCTCAGATACCGTATTGACGACAACTTCAAGACCGACGGGCTGTGGGAGAAGCACGGTCTCGCCGAGATTATGAAGAGTGTCGACTACAGGCGGCTGCTCGCGTTCAGGCGCCCGTCGATGACGCGTGTTACCGCGCCGGTCAGGATCGATTTCGCCGGCGGCTGGAGCGACACGCCGCCAATCTGCAACATAGAAGGCGGTGCTGTGCTCAACGCGGCTGTAACGCTTGACGGCAAGAAGCCGATTGAAGTCGCCGTCTCGGTGCGCCGCGACAAGTTCGTGAGAATCGTCTCAAAGGATCTCGGCAAGCGGCGGCTCGTGAAGACGGCGGTCGAACTCGCCGATCATTCCGACCCGCGCGACTGGTGCGCACTCGTGAAAAGCGCGCTGGCGGTCACCGGCTTTCGCTTCGGCGAGCGCAGCGGCCTCGACATAGTCATCTCGGCAGATCTGCCGAAAGGCTCCGGCATGGGCACGAGCTCTATTCTCGGGGCCGCCACGATAGCCGCGCTTACCGGGCGCGCCGACCCGGCCGAAGTAGGCGAGCTCACGCTCAGGCTCGAACAGGAGATGCAGACGGGCGGCGGCTGGCAAGACCAGTTTGGCGGTGTTCTCGGCGGTGTCAAGCTTCTCAAGTCTGCGCCTGGCGCCGTCCAGAAAATCGACGTCCGCGGCATCGCTCTCGCATCTCGCGTCAGGAAGGCGTTTGGCGAAAGGGCGCTGTTGTATTTTACCGGGCAGAAGCGCATGGCGCGCAATATCCTGCGAAAGGTGCTCGCGTTCTATGCCGAAAATCCCCATGACTTCGCGAAGATTCTCGTCGACAGTCTCAAACGTGACGCGCAGTCTGGCGCCGACGCGCTCGCGCGGGGCGACATGACGGCGTTTGCCGCGGCCGTAAACGGCTACTGGCGCGACAAGAAGCTCCTCGACCCTGGCAGCACGAACGAGCGCGTCGAGGCTATAATCGAGCGTATCCGCCCGTGGACCGAGGCGGTGACATTGACTGGCGCCGGCGGCGGCGGGTTTATGTTCATACTCGCGAAGTCCGCCGGCGGCGCGAGGCGGATACGCGAAGAATTGACAAACAACAGTCCGTCGCGCCATTCGAGGTTCTACGACTTCGCTTTCGACGATACGGGGCTTGTGCTGGAGACGGTTCGCTGAAAGACCGCGCACCCGCTCCCGGCACGCCGGGGCTCTAGAGGCCGAGGCCCAGGCCGAGGGACGAGGGGCCGGGGGTCGTGCGCGGTTTGAACACGACCCCGCTTTCGACGTCGCGGCACATTGTGAACACATCTGCCCATGACCCCAGCCTGTCGTCGCGGTTCTTGACCAGCATCGCCTCCAGCATCTGGCAGAATCCTTCTGATATGTCGCGCTGGTAGGCGCGCGGGTCCTTCGCCTGAGACGCCGGGTTGCAGTGGGCTCGCATTATCGCTTCGGCATCTCTTGTCCCGGGAAAGAGCACCCGCCCGGTTGAAAGATGGTAGAGCGAAGCCGCCAGGGAGTATATGTCGGCCCGGCAGTCCAGCTCGACATCGCCGTACACCTGTTCGGGCGAGATGTAGGTGGGTGTGCCAAGTATATGGTCGGGCACGTTCTTGAGCGCGCCGTCGCTCATGTACTTGTATGTGCGGCACAGGCCGAGGTCGGTCAGTTTCACAACGCCCTCGGTGTTGATCATTATGTTGTCGGGCTTGATGTCGCAGTGGACGATGCCGTAGTTGTTCCAGGCGTAGTCGAGCGCCGCCGCGATCGATTCGCAGATGAGAAGGCAGTCTGTCTCTTTGAGGTGCTGTTTGCGCTGCAGGAGAGCCCCGAAGTTGTAGCCGTCGACGTACTCCATCACGAAGTACCATGTGCCGTCTGTGACGCGCATCTCGTAGCTCTTTACGATGCCGGGATGGTCCAGCTCTTCCATGGCCTTTTCTTCGGCCTTGAACTGCTCGAGATCTGCTTCGTTGGAGATGAGGTCTTTGTTGAGTATCTTTACAGCGACGACCTTGTTGCGCTTGAGGTCCATCGCTTTCCAGACGCAGGACATGCCGCCTTCGCCCAATTTGTTCATCAGGCGTATGTCTGGCAGCTGTATGTCCATCGGGTTGTCAATCACAGGGCGCTGCCTTTCTGCTTGATGCCGGTGCCGCCGCATCTCTTGCACGGTGCGGCGCGGCGTCCGCCGCAGTCTGGGCACGTGACGACGTTGGCGCCGCCGCAGTCGGGGCATATCTGCACGTTGGTCTTGGTCTGCTTCTTTGAGACGCGGCGCGACGAGCTGGAGGTGTGGCTTCTGTAGCCGCCTATGTTGCCGCCCGAGCTGGACTTTTGGTAGCTGGTGGTTGTCGAGGTTACCGCCCAGCCGCCCTTGCAATCGTCGTTGGGGCAGGGTATCGTGCCCTGGCCCTTGCACTTGCGGCATTGTTCCAGGCCGGTCCAGTTGCATGTGCGGCACGGGTCGCCGTATGCTTCGCGTACGAGTTTCTGCTTGGCGCGGTCGAGCTTCTCGTATTTATCGCGCGGCACGAAGGCGCTGCCCACGGCGATTTCGCCTTTAGCCTGGTGGTCAGAGCAGAATTTCTCCCTGTCGCGGGCGACATCCATCGCCAGGGTGGCCGGGTTTATGTAGGCTTCTGTTTTTTTGCGTCCGCCGCAAACGGGGCATTTCTTCTTCGTCTTTTTCGGCCCGCCGAGGCGCTTGCCGTCCTGGCCGTAGTCGGGCTCCTCCAGATTGAGTTCGCCCTTGCCGTCGCAGGCGGTGCACTTGTCCCGCACGACTAGCGACGGACGCTCGGTCGATACCTCGGGCGCGTCTTCGCCCGGCGGGTCGATGATGTAGTTGGCGATCGTGTTGCGCGATTCGAAGTATGGCAGAAAGGTAACGGCGATAACGGCGGCGAGTGTCATTTGAGTCTCCATTCGTTCAGTTTTCTGTGAAGGGTGCGTCTTGATATGCCAAGGCGTGTCGCGGCTTTTGTCTTGTTGTTGCCGCATTCGGCCAGGACTCTGAGTATGGCGTCTTTCTCGGTTTCTGCGAGCGTCTCTGCGGGCGCGGCCGGCGCAGGGCCGCCCGCTTGAGAGACGTCGGCCTGCACCGGTGCGGCCGCCTGTATTGCGGCGGGCTGGGACGCGGCGCCGCTGTCGCGAATCTCGAGCGGTATGTCGTTGAGCGTGAGCTTGCCGCCGGCCGAGAGTACCACCATCTTTTCGATGACGTTTCTCAGCTGCCGGACGTTGCCCGGCCACGAGTAGTCCTCAAGCGCCTTCATCGCACGCGCGTCTATGCCGGTGACCGCCCCGCCGTTCTCTTTTGAGAACTCCTTCAAAAAGCGCGAGGCGAGAAGGGCGATGTCGCCGGGCCTTTCCTTGAGCGCCGGCATGTGAATGTCTATCACGTTCAGCCGGTAGTAGAGGTCTTCGCGAAACCTGCCTTCGCGCACATATCCGGCAAGGTTTCTGTTTGTGGCTGCGACCAGCCTGAAGTCGACATGGATGTCGGCGTTCCCGCCGACGCGCTGTATCTGCCGCGACTCTAGAACCCTCAGCAGCTTCACCTGGGTCGCGAGGTCTATCTCGGTTATCTCGTCCAGAAAGAGCGTGCCGCCGTCGGCCGCCTCGAACTTGCCGATCTTCTGGCGCTCCGCCCCCGTGAACGAACCTTTTTCGTGGCCGAACAGTTCCGACTCGATGAGCGTCGGCGATAGCGCGGCGCACTCTACGGCGACGAAAGGTCCGCCAGCGCGCGGCGAGAGGTCGTGGAGCGCGCGCGCGACCAGCTCTTTGCCGGTGCCGGAGGGTCCCTCGACAAGGACGTTGGCGCTCGATTTCGCGGCCTGTCTCACCAGTCTGTATACATTTTCCATCGCGGGGGAGCGCCCGGTGAACGAGTCTATGCCGCGCCGCTCGTCGACCTCTCGCTGAAGCTCCTCGACCCTGCGCGAGAGGGCGTGTTTTTCGAGCGCCTTTGCGACACGCTGCTCCATCTGGGCGAGATCGGTGACAGGCTTGGTGAGAAAATCGTCCGCCCCGTTTTTCATCGCTTCGACCGCCAGCTCTATCTCGCCGAACGCCGTAATGAGAATCGCCGCCAGCGACGGATTCGCCGCCTTCGCGCGCTGGATCAGCTGTACGCCGTTTTCGCCCGGCATCTTGTAGTCGGTGATGAGAAGCGCCAGATCGGGGTTCGCCTCGACTGCCTGCATGGCGAGCTCTGCGTCAGGCGCGGTTATGCACTCGCCGGTCGCCGCGAGAATTCGGGCCATCACGTCGCGCGTCGGCTTTTCGTCGTCAACTATGAGTATCTTCGGTTTCGCCATTGTCAGCCTTTCAGCGCCCTGATGCGGCGCTCGATTCTCGGGAGCCGTATTTTGAAAGTCGTCCCGCTGCCCGGACTGGACTCCACCGCTATCGAGCCGCCGTGGTCGCGCACGATGCGCGCCGAGATCATCAGTCCAAGACCCGTGCCGTGCTCTTTCGAGGTGCGGTACGGCTCGAAGAGATGCGCGACGAGTTCCGGCGGCATGCCGAGCCCGTCGTCGGATATGGCGGCTACCACGTCATTGTCATCGTAAGAAAGGTCTATGTCGATGGTGCCGCCGTCCTTTATCGCCTCCATCGCGTTTTTGAGCAGATTGAAGAAGACCTGTTCCATCTGGGCGATGTCGAGCGCGACCGGGGGCAGGGTGCCGGGCAGATCCAGCGTAACCGAGACGCGGCGCTCCTCGAACTGGGGCTTCATCGTCTTGAGACAGTTTTTTATCGGGTCGGCGACTGAGCCGCGCGCGAGGTTCGGCTTCGACGGTCTGAGCGCTTGGAGAAAGCCCTGTATGATGCCTGCGAGGCGCTCGACCTGGCGCAGACACTCGTCGACCTCCGCGCTGCCGCCGGACGTGCGCTTTAGAAGCTGGAGGTTGAGCGACAGTGCGTTGAGAGGGTTGCCGATTTCGTGCGCGACCCCGGCGGCGAGGTCCCTCACCGCGCGCGTCGCGCCGGCGCGAAGCTCTTCCTCGGTGCGCTCGCGCTCGGCGGTGATGTCCCTCAGGTAAACGAGTGTGCCCGCCCCCATCGGCACTGTTCGGAGCTCCAGCGCGCGCGGCTCCGGGTACGTCACGTCGATCTGCCGTTTGGACGCCCTGCCCAGCGGTATGGCGAGCGACGTGAGCGCGTCTTCGGGTTTCATACCCAAGAGCTCCCGCGCCGCAGGGTTGCTCTTTGCTATGTCGCCGCGTTCGTCCAGCACCATTATGCCCTGGTCGATCGTCTCGAACAGCGTGTCGAGCGACGCGGCTTCGTCAGACAGCCGTTCGTACTGTTCGCGCAGGTGCTGCGCGTCCAGCTTGCCGATGTGGCGCCTTACACCGTCGAAGAAACCCTTCATTGGGCTAGGGCGGCCTCCGCCTTGGCGTTGTCGTCGAACTTGAATATCAGTATCGCCTTGTCGCCGTGGCCGAGCGCGTACGCGTAGGAGTATTCAATATCGACGCCGGCCGCGTCGAGCTTGGCCATGATTTCGGCCATGCCGCCGGGACGGTCGGGCACGGTCGCCATGACGACATCGGTCTGCACGACCGCAAAGCCGGCCTTCGCCAGCTCGTCGCAGCCTTTCACGTGGTCGTCGACAATCATGCGGACAATACCGAAGTCCGCCGAGTCGGCCAGCGACAGCGTCGCGATATTCACGCCCGCCGACGCGAGCGCGCGGCAGATACCGGCCAGCTGGCCCGGCTTGTTCTCCAGAAATATGCTTATCTGCTTTACAGTCATCTCATTTTCTCCTGTTGTCTATGACGCGCTTTATCTTGCCCTCGCTGCGTGGGAGCGACCCGGGGGCGACGAGGTATATTTTCGGCGAGAGCCCGACGATTTCTTTGATCGATGACGCGACGCGCTTGCGCACGGCCTCCATTTTCGACATCGAGTCAGACATCGTGCCGCTCGACACTTCGACCTTTATCTCGAAGCGGTCCATCGTATCGGTCGACGAAAGCTCTATCATGTAGTGGGGGGCGACCTCGGGCACTTTCATGAGACACGCTTCAATCTGGCTCGGGAAGACGTTCACGCCGTGGATAATCAGCATGTCGTCGCTTCTGGCGTGCACGCGGTCCATCACGCGCATCGTCCTGCCGCACTTGCAGCGTTCTGGCTGGAGGCGCGAGAGGTCGCGCGTGCGGTAGCGCACCATCGGCGTGCCGCGCCTGTCGAGCGTCGTGAAAACCAGCTCGCCCTCTTCGCCGTCGGGCAGCACCTCCAGCGTGTCGGGGTCGATTATCTCGGGGTAGAAGTGGTCCTCCCAGATGTGCAGGCCGTGGCAGAAGGGGCAGTTGCCGGCGACGCCTGGGCCGGCGATTTCGGTAAGACCGTATATGTCGTGGGCGGTGATGCCCGACAGCTCCTCGATTCTCTGGCGTATCTCGTCGGTCCACGGCTCGGCCCCGAAGACGCCGTGCTTCAGCTTTGTGTCGCGGCGAAAGTCGACCCCGAGTTTTTCTGCGACCGTCGCCAGGTGCAGAAAGTAGCTTGGCGTGCAGCATATCGTCGTGACGCCGAGGTCTTTCATGAGCATTATCTGTTTCTCGGTGTTGCCGGCGCTTGTAGGCAGCACCGCGCACCCGAGTTTCTCGGCGCCATAGTGGGCGCCGAGCCCGCCGGTGAAGAGCCCGTAGCCGTACGAGACCTGCACTACGTCGTCCTTTGTTATGCCGTACATCGCCATGCACCTCGCGACGCCATCCGTCCAGATAGCGACGTCATTGGCGGTCTGCGGTATGCAAATCGGCTTGCCGGTCGTGCCTGACGAGCAGTGAAAGCGGTTTATCTCGCTCATCGGCGCCGCAGTCAGGCCGTACGGATACTCGTCGCGCAGGTCGGTTTTCTTCATGAACGGGAACTTCGCGAGATCTTTGAGCTCGACGAGGTCGCGCGGCTTGACGCCTTTTTCGTCGCAGCGCCGGCGAAAGAGCGCGACGTGCTCGTATTCATAGGGTATGAGTTCCTGCAGTTTCGCGAGCTGCATCTTGCGCAGCTCGTCGACAGGCATGTAGTCGGGTTTTGAGATTTCGTTCATTTGAGGTTGTTGTTGTGCTTTATTGTGGTGGGGTGTTGTTTTTTGTGGGGCGCCGCCCGGCCCGCGGACGCGGCAGCGGCTGCGGCCTTTTGAGTCAGCCTCTAAATCGGTCGTCGAGCGCGTTCAAGAGGGTCTTCATCTGCCCGTCGGTGCCAATCGTGATTCTCAGGCGCTCGCCGGTTTTCGGCCCGGGGAAGTACCTCACGAAGATATTGCGCGTCTTGAGGTGCTTGAAGACGTCAGCGGCGGTTGCGCCCGCCGGAGGCTTCGCGAAAACGAAGTTGGCCTCGCTCGGCATAACGTCCCAGCCGCGTTTCGACAGGGCTGCGGCGAAACGCTCGCGCGTCTTTACGACTTTGGCTACGGTGCGGACGTGGTAAGCGCGGTCTTTGAGCGCGGCGAGAGCCACTGCCTGGGCCACCGCGTCGACGTTGTAGGAGTCTTTCACCTTGTAAAGCGCGGCGATTAGGTCTTTGGGCCCGACGCAGTAGCCGACACGCATTCCGGCCAGCGAATAGCTTTTCGAGAACGTGCGCATGACAATGACGTTTCTGTTGCGCGGAGCGGTGGCGAGATGCATGGCGTTGCCGCGCGCGAAATCGGCGTACGCCTCGTCTACAATGACAACACCCGGGAATCGCCTCGCGAACGCCGCTATCCTCGCAGGTTCGGCGAATTCGCCCGTAGGCGCGTTCGGGTTGGTCCAGAGAAAGAGCGAAACTTTCGCCGACGCCATCGCCTCAAGAGCCTCGGGGAGCTCGGGGCGCGTCTCGCGCCCGGTTCCGGTCCAGACGACGTCTCTTATCGCCGCGAGCGTCTTGTAGAGCGAATAGCTGGGGTCGAGCGAGCCGATCGACTCGTTGTTCTCCACAAACGCGCGCGCGGCGAGAGACAGCACCTCGTCGGACCCGTTGCCCACGAAGACCCTGTCGGCGGTTGTGCCGTTCTCGGCCGCAATGGCCCCGGCGAGCGCCGTGCAGTTCGGGTCTGGGTAGCGGCGCAGCCTGTCCATGTCGAAGTCGGCGAGCGTCTTGGCGCACTTCGGCGAAGGCTGGTAGGGGTTCTCGTTTGTGTTGAGTTTCACTACGTCCGCGGCCTTCGGCTGTTCGCCCGGGACGTACGCTTCGAGGCGCTTTACTGATTCTGCGATTCGCATGTCAAGCTCCCGTCTTCTGTCGGCGCCGCCGCGCCGGACGCATTGTCGTCAAGAACAAGCTCAGCGCTGGTGTGGCAGGTGTGGCGCTTGAGCAGTATGAAAAGAATGGATTCGTCGGTCCAGTAGCTCTTGAGGGACCTGACATCGCGCGCGTCTCGCTGGGTTACGGCGTAGTCGAGCATTCTGATGTTGTTTTGCAGTGTCGTCGTCTGGCGAAAGAGCTTGCAGGAGCATTCGTTGGGATACTCCGGATTGCCGGAGGCGATCGGTATCAAGTTCAGCAGATACCAGCCGGTGTTCACTATGTCTACCATGTGGCGGCCGCCCTCGTCGCTGTAGCGCACGTTGGCGCACCCGCACGTCGCCGCCGCCGCGATAATGGCGGCTGTTCTCGCGAGAGTCTTCATTTCGCCGCCTCCGTCCCCGGCGCCGCCGCGCTCCGGCGGCTTCGGCTTTCGGCGAAGTCCGGCGGCAGCAGCACGCCCGAGAGCTGTATTTCGCGGTAGGTCAGTATGTAAGGCAGCGGCAGCGGCAGGTTGATGCCCGGCAATTCAAGCATCACCGACTCGCGGGTGGTGTAGGTGAGGTCCTCGGCCATCATGCCCTGGCCGTTGGCGTAGTTCATGAACCGGTTCTGAATCTTGTCGAGTTTCACATCGTCCCGAAAGCACACCCACGGCGTCCACGCATCGAAGCTGGCGTTGCCGGTGGCGAGGGGGATGAAGTGGAACAGGTACCAGCCGTAGTTTGAGGCCAGCACATGTTCGCCGTTGATGTTGCAAATCTCGGCTTTTTCGAGCGAGAAGCAGCCGGCGAGGCACATGGCCCCGCAGCAAGCCGCGGCAATTGTTGACACAAGTTTCATTTCGACATATTATACCATATTTCGCGGCGGCGGTGAATGGGAAAATGCAGCTGGGATGCTGGCTGGTGGCAACTGTCGCCGTTGTCCCGTCCTGTGATAGATTGACACTTTCTGAAAACAGAAAGTAGACACACATGCCAAGGAGAGTTAACCCAAAGAGATACTCCGATGAGTTCAAGAGACTGCTGTTGGAGGAGATGCGCCAAGGGAAATGGGCCTCGCC
>JAZQBR010000092.1:0-2612 GCA_045545855.1 Kiritimatiellia bacterium | reverse complement strand
AACCCTGCGGCTTCGCGTAGTCGGCATAGAACACGTCGCCGGCCTGCATCATCGGACAGGCGGCCAGGCCGAGCAACGCGAGCGCGATGGGCTTTGAGGCAATTTTCATTGTTGGTTCCTAAGCGCGGTTGAACTTGTCCTTGGGCTGGCGGCAGCGCGGACAGCGCCAGTCGGCGGGAAGGTCCTCGAACGCAACGCCGCCGTGCTCGGCCGGATCGTACACATAGCCGCACACAGAACAAACGTACTTTCCTGTCGGAGTCTTGAACACGATTTCGCCCGGCGGGATGACGGCGGGCGGGTTCGCGAGATCGACGACGCGCTTCGCCTCAAGGCTCTCCAGCGCCTCTGGCGTGTGCGTACCGAGCCAGACGGTCGGACGCGCGGCGCAGAACGCACGGCAGCGGTCGGGCGTCTCGCGGGCCGCGGCCTTGTCTTCATAGACGACGGACAGCTTGTTCTCGTAGAAAGCCACATCGGTATAGGTGACGTCACCGTGGATGAGGTAGAAAAGTCCGTCGGACTCAACGGCGACGATGCAGTTGCCGTTCGTGTGACCGGGCGCGGAAATGTACATCACGCCGTCCGCAATGCGCTGCGACGACGGGAACTCGTAGTACGGTCCGTCCTGGAACGTCGCCACGGTCGGATTGAACGGCTTTATCTCGTCCGATTCAGCCTCGGCAGCCGAGCAGATGATCTGCGCGTTCGGGAAGTAGCGCAACGCACCCGTGTGGTCGGCGTGCTTGTGGGTGATAAGAATCTTCGAGACCTGCTCTGGCTTGTAGCCAAGGTCGGCAAGCGCCTCGATGTACGGCTTGATTTTCCTGCCGACATAGATTGTCGCGTCCTCCGTCGGTTCGCCAAACGGGAAGTCCTCGGGAACACCAGTATCGACGAGGATGACTTCGCTCCCCGTGTCGATTACCCAGTTCTGGAGACACGAGCGGTACCTTACCGCAGGATCTAGTCCTTCCGCACCTTCGCCGCCAAGGGCGAACGGACGTGTCATGAAGCCGTTTTCCGCGAAACGGACGGGCTTTATCGCTATGCTCATTGTTGTGTTTCCTTTCTGTCGCTTACTGTATAAAGTGAATCGGCCGCCAGGGTTCGTCAGCGGAACGCGCAATGGCGTCACCGCGCTTGAGGTTCTTGAGAAGTCATGCCATGTGTCTTCGCCCGTTCGACGAGGCGTTTGCCCAGTGCGCGGGCGTTATCCATGTCGATGGTGAAATGCGTGTCGCGGCGAAGGCGCTTGTCCTCCTCGCGCACGGCGGTGACGTCATAGCGGGAATAGTCGGAGAACTGGTAGGTGTCGTAGATGTAGAGCGTCTCGGAGGCTCCGAACACGACTGACAGCGATTTTTCGTTGGACTCGAGAATCGCGGGATAGCCCATCTGCCGCATTCCCTCCTCCGTCATGCCCATCGTGAATATGCTCGCGGTCTCGATTGCCTTGCTGCGGTCACACTGCGGCACGCCATCCACGAAATGGTAGCTGAAGACCGGGAAAGCGATTCTCTCGAACAAGTTGCGGTACGCGCCCGTCGTGTTCGAGAAATATATCGGAGAGCCGAACACCAGAACGTCCGCTTTGCGCGCGCGTTCCAAAACGGGACGAAGGCCATCGCGCAATGCGCAGACGCCGCCTGTCGTCGCGTTCTTGAGCTTGCAGGCGAAGCAGCTCTTGCATCCGGTAAACTGAATGTCGAAGAGATCGACGAGTTCGGTCTCGGCCCCGGCTTCCCTTGCGCCCACGGCGGCGCTTGCAAGCGCCTTTGCGGTATTCCAGTCCTTTCGTGGACTCGCGTTGAAGAACATGGCGAACGGCTTGTTGTTTTCTGTCATGGATTTTCTTTGCTTTTGCTTTGGCTGAAATCTCGTATCGAAGAGTCTCTTGAGGGTTCAACGAATATGCGGTTCAGAATGCATCCTGCCATTCCCGCAGCGTTGTTTCAATGGCACGTAAAGATTGGCCGGCTTGAACCGCGTCGCCCTGTAGCTGTCGTCGAGGCAATCGCAGACGGTGTTGAAGCGAACCGTCCCGTCCAGCACGGTGGAAAGCCAGTTCCACATGGAACTCGGATAGCTCTGAAGGATGCCGGGGAGACCTGTTAGTTTGTTACGCAATTCCCGGCTGCGTATCTTGAAGCTTGCAACCTCCGCATCGCCGTCGCCGAGAAGCCCCAGGACGGAACGCGGCTTCACGAAGAACACGGCAAACCACTTTCCGTTCTCGGGATGCCGCAACACGGCGTAGTCCTCGTGCTTGAACGGCAACTGCTCGGACTCTATCCCGTACGTGCTTTTGGCGTAGGCTTCTACGCGAGAGCGAATTGATTTATTCCGTGCCATGTTATGCGGACATCCTTAGGCCTCTTCCTTGAACGCGCTCTTCGGCATTCCGCAGATAGGACACTTGTAGTCGTCCGGTTCGGAGTCGAGGTCGCCTTCGTATTCGTAGCCGCAGAGCGGGCAGACGTATTTCTTCTTTCCAGAAGGCGCGTCTGAAGCGTATTCCGGCGCGTACTTCCTGAGAATCGCCATCGTCGCCTCGCCGTGGTGCGTCTCCTGCGCGCCAAACTCCTTCACCTGCTCCGCCGCCTCGTGCA
>JAZQBR010000091.1:0-6466 GCA_045545855.1 Kiritimatiellia bacterium | reverse complement strand
GGGATGATGTTTAACGCAGAGGCGCAGAGTTCGCAGAGGTGGAGTGGGGGATTGTGCGGGGGAACCGTTACCAACGCGGCATGGTAGGGGGCGATCACCGAGCGCCCCGAACGCTCCCCCTCTGGAGACGCGGCTTCCAGCCGCGTATGCCTGAAGCCTAAAAAGACGCGCAGGCTCGAATTATGAGAACGAGTCTGCGCGTTCCTGGCGAGGGACCCCACACCCCCGCCAGCCAATCATGACAGTTTAGCGAATGAGAAGCATAGCGCCGGGCGTACGCATGGCGTTTACGCCACCCTCGGTATATGCAACAGACACCTTGTCACCGGTATCGTTCACGATTGCGGAGAACTCGCCCTCAAGCGAATTGAACTGAACGACCTTCAAGCCCACTGTATTCTTCGGCAGATTGCCGGCACCCTTCACGACAAGGCGGGCGGTCGACCCGAGAACGAGCTTGTCGAACGAAGGCGCGACGACAGAACCGTTCGCGTTCACCGTGATTTCGAGATCGCCGTTCAGAACGACCGTTCCATCTTCGAACGAACCATTGCCGGAAATGTTGCCGAAAGTACGCTTAAGACCGCCAAGGCCAACATTTGCGCTACAAATAATATTGTCGAACTTCGGCAGTTCAGACCCTAATTCACCGAGCCACTTCATTCTCAGGTAGTCATTTACGGCCTCCATTTCATCGTCTGTAAGCGCCTTCGTGAAAATCAGCGCCTCACCCTGATAGCCGTTGGAATCAAGATCCACCCAGCCAATACCAATCTCAAACGCACCATAATATACGCGATAATCCAGATTATTCTGTCCTTCAGTCATCGTGAAAGATGCAGGGGTGCTTACACGAGCGTCACCTGATGCTCCCATGACAGACGAAATGACTGTCCTTTCATCTGCGCCACCTCCCGGCACCTTCGAGGTTCTGCCGGCAAAGACATACGCATTGTTCGCTTCCGTCGACTTAAAATTCACCGTCTCTCCTGTCCAACCATTGTCTTTATATACACCGACCTTATATCCCCGTCCCCAATTACTATGCACCATAAGCAAGTGTCTACCCTCATCATTTGAGTCAGCTTTTCTTGCAACAGAGAGCATAACCATATTGTTGTTATCTCCCTTCGCAACAGTAAATAGAGTACGCTCTACACCAGCAACAAGGCCACCGGGGAAGGTTTTTTTAGACCGATACCCTGAACCTCCATTATAATAGATTGACTGTCGACCGTTGAACCCTTCTGTGGACAGCTCCACACCAGACTTGCCAGTTGTACGTCTCTCAAGATCCAAATCAGCCCCGGCTGTTCCCTTGTTGGCGATTTCAACCACTTTGTTGTTGTCATCACGAATGAGTTTACCGGTATCTGACGGATCGTACCACGCTGCTGCGTCATTGACAATGGCAGGGACATCATAACCGGTTATTGTAATATTCTTGTCGAAGACAAATGTCACATTGTCATAGCCGTCGAACGACGGTATGTTGGCATCATAATATACTGTAACCGGCGTATCCGCACCCGGTGCGGTAAGCGACAGCAGTTCGTCGCCGGCTGCATTCTTGACAGCCCAGTTGTCAGGATTTGTCACATCATTGTCGCCCGCGGCGTTAGTCCAAACCGCTGAAGCCGGGACTTTCTCCTCCGCTGAAAGAACGCGAATAGTTCCATTGAAAGCGCTATATGTGCCAGCGCCCTTCTCCTCGCCATTGAGCACATACTTCTCGACTGTCACGATCCTGCCGCCAAGATCCAGCTCAAGCGTTGTGTCGGCGGCGACAGACAGCTCTTTGAATACAGTGCGAGCGAGATTGGCGACATTGAGCGTACCGCCCTCAACCTTAATACCGCCTTTGACGTCAAGCGCGCCATTGATTGTCAACTTGTCAGCACCACGCTTTACGATTGCCCCTGGGCCAGAAAGAGGCACATTCATTTGATATGTTCTGCCATCACCTACCGATTCGTAAATAGCGCCGCCTTGCATAACATTGATCGTAAGCCGCGAACTGTCGTTGGAGTTGAACACCACACCGCTAGTTACATACGATCGTGAATCGCGGCAGCCAGTTATTACGCCGCCATTCCAGTTTATCGTAGCTGGAACATATTTGCTTCTGAATTCTGCCGTTTTGAGAACTCCCCCGTTGAGATTTAGCACATTACCTTCAACGGCTGAATTATCATTGTCTCCAAAGTTCACAGAAATATCCGACGTGAACTGACCGCCATCTATAGTGAGCTCTCCTACGCCCTTTTTACCAATGTAGACGGCCCATCTTGAAAATAAGTTAGCGTCCCCAGATAGATGCATCTTGCCAAAAGAACCAGTCTCATTGCCAAGTATAAGCTCGCTCTCCATTGAGACGCTAGCGCCAGAGATTTCAACTTCTCCGGTTGAGTTGCTGCTGTAACCTACACGCAGCTGATTGCTAAGCACAATGCTTGCACCGCTAGAAACAGTTAGCTTTGCTGATGAGCCGCTCTTTGCCTTAAGTTCAATATTCTTAGAATTAAGCGAGCCCCCCGATATGTTGAAAACACCTGAACCAGTTGTGTGCGAAGAATCTCCTATACTGATTTTATCACTTACTGTGAGTTTGCCGCCTGCCATATCGAAGCGTCCGGCACCGTTTGAGCCCTTACCAACAGTTAGATTAGCGACGGTAACATCATCACCCGATTCGAGAACGGCCACCTTGTCGGTGCCCTTGTTGAGAATGAGCGTGTCGTTCGCGACCTCGTCCATAGACGCGGGCGCGGGCTCCCAAGACTCGACCGCGTTGAATGACGCCGACTCCGCCTCGCTGGCCCAATAACGGGTCTCGGCGATTGATGCTGCCGCGAATGAAGCTGCGGCGATGCCCGCGCACAGCTTGCCAAGATTGTTCATAGAGTGTTTGGATTTCATTAACTCCCCTTTTCTTTTGGTTGCGTCAATATTATACCACACTCGCTGCGCCCAGCGATATTACCCGAATGGATAATATACGTGGTGAACACCCTGGGTCAGCGCAGGCGTATCAGCATGCCGGCGTCGCGCCTGGCGCAGACATGATCGTCTTCGTATATAGCCGAAATCATCTCGCCCGCTTCGCCCGCTATCGACGCAAATGTGCCGTGAAGCACGCCGAAAGGCAGTATGTTTATCTTGTAGTCCACCGGCAGATGGCGCACACCGCGCACGACAAGCCGCGCGTCCGGACCAAGGACGAGCTTGTCGAAAGTCGGCACTTCGACCGACCAGTCTGCGTTTACCGTCACATTCAAACCGCCCCTCAAGACGACAGTGCCGTTGATGAAAACCCCGTCGCCTGAAATCTCGTTCGCCGCCCACGTCGCGCCGCCAAGATCGACTTCGCCGGACGAAACGAGCTTCTCGAACTCGACCGCCTGGGTCTGCGGCCCCAGCCATCGCGTCCGAAGATAGGCGCTTACCTCGGCCACTTCAGCGTCGCTCAGAGAGTTGGTGAAAACAAGCGCCTCGCCCTGAAAGCCGTCCGTATCCCAAGCCGGGCCGCCGGGCAGCTCGAACGTGCCGTAGTAAATCTTGAACCGCGCCCTGCCGTCCCCTTCCGGCATATAGAACTGTTTCGTCTCGCCGTTTACGAGCCCGTCAGCATCCATGACGCACGAGACCACAACATTGGTTCCGCCCGAAAGAGGGGTCGTTCTGCCGTAAAAGAGCCGGGGCTCGGTGAAAGAACAGCTGAACTTCGCCTGGGCTTTCTCCCAGTCTTTGCCGTTCCAGCGGCCGACCTGGTAGGCGCTGCCGAAGCCGCTGTCCCTGTCGGCGAGAATAAGACTGCGCCCCTCCTCGCTCCATGAAGCCTGGGCCATAGAGAGGAATCCGACGCTCGAACCCTGGGCGACCACGAAGAGCGTGCGGGGTCCGCTCGCGGGCGTGCCATCCGGGAAGTACCCGGCAGAGCGGTAGCCCGATGACGAGGCGAACTCAAGCGAATGCTTGCCGAAAAACGCCAAAGTGGAGAGCCCCGCGCCCCCCTTGCCGGCGTCGCGAAGCCTAAGGTCGAGCGCAGACCCGGCCGTGCCTTTGTTGGCGATGGACGAGACCTTGCCATCCGTGAACGCAAGTGTCGCGACGTCCGACGGGTCGTACCACGCGGCCGCTTTCGCGAACACCGCCGGGCGCGCGACAGCGTCGTCGACATGCACTATGCCGCCGTGCGCCTCGTATGTGCCGTACGGCATCGGGACGCCGCCATGCACATACGAAGCGACCGTCACCTCGGCGCCGCAGAGGTCGAGCGAAGCACCTTCGGCGACAGACAGCTCTTTAAAGGTCGTGCGAACAAGATTGGTGAGGACGAGTCTGCCGCTCTCGACTCTGAAACCGCCCTTCAGGTCGGTCGCGCCTGCGAGCGTGAGAACGTATCTGTCGCCGAGCCTGCACGTGAACGAACCTTCGCCCGAGAGCGGGTGGTTGAACGGTTCGGTTTTGTTCGACTTGTAGACCGCGCCGCCGGCGAGTACGTTTACCGTGATTGATTCGTTCGCGGGAAAGATGCCGCCGTCAAAGTCATTGCCGCTGTGGTAGAGCGTGCCGCCGTTCCAGTTGAAAGTCGCGACAGGCGAACCGTGGGCGTTAACCTGGGCCGTCTTGAGCGTGCCGCCGTCGAGATTCAGCACGGCGGTATTGCCGCCGTGCCGGTCGTTGCCGAACTGGAGGGCGAACTGCGAATGGATTTCGCCGCCCGATATCGTCAGCTCGGCGTCGCCGTCATCGCCCAAAAATGTCGCGTACGAGGCGTAGACCTTGGCATTGGCACCCGATACGACCGCCTTGCCTGTCGAGCCGGAGCCGGAGCCAAGCCTGAAATGGGCAAGGTCGAGCGAACCGTCCGCGACCTCAAGCCGCCCGGCGCCGCCACCATAGCCGACATGCAGAATGTCGGCTTTGATCGAACGGCCCACGCCGAGCGAGGCGACCTTGTCCAGCCCCTTGTCGAGTATGAGCGTGTCGCCGGCGACATCGGCCATCGACGCGGGCGCCGGCGTCCACGACGAGACGGCGTCCATTGGCGCGCTTTCAACGTTCGCGCCGGACCAGCGGCGCTCGCCGGCGGACGACGCCGCGCAGGCGAGCAGCGCGGCGGCAGCAAGAATTACCGGGCTTCGCGTCACTGGGCGTCCTTCCCGAAAACATGGGCGAAGTATTTCACCGCGACCGCCACAACGGTTTTCTTGTCGTGCCCGAAGTTGTGATCTTCTTTGGGCATCAGATGAAAGCTGCTCCCGGCCAAAACGCCGTGAAAGCGCTTGCCGTACTTGACCGGCACCACTACATCGTCCTCGCCGTTTATGACGCACGCGCCGCCCTTGTATTTCGCCGCAGTCTCGTATATAGGGAGCGTCTGGGCCGTAAGGATGAATTCGCGCCCCAGGTGGGTGCCGTCGATATCGACATATTCCGGCACATTCACCGGGTCGTACCAGTGCCACAGCGTACAGCCGCGCAGGGCGTCGTCCTTCAGAACCGCCGCCGCCGCGAAGAGAGCCAACCCCTTCACCTTCTCCGCGCCAAGCTGTCCGGCCGCCATAGCGGCGACAACCCCGCCCTGGGAGTGTCCGCTAAACCCGATCTTGCCGAACTCGGGCCGCGAGCGCAGGTATTCATAGACCTTTATCGCGTCCTCGATCTCATTCGGCACTGTCATCTCGACGAATTCGCCTTCGCTCTCGCCGTGGGCGTTGAAGTCGAAACGCATCGTCGCTATGCCGAGCGGTGTGAGCTGCTTTGTGAGTTCCGGACCGATCGCGTCGTTTTTGTTGGACCTGAACCCGTGGCAGTGAATCACGACGGGTATGTTCGTCGTCGCGCCGTCGGGTATTGTGAGTATGGCGGCGAGCTTGCCTTTCGAGCCGTCTATGCGCAACTTCTCGACGCGATCGGCACGCACCGGCGACGCAACGAACATGGCGAGACAGACAATCGCGGCCGTCTTGACCGACGCACACGCTCTCGCACCCGCGAGGCACCGTAAAGCTTTCATGCTGTTCATCTTATACTCTCCTCCCAAGGTGGGATTTTGTAGATATTATACCATATGCCGCTTGACACGGGGTATTACCCGAATGGATAATGGGGAGTTACGCTTAAAAAGCCCACGCCTATGCTGGCGGGAATCTCCTGTTTTGGTGGGCGATACTGGACTCGGACCAGTGACCCCTACCGTGTGAAGGTAATGCTCTAACCAACTGAGCTAATCGCCCAAAACGGAATTGACGAGTATTATATCATATCCGCCCGCCGCATTCAATAGGGAATATTAAAAAAAAACGGGCGGTGGAGAAGCTGCTGGCGTCCTACGGGGGAACGCTTCTGTTTGTCAGCCATGATGAGGAATTCATCCGGAAAACGGCGACCAGAATCGTGCGCTTTGACGGAAAGAAGCTGGAAACCATTGAGGACGGCTGGGAAGCCGCGAAAAACAGGC
>JAZQBR010000090.1:0-27473 GCA_045545855.1 Kiritimatiellia bacterium | reverse complement strand
CGTCAACGACGATGTCGTCCGCAAGGGTTTTGTAGGCTACGACGATTTGCGCACTGCGGTCTATGCCGCGCTCGCCAAGCACCTTGAGGACAAGGGACTCATAAATGTCCTTCCGTTCGACGCCGCCAAGACCGCCGGAGTCGAACTGAAGCATTTGAATTTTTCCAAGATGCGGGCCTTCGTTCGCGATGCACGTGAAAAACGCGGATTTAAGCTCCCGTTGAACGCGAAGCCGATTGATGTTTTGACGGCATTGGATCTTGTGGATGACAAAGGTCAAATCGCAAATTCCGCCGCGCTCCTGTTCGGAAAGCGCCCGCAGCACTTCTTCCGTCCATCGGAAGTCAAGTGTGCATGGTTTCTGACGTACAAGGTCGCAAAGCCCATTGCCGACTTCAAGGTGTTCGAAGGAGATGTGTTTGAGTTGGCGGATCAAGCGCGGGACTTCGTGATGTCGCATCTTTCGCGGCGGATCGGGGAACACTTCCATGGTGCGGCCGAGACGACATACGATCTCCCCGAGCGGGCGGTGTTCGAGGCTATTGTGAATGCGATTTGCCATCGTGACTATAATTCCAATGGGAGCGTTCAGGTGATGCTTTTCCCCGACCGGCTGGAAGTGTCGAGCCCAGGGCCGTTGCCGAAGGGGATGACCGTGGCAATGCTCAAGCGGCGCCATCGTTCGATTCCCGTGAATCCTCTTCTTGCCCAGGGCATGTACCTTCGCGGCTACATCGAGCATGTCGGTTCCGGCACCGGTGACATTATCGACAAGTGCCGTGAAAGCGGACTCCCTCCTCCGCAGTGGGAAAGTGAGGTTGATGGACTCACGATAATCCTGCGGCGCGCGAACATTGCTTCACGGCCGCAAACCGATAGGGGCGGCGCCAATGCTTCACAGACGGCCCCAAAGCATCACCGTGATGCTTTTGATGATGCTTTGGAATCGCGACTTCTTGATGCATTGAGAAAAGATGCATCATCAGATCAGGTTGAACTGTCCAAGATTCTTGGTGTCTCTCGGGCAACAGTGCAACGATGCTTCAAACGGCTACTTAAGGCAGGTAAGGTTGGGCGTATCGGCGGCAAGCGCTTCGGCCACTGGGAGGTGCTGGCATGACCTTGTCAAAGCGTAAAATTCTCATCGCAGGCATGGGTACCTCCCCGGCTGTGCTGACGAACGCCGTGTGGGCGCTTGCGCACGGCGAAAAGCCGGTCGTGCCGGATGAGATAGTCGTCTTCATCACGAAGAACGGCAAGCCCCTGCTCAAAAAAGAGCTGTTTGATGACGGCGTTTGGGCGGACATGTTGAAGAGCCTTTCACGCGAAGGAATCGACATCGAGGGAAAGCTGATATTTGGCGAAACGTCCATCCGCTCAATACCAGATGTGCGGGGAAACGAGATAGACGATCTGCGTACAGGCGACGACAATCTCCGCGCGGCGGATTTCATGCTTGGCGAACTGCGAAAATATACCGAGGACAACGGAACGGAGCTGCACGTCTCCATCGCGGGCGGACGCAAGACGATGAGCGCGCTGCTCTTTTCGTGCATGTCGCTTCTCGGTCGCGAGCAGGACAAGGTGTACCACATTCTTCTTCCGCCTGCTATAGAAGGCGGTGTGACGCCGACATTCTACTACCCGAAGCACGTCACGACATACACGGCGCGGGTCACAGGGAAGAAGCACAAGTCGAAAGACCTTCAATGCGAACTCTTCGAGGTCCCGTTCGTGCGTATGCGCGGCTGGTACCAGGAGAAGTTCAAGGAAATCCCGCCGTCCTACCGTACGCTAATCTCCAAGGTTCAAACCGTCGCCCCGCCAGCCGTTGCCTATCCTGAGATCGAGATCGACGCATGGAATGGATGGGTGACACTCAACGGTCGCCAGGTCGCCATGAGCCGTCCATGTTTTGCCATGCTGCTTTTGCTCGCAAGCGGTGTTGACGCGAAGGAACATCACAAGCGGCTCCTCGCGGCGCACAAAGCACCAAACGTTGCTTCATGTGATTGGTTGGCGTCGTTCCAGGAAGGCTCGCTGTTCACCAACGAATCCGACATCGAAGACATCTACAAGACCATGTCCAATCTTCGCGGCAAGTTGAAGAATGCCGGATTTGCAGATGCTGAGTCACTTGTACCACAACGCGGTCGTGCTGTCATGTTCCCGATTGCGCGCATCAAGTGGCGCAACGTTTCCAAACTTGTGGATATCTGCGGATGTCTTTTATCAGGAAAGGATTGTTAATATGAGTTATACTACCCCCAAAAAGCGAGAACTAACGCAAGAAATGGGAGTAATCTATATGGCTCTAGATGCTGTAACAAAATTTATGGCGAAATGGCTGGATGATAATCTGAGGACATTGTCTCCGGATTATTGGGATCGGTATGTTGTGTCTTCTTTATATGAATCACAGCAGAAGACAGTGCGTGATAATGGGGCTAAATCATTATATGATTTGGATCAGCCTACGATTCTAAGTGTGTTTCTTCAAAATAAATCAGTTCTTCTCCGGGAATTCAAGGTTGATCCGCAGCTGTTTGGATATGCCCATAGCATCAAGGATATCAGAAACAAATATTTTCATAAAAATGCCAAGCCATTATCTGATGAACGTAGGTTCAATCATGATTTGGAGACGATAGCTCTGTTCCTTGAGGGGATGGGTGCGCCACCGAAGATTGTTGCTGAAGCTAGGGGAGACCTGCAAAGGACTGTAATAGATATAGACAGCACAAAACCATCTGTGAGTCAAATGGATGTTTCAGCGAAAGAGGATGTTAAAATCTTGGTTTCACAAGTTAAAAACGTAACATCTACGGAAGAGGGGATGTGTGTTGCTAAATTAACCCCGCGAAGTATGCGGTTGCCAAAGTGGATTGACGATAAGATTTATGGAGAGCTTAAAGCTATATATTGCCCTTGCTGTCGTGACATGACGGTGATTGACTGGAGCCGGGCAGAGATAAAGAAGTACTTAGGAACGTATTTCCCGAGAAGTTATGTCGAGGCATTCTGTCTTTACAGTGATTACTTTAAGGCGAATTTGGAAGAGTACAAAGATCGTAAGAATCTATCTGTATTTGACTTTGGTTGTGGAACGGGAGGAGAAATATTGGGCTTCCTTGATGCGGTTGAACAGAATCTCCCGTATGTAGAGGTTGTGAAGGTGCGTGCGCTGGATGGTAATCATCATGCGCTTCGCGCTTTTGAGCGCATTCTAGAGCACCGGAAGACCATTGGCAAGTTGGCGGTTAACCTTAAAACGATGCCGGTAACGATTGATGACTTTTACGATCTTGGTGTTGTGAGAAGTGTTGTTGATGACACATTTGACTTCTTTATGACATGCAAAGCTGTTTGCGAGTTTGTCACAAAGCAACAGTTCGAGGAAAACAACCCGTACACGAATATCATCCAGGTGTTTTCGGACATTCTTGTGCCGGATGGAAAAATGCTGATAACGGATGTCTCGACCAAGAATGGCACATCGAAAGAATGGTTGCCGAAGATGCTTGATGCTGGAATCAAGGAGAGTGGCGCTGTTGTTCGTGCCAGAAATGAAGGCTTTAATGAGACCTTTGTGGTGAGGCATTCTCGTTTTGCATGTGATCAAAGCAAGATCGCTTGGCGCTTTATTGAACTTACAAAAGGAGACAACAAATGAAGAAAGATTGGATGATCCGTGAGACGGAACTTGATGATGATCAGCGGAATGTCTTATATGCGACACTTGATAAGTCGTGCATCGTTTCTGGGTGTGCTGGTAGTGGCAAGTCCGTATTGGCGCTGATAATGGCCAAGCGTATTCAAGCTCAACGTAGCAACGATTATCAGATTATAGTGTTTACGAAAGCGCTAAGCAGGTACATGAATGCTGGGCGAAAGGCTCTTGGCCTTGCAAAGACTTTTACATATCACTATGATTGGGTCAATAAACGTAATAAGCCCGCGTCCACTTATGTTATTGTGGATGAAATCCAAGATTTCACTAAGGAAGAGATTTGTGATTTTATTAAGGCCACGAGGGGATGTTTCTACTTTTTTGGAGATACAGCACAGTCTATTTATGATGGGCTAAAGAATACTCTTCCTGTTGATGACATTAGGTTCGAGATATCAGAGGCCAGAAATGCAAAGGTCTTTCCTTTGTATAGAAACCACCGGCTACCAAAGCCCGTAGCACGTGTTGTCCAGTTTGTTGGTGTTGACCTAGATCCATATGACGAGGGTGTATACAAGAGTTCAGAGACGGCAATTCCTAGATTCATCAAGTATAATGACGAGGATGAACAGATTTCAGCGATCCATCGCATCATTAAAGACAGGGAATTTGAAGATGTTGCTATTCTTTTGCCGCGCAATGAGGATGTAAAACGTGTCTATGATAAGTTGACCCAATTGGGCGGGAACTACGAAGTAAAGTACAGTGACAGAATGAATTTCCGAAATGGGCATGAAGATCTGGATTTTACAACCAGTAATCCCAAGGTCATGACGTATCATAGTGCCAAGGGGCTTCAATTTGAGGCGGTATTTCTCCCTCTTGTTGAGAAGTATTCAGTTGCAGATACCGTTTCAGACCGCAAGGCGCTTTATGTGGCTATGACTAGAACCTATCGCTATCTCTATGTGATGTATAGTGGCTCGTTGCCGAACCGACTGCAAACCGTGGACGCACAGCTTTACGTGACAACCGAGAAAGATGAAGTAGAGGACATCTAAGATGAAAAAGTTTTACATCCCAACATCGTCATTGAATTTCAACAACATACTTTCGACTGAGAGTGTGTCGCCGAAGGCATTCTATGAGTGTCGCAAGTTCGGTTATGGTCGCTGGACGTCGATTCCCGAAAATTCATGTGATTTTGTGGTGACGCTTTACGACCATCCTGGCTTGTTCGTTCGGGCGCAATCGGACCTAGAGGATCATCCTCTGTTGATTGAGTATTCCACGGATGAGGAATTCAAAAGGGTTGGTGATGGAATATACGTGAGTGACCACACGCTGTATTTCAACCCAGCGATTACGCGTTTCATATTTTTTACTGAACAGGACAAAAAGGTGGCGTTGTCTTTGACGGAAAGTAGTTTAGAGACAAAATTTGTTTCGGTATATGGGCGGCGAATTTCTGTGGAGACGTTTGAAAAACGATATGCGCCTATTGCCATTCATGGACCCGACAAGGTAAACGAGGCCGAAGTTGAAAAAGACAGGTCGATCAATCGGATGAAGGGGCTTCTTTATGGCTATTATGTGGGTGCGAGTGTTGCGGCTACACCAGAACATGTCAGGGAACTGAGTACTTATCTCCGGATTCAGAACATTTTTGTCGCTATAGTATCGAGTGCCAGTCACATGCCGACTGATGCACAACGAGAACAACTGAAGTTGGCTTTTGCCGAGCTTAACCGCTTTGATCCCTTGTATAATGCATTGTTGGAATTTGAACGTGATACTTCGCGGGTTGATCAGTTGTTTGCTATTCTACGAAAGTTTGGGAAGGATATTTCTCCTAATGATGTTGAGGCGCTCGTCACTTCGCTGAAGAGCGAAGTTGCGGGAGATTGTTATGGCGTACGTTGGGTGAAGGATAAGGTTCAACGTGTTCAAAACGAGATGAATGGGAATCGAGTATACCTTTCACCGGAGAAGGACGAGATTCTTGTTATCGATGGAAAACTTGATAAGATCTCTAATGAATATCTTCCAGACAAACAGATGCAGAAGCTGTTTATGTCTTGGACGAACGAGGTCCTTGTAAAACCTGAATTCAACGGTAAGGTGAGTTCCTGCAAGGAGGGGCTTGCGGATGCATTGACTTTTAAGGCTAAAGAGGTTCTTGGGTCTGAATGGGTTGACGGTAATTTTGTGCGACGTTATCTAAATGCGATGCGCAAGCACATCATTGGCAAGAATGAATTTACGGAAGAATGGAGGAACGGCTTGCTCCCGTCAATTACGGCTGTCTTGGCCAAAGGTGATGATTGGGAAGGATTGCTCAGATTCATGCAGGGCAAGGGTTTGACAGATTATCGTTTGGCCTTTGCTATATATGGGGAGCTCAACGGATTCGCAAATCTGACGAAGGATTTCACTGACATAGTTTTGTGCGGTCGGAACAAGCATCTACGTGCAATATACCAGGAGTTCTACGGGCAGCTTCATGGTCGGCAGATCGATTGGTCGCAGCTTGATAAACCTTCGGTGGCGCAGCCTGACGTTGAGACTCTCAAGACACGGGTTCTCCGATTCTTTGACGGGCCTGGGTTTAAATGCAAGAAGAGCAAGGCGGAGAAGCAATCGTTGCGTTCGATCTTGCTGAACGTCTTCGAGCAGCTTACGGCGAATCCAGACCCAAGGGTGTTTATTCAAATACTCGCCGGGCGCAAGGATGGCTGGGACGAAAAAAAACAGCCATGGAAGATTATGCAGAAAGAATTTGCACCTGATTTCTCAAAAGGGACAAAGTCTAAAGGTAGAAAAAAGACGAAAAAAGGTGATACGACGCAAGAACTGTTGGGCATACCCATGGAAGATACGAAAACCAAGTTGATGCTTGACGATGCGGCTACATGGGTAGCTGTATGTGCAGAAATGATAGACGATGCCAAAGCGAGATCGATATTTGAGAAGGACGCTTATTGGTTTGTAGAGAATCACCAAGACCAATATGCAGACAATGTAAGAGGAGTAATACCAGGTTATTATTGCCAGAAAGACAAGTCAAATGCTGCTACGATTGATCGTTACAACGAACACCTTAAAAGTAAATTGAAGCAGACCAATCAGGACAAACAATGGTTGGTTGATGTCTTTAAGAAGGTTCCGATCGAAAGAATAATCCGATATCTACGGGGTACATATGTCTAAAGAGCGCGTAAGTCTTTGCACCGATTCCGGCGAAGTGGTCAAGGCGATGGCGCCGATCATCATTTCCGCTAGTCGTTCGACGGACATTCCGGCTTTTTATGCTGATTGGTTTCTGGAACGATTGAAGGCTGGATATTCTGTCTGGGTGAATCCGTTTAATCAAGAGCGATATCGCGTATCATTTGCTGATACGCGGATGATTGTTTTCTGGTCGAAGAATCCAAGGCCTATGCTTGAGCGTTTGGACAAAGTTGAGAAACTGGGCTTCAAGCAGTATTACTTTCAGTTCACGCTGAATGACTACGTAGCAGAAGGGTTGGAGCCGAATGTACCGCCTGCTGCGGAGCGAATTGACACGTTTAAGCGGCTTGCCGACCGGATTGGCAAGGAACGTATCATTTGGCGATTTGATCCATTGATGTTGACCGAGAAAATTTCCATAGAAGCCTTGTTGGAACGCGTCAGCAATATTGGTCAGCAGTTGAAGGGATACACGGAGAAGCTGGTGTTCAGCTTTATCGATATTGCCGCCTATCGGAAGGTGCAGAAGAATCTGGCTGGGCTTGGTGTTCGGGAGTTTTCGCCAGATGACCAAATTCAATTTGCACAGGGACTTGCGGAGTTGAATAAAGATTTAGGATTGGAACTTGCAACATGCGGTGAGCTTGCAGATTTAAGTACGTATGGTGTCAAGCATAACAAGTGTGTTGATGACGAACTGATGATGCGGCTCTTCCATGACGACGCGGGGCTGATGGACTTCATCGGCGCGGAATACGATATGTTCAATGGCTGGCAAATAAGGAAGTCGAAGAAGGACAAAGGTCAACGAAAAGCCTGCGGATGTATTGTGAGCAAGGATATTGGCATGTACAACACATGCCCGCATTTGTGCAAGTATTGCTATGCCAACTTTAGCGATGAGCTGGTGCTAAAGAATTACCGGCAGTTTTTCTCTAAAAAGTGATATAATTTCTGCGAGGAGAAAGTGATGAGAAAGATTGAAAAAGAGTTTGAACAGATTGCTGCGTTCATCAGGGCGCGGCGCAATGGGACGATCGGCTTCTTGAACTATACCGCCGTGTCGACCTATTGGAGTGTCGGGGCGTACATCTCCACGCGCGTGAAGTCGAAAGCGTGGGGCATGGGGTCCGTCCTCGCCTTGTGCGACTTCCTCAAGACGAGGCATCCGAAGATCCGAGGATTCGGACAGCGGCAAATCTATAATATGGTCGAATTCTTCGATGCGTTTTCCTCCGTCGAATTTGCCCAGATACATTCTCGTCTGAAGCTTGACGATTTCATTGTCGGCTACCTTCCTCAGACTGGAGGGGCCGAGGTTTTGCAGTCGCCGACTGCAAAGCGGGAAGAGGCCGATAGGCTCTTTTTGCAGTTGCCGACTGCAAATCCGAATGACGGGTTTGCGGGGCTACCTCCGTTGCCCCATTTCCTCGCGTTGACGACATTCACCAATCACATCGAGATCATCAACCGTTGTCGCACGATGGAGGAGATGGTGTTTTACATCCTTCATGCGGCGCGAGAGCGGCTGAATCTGATGGAACTGCGCCGGGCCATTGTGACCCAGACATACGGTTCGGTCATGAGCAAGGAGAAGCGCGTTTCACGGGCGCTGAAGGAGAAATATCCGGATGCTGAGTTCATGCTGAAGGACCGTGCGTTTCTTGACTTCATTCCTTTACCGGCCAAGCACACAGAGCCTAAGTTGCGACGGGGGATTCTCGATCATATGAAAGAGTTCATCCTTGAATTGGGCAAGGATTATCTCTACATGGGAGATGAATATCATGTTCAGGTCGGCGGCAGTGACAAGCGTCTGGATCTTCTATTCTTCCATCGCGGCTTACAGTGTCTGGTCGATGTCGAGTTGAAGGCTGTTCCGTTTAAGCCGGAATTCATCAGCAAGATGGATGTTTATCTTGAAGCACTGGATCGTGACGTCAGACGACCGTATGAGAACCCGTCCGTAGGGTTGTTGCTGTGTCCGTCGGCCGACAAGTGCGAGGTCGAATATGCCCTTAATCGCACGATGAGCCCGACGATGGTCGCCGAATACCAACGGTTGCTGATTCCCAAGGAGGTCATGCGCAAGAGTCTGGAGGAGTATTGCTTATTCCTGAAGCATGACATGGCGAAGGGGTGAGGATGACCCCGCTGGAGGTGCGTTTTACGGATGATTTGCGTCTGGGGATGCGTTGCAGGCGCGCGAAGGGGAAGTTCAAGGCGAGCAGACATGCTTGATATAGCCTTTGGATGTCGGCGGATATCCGCGGATGTCCAATATTGCATATTGGCGATAAGGATATGCGATAATACTCTCGCATTCACCAAGGAAGGTGATGCAGCGAGGGGACACCGTAGCGACCCGCCAAGGGCGGGAGTTCGAGCGGGATAAAGGCCGAATGGTGCCGACAGGCAAAAGGAGGCTCCTGCGATAAAGCTACTCGATTGGCTCGATGTCCTGAAATACGGACGAACATTCCGCAGCGGTCAATCCCCTCGCTTTTTTGCGCAGAACATGGAATAGTGAAGAGAGAAGGATATGAAGGTTCGATGCTATAAACCAGGTGACCGGGCAACAGACGATTTCTCCGGCGGATGTCGGAGTGGAACTAGGCTACTCCAGCCTTTGATGGAGAACATAAGTGAAAGGTGGTAACCACATGGCAAAAGAGAACAAAGGAGCGCCGAAGATGGGCAAAGTAACCGGGGGCAATCAGGAGGCAGAGGCGGAGGTGACTGCGATAGAGCAGCAGGAGAAGATGCTCAGCACCCCACTCAGCAGGGAGGACGCCGAACAGGTGTTTGCAGACATTGATGTCCGTCGTGCCGAGTTTATGGTTATTCGCCAGAAATGGTCAACCGAGTTGACGCAGAAGCTGCTTCAGCTCGCGGCTCTCGACGAGCAGCTCTATGCTCTTGAACTCGACAAGGCCGTTGCGATCAAGCGTACGCTCATTAAGAAACCCGAAGAGGCGAAGTAATGGCGACAACCCCGCTGGAAAAGCGAGTTCTGGCAGCTGACGGCGCCCCGAAGGACTTCATGGTCGCAGGCTGACGAGGCGGTTCTCAGGCATTCGTCGGAGAAGATGTTCTATGCACGCTACTGCGACGACATGGTGATCGCTGCGACGGACGAGTCGCTTTGCCGACGTGCCATGGACGCCTACTTCTCGGCGCTCGACCAGCTCCACTTGCCGCCGCACCCGATAGCCGACTTCGCGTACGGCATAAAGCACAAACAGAGATTGGAATGGGAAAGTTGACGGCGATAGTCTTTTTCGCGGTTGCGGCAGTAATTGTGTTCGGCGGCTGTGGCTTTGTGGCGGGGGATTGCGCGGCGCGCGAGGCCGCATTTTCAAGTGAGTGCGGCGCTCTGCCGGGGATCCCCTATCGCGCAACGCCCTTAGACGCCCAGATTCTATATGAGTCGGGAGAATTCGCTTTGTTCGCGGGCGAGACAGTTTCGGATACCGAGCATAATGATGCTGAGGGAAATGTCCACGAGGAGTCTAGCCAGCTTTTGCGCAATTCTCTCTTCTTGCGCCGAACCCTGGATAACGGAAAATATGAATGGCGTCTGCTACTGACGACAGGTGGGGATTGGCGCGATGCAGAACCGTCCGATACGTGGGCCCTGTCCCACTCGGCAAATCTAAGGTGTCAATTTCTAATCTATGGCGCCTGCATCTCAAGCGACGGACGATATATATGGATGATTTGCAACTCGCAAGGCGTTGAATATTTCACCTTCACGACAATCTGCCGCTGGCGGCATCGCGGCGGAAAGGAGCTACGTTTTTTGTCCCCCAAAAACGCGCAAGACCACCCACCTTGCATAGACGAATCAAAAATGGGTAAGTTCCCACAAAAGGGGTATTGGCCGCGGGGCGCCGATTATGGTATAATCTGACGCATGAAAACTGCTACCCTGATATTCGCGCTCTTCGCGGCGGCGGCGGCTTCGGCCCTGCCTAACGGCGGCATCTGGAACGACACAGACGGCGTGCACATAAACGCGCACGGCGGCGGTCTGCTCAAGCTGGACGACACGTGGTACTGGTACGGCGAACACAAAATAGGCGGGGGCGCCGGCAACCGCGCACACGTCGGCGTCGGCTGCTACTCGTCGCGCGACCTCGTTACGTGGCGCAACGAGGGCATCGTGCTCGAGGTGTCGGCCGAGCCCGGCCACGATATCGAGAAAGAGTGCATCCTCGAGCGCCCCAAAGTCGTCAAGGCCCCGGCGACGGGCAAGTATGCGATGCTCTTTCACCTTGAGCGAAAGGGGCTGGGCTACAAAGACGCGCGCGTCGGGTTCGCGGTCTCAGACTCGCCGACGGGTCCGTTCAAGTTTGTGCGCTCGTGCCGTCCGGTTGACGGCCAGATGATGAGCCGCGACATGACGGTGTTTGTCGACGACGACGGCAGCGTCTGGCACATCTTCGCTTCAGAGGAGAATTCGACGCTTCACTTCGCCGAGCTCGCCGGCGACTGTCTCGGCTACACGGGCCGCTGGCACCGCGCCGCAGAGAAACATTGGACCGAAGCCCCGGCCGTGATAAAGCACGGCGGGTGGTACTGGCTTCTCGGCTCGGGCTGCACGGGCTGGAAGCCGAACGCCGCGCGCATCTACCGCGCGAAGTCGCTGAAGGGTCCGTGGGAGTGGCTCGGCAACCCCTGCACCGGCGTAAACGGCGCGAACATGCTGGGCCCCGACAAGACCTGGGGCGGGCAGTCGACATACTTCTTTCACGACGAAAAGACGGGGCGCGATGTGGCATGCTTCGATATATGGAACCCGAAGAACGCCATCGACGGGCGCTATGTGTGGCTGCCGGTGACGTGGCACGGCGACGCGACGCCCGAGATACCGTGGCGCGACGAGTGGACAGCGAACGACCGGGACGCTCTGACGCTGCGCGGCGGGCCCAACTCGGTCTGGGGCGTGTACCAGTGGGGCGTCGACGTCGACGGGCCGGTCCATCGCGAAACGCAAAAGCCTGCGCGTGCATATCTGTGGATCGCGCCCGGCGTCACGAAGGTGTCGGCCGTAGTGATAGGCAACGACAACATGCTCGAAGAGCCGCTTTTCACCGACCCTGACTTTCGCCGCACGCTCGCCGCCGCAGATATCGCGATCGTCTTCGTGACGCCTGGACTCATGGGTTTCAACGAAAAGTTCACCGAAGAGGACGCGCCCGCCCTGGACGCACTCCTGGCGAAGCTCGCGAAGGCGAGCGCCCGTCCCGAGCTCGCGAAGGACGCCAAGATCGTGCCGCTCGGCCACTCCGCCTGGGCCGACTGGCCGTACCTCTGCACGGCCGGGATGCCGGGGCGCGTGAAGTGCGCCGTCTCCTTGAAGGGCAGCTGGCCCCACTTCAAGCCGCAGTTCGACGACGCGTTCTGGCAGAAGACCGCGGGTGTGCCGATGCTGCTCGTCGGGGGCGACTACGAGTGGTTCTCGGAGCGCCTTGAGAAAGACAAGGGCTTCTTCAAGGCTCACCCGGACGTGAAGCTCCTCGCTGTCGCGGACTGGGAGAGCGGCCACTTCGACATGACCGACGCTTTGCCGCTCGCCATCGCGCGCTTCATCGTAGACGGCACGGTGCCGCGCATACCGCGCTTCGGCGGCCGGTTCACGGTGCTCGGGTTCGAGGGGCGCGAAGGCGAGACGGTCGGGCAGAACCCGAAAAGCCACTTGCAGGTGACGGTGCCGTTTCGTCCGGCCGGCGAGGGCTTTCGCGCCAGGGCGGTGTATGACGCGAAGGTGCCGCCGGGCCGGCCCGAGCGCTGGACGGGCAAGAAGGCGGGCGAGCCGAACGAGCGCCCGGAGATGCCGCGCGAGGCGATCGACGTGAAGGTCGTGCAGGGCCCTGCGGTGAAAACCGGTCTGGAGACGTTCGACGTGCGCTTCAACAGGCATGGTTTCGACGGCTACCGCGCGCGCGAGGTGGTGCTTGCGGCGGTGTATCCGGGCGACGCGCACTGGCGGCGCAGCGTTCAGCAGGCCATAGTGCGCCTGCCGGCGAACACCCACGGTGCAGAGAACCGCATCGAATGGGACGCCCCGAAGAGCGCGAGGGCGGCGGACTTGCCGCTAAAGCTCGACGCGCGGTCGACGAGCGGACTGCCGGTCAGGTATTTCGTCCGCGAAGGGCCGGCGGTCGTGGGCGACGACGGCGTACTGCGGCTTTGCGACTGGCCCGCAGGGGCGGCCGAGAGCGTCATCACGATTTGCGCGTACCAATGGGGCGCTGACGGCGGCAGGGTCAAGACGGCCGAGCCGGTCTGGGCGCGGTTGACGGTCGCGCGCTGACGGCGCCACAAGCCGTCTGTCATGAAAAGGCTCTGCAAAATACCGGCGGCACTTCTGGCCGCTTTAGCGTCGATGTGCGCCGCGGGGGCGGACATCGAGGGCGTAGTCACGTTCCACAGACCTTCAGACCCGTACTTCTTTCTTGAGACGGCGTCCGGCGGTGTGTGGCGCGTGCAGCGCGAGAAGAACGAGCCGCGCGTTATCGCGGGCGACATCGTTTCAGTCGGGGGCGGGGCGATAAAGGGCATCGCGACGCCGCGCTTCAGGGCCGATGTCGTGCGTCATCTGGGGCACGACCCGTCGCGACTGCCGCGTCCGGAGCGCGTGAGCATCAGAGATCTAATCGTCGACCCGCTCGCCGACGCACGCGCGCTCGACCGCTACGGCAGGCTCGTAACGGCGGTCGGGGTGGTCCGCGATGTCAACAGGCGGCAGACGTTCATGCAGCTGGCCGTAGGCAGCGAGGCGGGCATCATCCAGGTCGCGGTGCCGTTTCGGTTCGACCGCCCCACGCCGGACGACCTCGCGATCGGCGCGAGCGTGCGCGTGACGGGCGTTTATGTGTACGGCAACGTGCGCGACCCCGACAGCGGCGCATGGACCGGCATCGAAACGCCGTCGATACTGGCCGCGAGCTACGATGACGTGGTCGTGGTCTCGTCGGCGCCATTCTGGACGCCGGCGAAGTTCTGGGTGCTCATAGGCGGCATACTCGTTTTCGCCGCCGCGCTTGTCTTCTGGGTCAAGTCGCGCGAGGCCGCCAAGGCGGACGCCGTCCAGCGCGAGAGGTTGAGGCTGTCGCGCGACCTGCACGACGGCTTTCAGCAGCTTCTCGCCGGCTCGATGTTCCGGCTCGAGGCCGCGATGAACTATCTGCCCAAGGACGCGACAGTCGCCAGGGAGCAGCTTGAGAAAGTGTGCGATTCGCTTTACCACACGCAGACCGGCCTGAGGGCGGCGCTATGGTCGATGACCGAAGAGAGCGAAGGGCCGCAGAACCTCTCGGGGCTCGTCAAGTACGCGGCGGGCCGCCTCGCCCACTGGCAGGGGGCGGTGCGCTTCGAGTTTCGCGGCGAAGAGAGGCATGTGCCGCGTTCGCTTACGGGCGAGATACTGATGTGTCTGCAAGAGGCCGTAGGCAATGCGCTCAGACACGGCGGCGCGAGCGATGTCAAGGTTGTGTTTTCGTTCCGGCGGGACGGGCTCGTCATGACGGTGCGGGATGACGGCTGCGGCTTCAATCCCGAAGCGGTCGGGGAGGCCGGGCATCTCGGGCTCAGGAGCATGCGCGAGCGGATAGTGCGCCATGGCGGCACTCTGAAAATCACGAGCATGCCGGGCGCCGGCACAATCATAGTCGCGAGACTGCCATACAGGGGGCAAAAATGACAAGCGTTTTAATTGTAGACGACCATCCAATCGTGCGCGACGGCCTTGAGGTGCTTCTGGCGAGCGAAGGCGACTTCGCGATTCACGCAGTCGCGGCGTCGGCAGAAGAGGCGCTGGCGATCTGCGAGAAGAAGGGGGCGGCAGACGTCGTGGTGACCGATGTGCACATGCCTGGCGGCATGACGGGGCTGGAGCTTCTCGTCCGGCTTAGAAAGG
Organism: Kiritimatiellia bacterium; assembly: GCA_045545855.1. Classification (GTDB taxonomy): domain Bacteria; phylum Verrucomicrobiota; class Kiritimatiellia; order RFP12; family UBA1067; genus UBA1067. The sequence continues at coordinate 12,648 of JAZQBR010000090.1, read as the reverse complement.
CGTATCCGTCAGTGCGCGTCATCCTGCTCGCCGGCATGCCGCTAAAAAGCGAGATTGACGAGGCGCGGGCCAACGGCGCGGCGGGGTATCTGCCGAAGAGTTCGAAGAGGGGCGTACTCTCGGCGGCGATCAAGCGCGTCGCCGCAGATCCGTCGGCTTTTGTCGAGGAGGGGTATACAGAGCCGAAGACGATACTTTCGTCGCGCGAGGCTGAAATACTGCGCTACATGGCGATGGGCAAAACGCGCGAGGAGATAGCGATTATTCTAGGGATTGGCTACGAGACCGTCAGAACCCACACAAAGAACCTCATAACTAAACTTGAAGCGTCCAATTCGGCCGCGGCCGTCAGCCGGGCCTACGAATTGGGGCTCTTGAGAGCGTGAGCGGCGCGGCGCGTCCGCCGGGGCGAAGAGGGGAGAATCCCCTTTTTTGGGGAATTGGCTTTTGCGCCAGTTCTGTGGTACAATATTTGCACGCTCGGGGCGGGAGAGACGCCGCTTCAGGCGAAAAGCCCCACAAACGGAGAAAATACAATAAACGGAGAATCGCAATGCGAGACACAGAAAACACTCTGGGCGGACAGAACCGCATACCGAAAACAACCGCAAGCCTGCTAGCGGCCGTTATGACGGCGGCGGCATGGGCGACAGATTTTGTCTGGACCGGCGGGGGCGAGTATGACAAGTGGCGCGACTCCGACAACTGGTCCGTCGGGGACGCGGCGACCGACACATATCCCCAGACCGCCGACGATACTGCGACATTCAACGACGCTGTCACGCTGGATGTCAGCGAAGAGAATATCGTAGGCAAGCTGATTTTGAACGCCGACCTTACGCACAACCGCGACAAGTGGCTGACGATAGGCGGGGTCGAGGGCCCGGGCAGGCTTATCCTAAAGAACCGCGGGCGCCTTCGCAATATCAAGGGCACGGCCGTCGAATTCAACAACGACATCGAAATAGTCTCGCCCGACGGCACAGACTGGGACCATCACGAGGCAATGCCGTGGATTCAGGGCAACGGCGAAAATTTCGACGTTAACGGCAGGCTTCTTGGCGACGGGCACGTTTTCTTCACGATGGACGGGTATAAAGGCGTTCGGCTCTATGGCGACAATTCGGGATTCTCCGGTACAATTCATGTGGACTCGAACGGAAGCAATCGCATGAAGTTCGGCGAGGCGCAGTCTGGCTTCGAGAATGGAAAACTGATGCTCTACGGCAGCGTAAACGATAACGGCACTCTGTTGTTCTCTGACGGAGTGATCCATTTTGGCTCTATTTATACTAAAGAGTATGCGACGGGTGCGAAGTTCAGAAGCATCGACAAGAACAATACTCTTATCGTCGGCAACCTCAACAGCCCAGACGACCGCATTACCCTCGGCATGGGCGACGACGCCAACGCCAAAGCCAAGATCATCAAGGTCGGCACTGGCACGCTTGAACTCGGACCCACGCGTCACAGAAACGGCACCATCATTTCGAACGGCACGATCCGCGTGACCCACCCAGACGGAATCTGCCATAAGGATTCCAGCCTTGTCTTCGACGGTGGTACGCTTCAGTATGGCGTCAATCCGCTTGACGAGAACAATCCTGTGACGAAGGACGTGTCGGCCTATGTCAAGGGTTCGTCAGGGTTTATCTCGGTCGATACGGCTGGTCACGACATCACATGGTCCAGCGGCAGCATGTACAACAACACGGGGGCAAAAGGCTTTGTCAAGAAGGGCGAGGGAACGCTGGAACTCTCCGGCTCCAACCGTGACGGCACGTGGCAGTTCTTCAGCGATGAAACCAAGACCAACATTATCGAAGGCGGAACTCTGGCCATCAGGAATGCAAAGTATAACTCGCGCTTCACGCTTGCTTCGACGATTCTCGGCACGGGGACGCTGAAGATATGCTCGGAAGAGGCCAATGGCGGCGTCTGGCTGCATGGCACGGAGGCGCTTGCCGATTTTGAGGGAACGCTCGACTGGGCGAATGAGCTTTCCGAGCGAGTGGAAGGCGGGGAGGCTTATGCATCGGGCTTTAGGATGGCCGACCATATCAATTTCGAAATGCCGAAGGCCAAGATGCTTGTTTCGGGCAATCCGGCCGAGCCGACCAACATCATGAAGGGCGAAACGCAGTGGAATCCCGCTGCCGCCCACGTAACGGTTGGCGCGTATGAGCATCTTCACCCCAATGCGCAGGTCTATGTTGAACGGTCGGCCTGGACTCTCAACATTCTTGGAACAGCTGGCGACAGCTACTTGAACGGCGTGTTCACGGGCGATGCCGTCCATATCCTCAAGACCGGCGCGGGCAGGCTGACGATGGGGGCCGGCTTTGCCGCGCCCGAAGGCTCGACCGTAAGCGTCAACGAGGGTGTATTCGCGATGGCAGCAGGCATGAAGGCTGAAGATTTGCCAGCCTATCTCACAATCGCCAAGGGCGTGAAGTACGCGGGCGAGGGCGTGTTCGGCGATGTCGACCTCTCGGTTCATGACGTAGTCGCGCCTAAAATAACGGCAGAGACCGACAAGACCGAAGAGTTCGTCCTTCTGACGGCCAAGTCGATAACCGGCACGAGCGCGACGATGTCCGCGTTTCTGGAAGAAGTCAATGCGTCCGGCGACGGCAAGGGCAAGTGGAAGCTTACCAAGCGCTTCAACGAAGACGGCACAGAGACGCTCATGTGCGTCTATGTAAAGAACGGGTTCGTCATCATTCTGCGGTAGGAGAGCGAGGGCGGCACGGTGAGGCGTTTCGTTGCTTTGGCGCTGATGGCGGCGGCGGGGACGGCGGGTGCCGCCGACGCCTCGCTGACCGCGCCGGCCGGCGACATCTACGAAGTCGAGTTTCGTTTTCGCGCCGATTTGCTGGCGACCGTCGCGCCGGACGATCCTGCAGGAACGGCCGCGCTGTGTCCGGCCCGTCTGAGTACCGGCGAGGCCGGGTTTCTCGCCTGGGGCGGCGGAGCGTGGCACGAGGTGGCCGCCGCCGGGGCGGCGCCCCGCACGAACGAGTGGATCGAGGCCAGGTTCGCGGTGCGCACCGTGGATGGCGAAAAGCTCGTGAGCTATCTCGTCAAGAGCGGCGAAGAGTACGTCAGGCTGCGCACCCCCGGCGGACAGGGCTGGTTTCGCGCGTCCCCGGCCGCGCTCGCGCCCGAGGTGGTGTTCGAGGGTCCGGGAGAGGGCGAGGTCGCAAGCTCTCTTGCAGCGGAGAGCGGCGAGAGATTCGTCTTCGATGCGTCGCGCCCCAAGGCAGGCTCGCCGCTCGCGCCGGAGCTGCCGGCGTTCTTCGCCGGCCAGGGCTTTTCGTGCGCGTGGCAGCGCGCCGGCTGGGACAAGACGTACGATCCCGAACCTGCGGCGGAAGGCGCCGCCTACACGCCCACGGCGGCGGACTACGGACATTGGCTGCGGTTTTCGGTCGCGGACGGCGGTGTTGAGATTCTGGCGCGCGAGCTGTATTTCTCGAAGCTGCCGGTATGCTATATCACGACGGACGACGGCGGGTTCCCGTCCTCGGCGAAAGAGAAGCATGACGGTACGCTGCGCATACAGGGCAATGGCGAATTCAAGGAGCAGTACAACGGCGCGGCGACTGTGAACGTGCGCGGCAACACGTCCGCCGGCTATGCGAAAAAACCGTACAAGCTCAAACTCGACAAGAAGGCGTCGCCCTTTGGGCTGGGTTCGGTCAAGTCGAAGCATTGGGTGCTTCTCGCGAACATGCCCGACATGTCCAACATGCGCAACAAGCTCGCGTACGATTTCGCCGCGTCCATAGGCGTGCTCGCCATGGAGTCGACATGGGTCGATCTCGTAGTGAACGGACGCTTCGACGGGCTTTATCTGTTCTGCGAGCATATTCGCGTCGCCGGGGACCGGGTGGATATATTCGATTGGGAAAAGTTCGCCGAAGACTGCGGACATTCGGCCGAGGACCTGTCGTGGATAGATCCGCGCGAGGTGGATACAGGCGGCGGCTGGCTCTTCGAGTTCTCTCTCGAGATGGACGAGGCAACGCGTTTCACTGTCGCTTCGGGCAATCTCAAAATGCCGACCATGGTCAATTCGCCGGAATATCTGACGACTAACGAAGCGATGCTCGACGCGGCGAAGAATTTTCTGAAGGGTTATTTCGACGCATGCACTTCGGCCTCGCGCAAATCCGCCGAGGGCCGCCACTACTCCGACTACTGCGATATGGAGTCGATGGCGGGGTATTTTCTCGTGCAGGAGCTCTTCGGCAACCAGGACGCCGGGGCGAAGAGCCGGTATGCATACAAAGACGTGGGCGGGAAGATGAAGTGGGGGCCGGTCTGGGATTTCGACCACGCGGCGGGGACGGCGAATATGCAAAAGCCGTCGCCTGAGCGATGGCACGCGGCGCAGGGGTCGATGTACTGCGAGTGGCTTTCAGACTACCGCTTCGCGCGTCTCGCCCGCTCCATGTATTTCAAGGTCCGGGACGGATATGGCGCGCTCGCCGAAGAGGGCGGTGCGATTGACTGCTACGCCGGATATCTGCGCGAATCGGCCGAGGCGAATGACGCGCGCTGGCCGCAGTCGAGGTCCTTTGCCAAGGATGCAGCCGTGCTGAAGAATTTCATCGCCGGCCATCGCGCATGGCTCGACGGCAGGTTCGCGACCGTGCCGGAGCTGATGGAGTCGGTTCGCTCTGCGGCGCAGACGAGCCCCTGGGACGGGACAGTGTTGAAAGAAGGGACAAGGGTTTCGTTGAGATGAACAGGAATTTCGCCGCTGCAATCACAGCTGCCGGGGCGCTGGCTTGCGCGCATGTCGCGCCCGGCGCGCCTGTAGTGAGGCTCTTGCCCGGGCCGTTCCTCGACAATATGAAGCGCGAGCGCGCCGTAATGGAATCGCTCGACCCGGGCAACCTGACCTGGATGTTTCGCGTCACGGCCGGGCTGGACGACATCGCCAACACAAACAGCGTCCAGAGGCTGGGGGGCTGGGAGCGGCCTGACATGGAGCTTCGCGGCCACACGCTGGGCCATTGGCTTTCGGGCATGGCCGCCCTCTACGAGGCGACGGGCGACGAAACGCTAAAGACGCGATCGGCTCTCGCCGTCCGCGAACTGAAGCGCTGCCAGGACGCGATTGGCACAGGCTGGGTGGGGGCGTTCCCGGCGGGCGACATCGACAGGATCATCGCCGGCGAACGGGTTTGGGCGCCATGGTACGTGCAGCACAAGATTCTGCAAGGGCTCGTCGACCAGGCGGAGATTTGCGGCAGCGAGGAGGCGCTTGGGGTCGCGCGGCGATTCGGCGAGTGGACGGCCGGCAAGGTCCTCGCGCTTTCGGCCGCCGAGGCCGCCACCATGCGCAGGCGGGAATTCGGCGGTATCGCCGAATCGCTGCTGAATCTCTCGCGTCTTGTGCGCCGGCGCGGCGAAATGGCGCCCGCCGACCGCCTGGCGGCGGCCGCCGGGGTGTTTTACCATCCGGAAGCGCTCGACCCGCTGAGGGCGCACAGCGACAGCCTGAACGGCAAGCACGCCAACACGCTCATCCCGAAGGTGATCGGCGAAATGCGGCGCTACGAACTGACCGGCGACGCGACGGCGCGCGATCTAGCGGAATTCTTCTGGCAGACGGTCGTGTCGCACTATCTCTACGCGCCGGGCTGCGTCTCGACAAAGGAGGCGTTTCGAGGGCCCGACAGGCAGGGCGCGAACCTCACCGGGTTTACGGGCGAGACGTGCTGCACATACAATCTGCTGAAGCTCTCGCGCCAGCTGTTCGAGGCCGAGCCGCGCGCGTCGATCGCCGACTATCAGGAGCGCGCGCTCTGGAATCATATCCTGGCGCAGCCTGAACCCGCCGACGGACGTGTCACGTACTTTCTGCCTATGCAGACCGGGGCCTACAAACTGCAAAACCGGGCGAACGATTCGTTCTGGTGCTGCCAGGCGAGCGCGATGGAAAGCCAGACCAAAGCCGGGCGGCTCATCTATTCGAAGCGCGACGGGACGCTCTATATCAACCAGTTCATCGCGAGCCTGTACGATGACGGCGAAATCGCCCTGCGTCTCGAAACGGATTTTCCGGCGCATGAAAGCGCGCGTATCGCAGTCGCGGGCGGCAGGGGGCGCGTGGCCGTCAGGCGTCCGTTCTGGGCTACCGGCGAGGCGGAGTCGCGCTACGAATTTCGCGATGTCGCGGCGGGCGATTCGTTCGAGGTGGCTCTGCCGTGCGGCTTTCGCGAGGAGCCTACGCCCGACCGGCCGGAGCGCAGGGCCGTCTTTTACGGGCCGATTCTTCTCGCGGGGCGCCTTGGCTGCGAAGGGGTGACGCCCGGTTCGGTGAAAGCGCTCGACTACTTCGAGCACGATTATGCGGTGCCGCCGCGTCTCGCGCATGTCGCGCTTGAGCCGCCGGAGGGATGGACGCGCCTCGCGAAGCCGCCGCCGCACAAGAAGGTTTGGGACGACGCTTCGCACCCCGCCGAACCCTATTGGGGCGAGCCGAACTTCATTACGCCCTCGGGCATCGTCGTCTCGCCGCTTTGGACGATTCACGGCGAGCGGTATGTAGTGTACTGGAACTGAAGCGGGGCCGTAGCCGCATTACGGCGCGGTTGACTGCTTTCGCAGGGTGTGGTATACTATCGCGTGATGAGGCCGATAGCTACAGACACGCACGACTTCCCGTCGCTGAGACGGGCCGGATGCATCTATGTCGACAAGACGATGTATATGCATCGCCTTCTGACGACAGTGGGTACCAGGCTGTATTTCGTTTCGCGTCCCCGCAGGTTCGGCAAGTCGCTCACAATATCGGCGCTCAAGGCTGTCTTCCAGGGCAGGCGCGAGCTTTTCGAGGGGCTCGCGATCGACAAGACGGACTGGCCGTGGGAGAAGTACCCTGTAATCCATTTCGATTTCAGCACGCTTTCTACAGTCAGCATCGAAGAGTTCGAGAAGTCTCTCGCATGGCAGCTGGAGCACACTCTGGGCGAGGCGGGGTATGAGTACAATCGAGACATTCGCCCGGCGGACAACTTCGCTCTGGCCATTAAGCGTCTCTCGGCCGCGAACGGCGGCAAGGGGGTCGCGATACTCATCGACGAATACGACGCGCCCGTAGGCCACTGCCTCGACAACATCGACATGGCCGAGGCCGTGCGCGCCAGGCTTTCGGCAGTCTATTCGCAGATGAAGAGTCTGACGGGCGACATACGCTTTCTGCTGATGACGGGCGTTTCGAAGTTCACGAAGCTTTCGGTCTTCTCGGCGCTCAACAACATTGTCGACATTTCGCAGCGCGACGAGTATGCGACGATGTTCGGCTATACCGAGGACGAGCTTTCGGCGAACTTCGAGGAACACCTTCGCGCACATGCCGAGAAGATGTCCAAATCCTACGACGTGTACCGCGCCGAAATGAAGCGCTGGTACAATGGCTTCAGGTTCGCGCCAGATGTCGAGACGACGGTGTATAATCCGATATCCGTCGCCTACACGCTTTCGGTGAAGGACAAGTCTTTCAAAGCGACATGGGCGACGACGGGGCGTCCGTCGATGCTGATGAACTATCTAAGGCGAGAGGACGTGCTTAGGGTCGATCCGGAGCGCATGGTGGGCATACCTGCGTCGGAGTTCGATGTCGCAGAGCTTCGCCACCTGCGGCCTGTCGCCATGCTGTTTCAGTCAGGGTATCTGACGATCAAGGACTATTCCGCCGTGTTGGATCTCTACACGCTCGGCGTTCCTGACGAGGAGGTTCGCCGCGACCTGTGTACGTTGATGACTGGTGCCATAGCCAACACCGACATGCAGTGGGCGGCATTGCTAGGAGCCAAGTTGCTTTGCGGACTGTGGGACGATTTCTTCGCGGGTCTTCAATCGCTTTACGCGGGCGTCGCCTACGGACCGGCCGAGCGGCGCGTGCACGAGAGCTCTTACGCCCGCTGTCTCTCGTTTCTTCTCGCGAGCCAGGGTTTCGATTTCTCGATGGAGGCCGTGCAGTCGAACGGGCGCGCGGACATCATCGCGAAGCACCCGGCTATCGTCTGCATCTTTGAATTGAAGGTGGATGAACCTGTCGACAAGGCGTTCGGGCAAATCCGAAGGAAAGGCTATGCCGGGCCGTTCAAGGCCGATCCGCGCCCGGTTTGGCTCATCGGTCTTTCGTTCGATTCAAAGACACGCCGCCTTGTCGACTTCGCGGCAGAGCAGGCGTTCAGAAAGCGAGAAACAAGACAACAATGAAACCATACTTTTCCATAATCGCCTCCTGCTAGGGAGTGCCACAAGCTATGACAGCGGGCATACTTAAGCGCGTCAAGCGGGCAGTCTGCGCATGGATCTCGAGGGGGGCGGTCCGCCGCGAGGCGAAGTGCGCGTTCCGCTACGACCGCGACCAGTTCCTGGCGCACGCCGGCGCGCTGCACCTCGACCGCCGCGCCGCCGCGCGCGCCGAGATCGTCATGGGCTACCACGTCATGGAAAAAGGCCTTACGATGCCGCGCCGCCGTCTCGGCTTCGGAAAAGGCGCGGCCGTTCACCTCATGAGCCTTGTGGCGTCCTTCGAGAGTCGCTTTGGCGCCGATCCGCAGGTGGAGCACGCCGTGGGCGTTCTGCGCGCGTACCGCGAGCTTCACCGTGAGTGGCCGGAGCCGATGCCGCGTCTGGACGCCTTCCTCGCAGCTCGCAGCGGCGTTCCCGCCGCAGTCGAGCCGCATGTCACTCGAGAGGCATTCTTCGCGGCAAAGGACGCGCCCTTTCCGGAATTTGCCGCCTCGCGCCATGTCTGCAGGCATTTTGCGGGGCCTGTCCCCAGGGAAACAGTCGAAAAAGCCGTGGAAATCGCCGCGACAGCACCAAGCGCCTGCAACCGGCAGCACGCGCGCGTCCACGTCGTGGACGGCCCGGCGCTGCGCGACGGCCTTTTCGCGCTCCAGGGCGGGACGCGCGGATTCGGGCAGGACGCAGACAAGGTGTTGGTCGTGACTGCGGACTTGTCCGCAGTCCGCTGGTCGTGGGAACGGCACGACTGCTACGTGAACGGCGGCATATTCGTGCTGAACCTCTGCTACGCCCTCCATTACCTCGGCGTTGCGCACTGCATCCTCCACTGGAGCGTGCCGCCGGAAGCCGACCGCAGGGCACACGAACTTCTGGGCATTCCCCGGAACGAGGCAATCGTTCAGGTAATCGCCTGCGGCGCACCGCCGGAGGAGTTCGACGTAGCCGCCTCTCCTCGGCTTTCGGCGCCGGAAATCATCAGCTGGCACAAGCACCCGGCAAAACAAAAACGAAAAAAAGAACGTTCTGGCGTCGTCGCCGGGATTCTTCGAAGAGTGGCTTATGGACGTTAACACAACTGTTGTCACGGCGGGCGATGCGAATTTTGCCTGGGGGACATTTCTGCTCGTGGCCAGCATGAGAATGAACGGCATGAAGCAGCCGGTTCTCGTCGGGGCGATGGGATGGAGCGACGAGATGAAGCGTCGCGTGGAGGCGCTAGGCGGCGTGACCATCAAGGATCTGCCGCTGTCGCGCCAGTGCGTGACGTGCCAGAAGCCGCTTTTGATGATGGACGACGCGATCGATACCGAGTGGGTGTGCTGGGCCGATTCAGACGCGGCGTTCGTCGGCGACTGCACGGAATGGCTTTGCGGGGCGAATCCTGACGAAATCGTCATACGCAGGTACGACCCGCCGCCAGCCGATTTCACCAAGGAGAATCTTGCAGTCTGGAAGCGCGACATCGAGAAGTTCTGCGCAGGCGCCAACGCCGAAAGCCGCTATGCGACACGTGTCAATGCGCCGTTTATCGTCATCAACCGCAAATGGAAGGGGTTCCTCGAAACGTGGAACCGGCAGATCCAAAACGTGCTGCCGCCTGATGTCGAGATCATAATGAAGCATGGCTCGCCTTATTTCCAGACGGACGAGAGCGTGCTGGGCAGTCTGCTGTGCTTCCTGCCAGACGCCCCGAAGATCGCCGAGCGCTATGCAGCGAACGGCAGCGTCGACAAGAGCCGCTATTTCGCGCACTTCGCCTACAACCCCAAACCCTGGCAGATGTGGAATTCATATTCGCTCAAATGGCACGGCGTGGTGAGGCCTGTCGTCGACTGGCTTCTGGAGAACGGCCACGTAAAGCCGGACGAACTGCCTCTTGCCCTGCGAAAAGGCTGGTGGCCGTTCTGGCGCGCCCTCGCTCCCGCAGCGCCGTGGGTGTGGCGGGCGACGAAACTCAAGAGAAGGCTATTCAAAAAGTGAAGCTCGACACGCTTTCTCTCTGGCTGCCGGGGCCGAAGTATCTTGGTCTGAACGGGCTTTCGGTTCGATGGCATTGTCGCGATGCGTCGCAGGTCTCGTCTCTACATAAAAGGAGGTCGCATGGACAAGATTGATTTTGTTCTTCCGTGGGTGGACGGCGCAGACCCCAAGTGGCGCGCCGAAAAGCGTCGCTACGAAAACGGCGGCGAGGCGATGGCCCTTGGCGATACAGACGCCAACGCCGACTGCCGCTATCGCGACTTCGGCCTTCTGAAATACTGGTTTCGTTCGGTCGAACGTTTCGCGCCGTGGGTGAACAGGGTGTTCTTCGTCACGTGCGGACAGAAGCCCGCCTGGCTCGACGAATCAAACCCCAAGCTGCGGCTCATCGACCATCGCGAATATATCCCGTCCGACTGTCTGCCTACGTTCCAATCCAACACCATCGAGCTTAATCTGCACCGCATACCAGACCTTTCCGAGCGGTTCGTGCTGTTCAACGACGACATGTTCCTTCTTCGTCCGGTCGCGCCAGGCTTCTACTTCAGGGAAGGGCTGCCGGTGATCCCGTGCGACCTTGGGATCCCGCGCTGGCTGGGCAGCAGCAATATAAGCCGCATAGCAATCAACAACAGCGGCGTGCTCAGGCTCGGGCTTGACGTGGAGAGGCTGGTTTGGCGGAACATCCTCAAGTTCGCCGACGTGCGCGCGCTGGGCTTCGCCCGCGCGGCGAAGAACGTCATGTCGTTCGCCGTCAACCGCGTTTACATCGCCGGCACGTTCGGCCATCTTGCGCAACCGCATCTCAAGTCCACCTTCGAAGAGGTCTGGCGGTCGCAGCCGAGGGCGCTGGATCGCACTTCGCACAGCCGTTTCCGCACGGACGATTGCGTGAATCACTGGCTCATGAGTGCGTGGGATATGGTCAGCGGAAGGTTCTTTCCGGCGAATGAGAAGCGAATAGGCGCGTTCGTCCGGCTGGATCCAGAAAGTGTGACGAGCGTCTGCGATACGATTCGCCGCCGCGCACGGCCCGAAATATGCCTGAATGACAAAGGCAAGGGTGAAGACATGGAACGATGCTTTGCCGAAGTCGCTCTGGCGTTCGACGCCATCTTGCCGGAAAAGTCGTCGTTCGAGAAGTGATGGTGCGTGGCGGGCAGCCAGCGTTCAGCGCCCAGTGGGGAGAGGGCTCCCGTCCGCTTCCCACTGGACGCTGCGCTGTTGGTTGTTGGTTGCTGAGACACTTCCAACGCATTAAAAACGATTCAGGGGCCCCAAAGGGGAAGAATCGTTTTTTAATGCGTTGGCCGTAAAACCCCCCTTGCGGAAAATCTGTCAAAATGCTACAATATCAATGTTTGATTTCTCGGTTGCGAATGTCAGCCAACGTGTGTCAGCAAGTCAGGAGGCTTGCCTCGTTGGCCTCGCGAAGAGGGGTCTTGCAATTGCCTCCTATGAAAGTGCTCGTTACAGGTTTCGCGGGATTCATCGGCTTCCACGCGGTAGGTGAATTCCTGCGGCGCGGATGGGATGTTGTCGGCATCGACAATTTCTGCGACTACTACGACGTGAAGCTTAAGCGCGACCGCGCCGCCGCTCTCGCAGGGCGAAGTGGCTTTCGCGGCGTCGAGCTCGACATCTGCGACCTTGCGGGGCTGCAGCGGTTCTTCGCGGACGAGAGGCCGGACGTGGTGCTTAACCTCGCGGCGCAGCCAGGCGTCAGGTATTCGATTACGCATCCGTTCGTGTACCAGAAGACGAACCTCGAGGGCTTCCTGAACATCCTGGAGTGCTGCCGGCACGCGCCGGACAAACCGAAGCTGGTGTACGCATCCTCTTCGTCCGTCTATGGCGGGAATACGAAGATGCCGTTCGAGGAGTCCGACCAGGTTGACACGCCCGTGAGCCTTTACGCCGCCACGAAAAAGGCCAACGAGCTCATGGCGCACACCTACGCGCACCTCTACGGAATGCAGACGATCGGCCTTCGCTTCTTCACGGTCTATGGCGCGTGGTACCGCCCGGACATGGCGCTTTCGCTCTTCGCCGACGCCATGCTGCACGACCGCCCTGTGAAGTGCTTCAACAACGGCGACATGCTGCGCGACTTTACGTTCGTCGATGACATCGTAAACGGCATCGTCCGCGTGGTGGAGGCGGACAACCTCCCGCTCTACGACGTTTTCAACATCGGCAACCACCGCAGCGAGAAACTCCTCGACGTAATCGACACGCTCGCCGCCGCGCTCGGCGTCACCCCGAAGCTCGAGATGCTCCCCATGCAGCCAGGCGACGTCTATGCGACTTTCGCCAGCATCGACAAGCCGCGCAAGGCCGTGGGCTCCGAGCCGACCACGACGATTCGCGAGGGCATCCCCGTCTTTG
>JAZQBR010000089.1:0-2033 GCA_045545855.1 Kiritimatiellia bacterium | reverse complement strand
AGGTCCCCGCTCCCGAGCCATCACGCTGGCAGGGCGGCGAGAGTTTCAGCAATGCGTCAGGCTGGAAACGAGTAGAAGCAGACAGCCAAATGAAAACTCCATGACCCCATTGACTTTCAGCACGAAATTTAGTATATTGTCCATGCTTTCTTATTAGGGATACTGTGCCCAGAAACAGAAAGCAAGGACAAAAGAAATGGCAAAGTATCTAGATCCAAAGGCCGATGTGACCTTCAAGAAGGTTTTTGGCGAGCATAAAAACCTCGTCATAAGCCTCCTTAATGCCTTGCTTCCTCTTGACGAAGGCAAGCAGGTCGAGTCAATAGAGTACCTTCCGCCGGAGATGGTGCCGGATAATCCCGACAAGAAGAACAGCATAGTTGACGTGCGCTGCGAGGAGACGGGTGGACGCAAGTTCATTGTGGAAATGCAACTGAACTGGACTACGGCCTTCAAGGAGCGAGTCCTCTTCAATGCCGCAAAGGCGTATGTGCGGCAGATCGACAGGAGCGACAAATTCAAGCTCCTTCAACCGGTTTATTCGCTCAATCTCGTCAACAAGATATTCGAGCCTGACACGGAAAACTGCTACCATCACTACTCGATGGTTCACAATCTCGACACGAAGAAGAAGATAGACGGTCTTCACCTTGTATTCATTGAACTGCCGAAGTTCAAGCCCCAGTCCTTCGCCGAGAAGAAGATGGCGATATTGTGGCTCAAGTTCCTCACCGAGATAGACGAGAAGACGCGCACCGTCCCGCAGGATCTTTTGGAAAATGCCGAGGTTTCCGAGGCTTTGGAGATAGTCGAGGAGTCCGCTTACAGCGCCGAGGAGATGGCGGCATACGAAGGATACTGGGACGCGGTGCGACGCGAGGCGACAATCATCGGCGAGCTCAATGACGCGAGAGAGGAACTTGCGGAGGAGCGGAAGAAGCGTGACGCGGCAGTAGAAAAACTGCGCCAGAGTGCCCGCAAGATGAAAGACAAGGGCTTTGCCGTAGCGGACATCGCCGACCTCACCGGCCTAAACGCCGACGAAATCGCCGCGCTGTAACAACAATCTCAAATCAGGGTGTCGAGATGCTCGAGAGCGTCGCGGGCGTGTTCATCGAAGAGGAGAAATCGTCCGTCCAGATGAGCGAAAACGGCATGTCTTCAGCCCTCCAGGAGCTCGGACATGAGTTCGTCCGCTGTTCCGCGCGTAACGCGCCCCGCCTTTATGTCGGCTTCGGCTGCGGCGATTCTGGCGTCTGCCAGAGACTCCTCCATTTCATGGAAGGCGTCCGCGAACATGACGACATAGCGTGGTGTGTTGTTGCGTATGACATAGACAGGGCCGGAGGCGAGGGAGTCGTCCAATACGGACATTCCGCGTCTCTTCACTTCCTGCACAGGCATTGTCGTCATATCTCAGTCCTCCATTGAGTGCTGTATTTGGTCTAAATTATACCATATTATTCAGTCCGGTGTCAATCGTGATATGACGAAAGAAAGGAGAAGGCCAACTCATTGCCCATACCCTATGGGCATTTACTTTGGCAAGTCAGCTATAACGTGCACGACGGTTTTACCCTTTACCCTTTACATTTTACATTTTACATTTTACACTTTACACTTTACACCGGGGTGTCTCCCTCAGATGGAATGCGCCTGGAAAACCGGACAAACCGGACATAATGGATCTTCCAAATGTGCATATTGCAACGGGCGGGGCCTCATTTGCGGGGAGTAAAGGGTGAGCGTAGTCCTTGAAAGAGGTGGTTTTTGGCAATAAAAGGTGTGATTTGGGCGATTATAAATATTTTTTAAATTTTTTTCAATTTCCCCCTTGCGCGACGGCTCCGAAATATGGTACAATATGCGCGTCTTTGAGCACGAAGGAGGTTTCGGATGCGATGTCCGGGCCTGGGGAAAAATCCCGGGTGTTGCTGCTGCGGCCTCGGCACGTGTGAAAGGGCAACAAGTTAACCGCCTGTAGTTGACTTGAGCGAGCGAGGCCGGGTGGTCTGGCGAGCGAGAGAAAGCGA
>JAZQBR010000088.1:0-25028 GCA_045545855.1 Kiritimatiellia bacterium | reverse complement strand
AGCCGCGTCTCCAGAGGGGGAGCGGGTATGCTACTGGACGCAAATACCACTTTGCATTCACTTCTGGAAGCAGCATTTGGGATCGCGATGTGGGCCACAAGCGGGCGTTGCGCTTGCGGCATGCAGGAAAATATGGTATTATATTTGACATCAAGCGTTGGGCCGATGGATGTAACCTTTCGCTGTTTCGCGTGTATTGAGTGCAAACGCCCAGGCGAAGACAGCCGAATAGAGCCTAGGCGCTGAACATGAACAGGTTCAAGAAGGAGAAAAGAATATGCCCGGACCTATAAATGGAGTAATGCCCGGCAGGGCGAATCCGCCGCCGCAGATGAACAACCAGCCGCCGCAGGTTGGCAATGGGCTGGTCAACAACCAGCCTCAGGTCGGCGGCGTCGGTGAAGTGCAGCCGGGCGGCGCGCAGAATGTCCAGCCAGGCGGCGGCGTCGCCGCGCAGGGTCCGGCGGCCGAGCAGGCGCGTCCGCGCGCGGCCGATTTCGTCGGCGAGCTGGACGTCCTTCTCATGAAAGCCGCGCGAAACGTCGATGTTTCGTCAAAAGACGTGACAAAGGCCGCGAAAAGCGCCAAGCTGACAAAGGCGCTGCGCAACGAACTGACGAACCTCGCGAAAACGGCCGAAGAAAGCATCAAGGCGCTTAACGCGTTCTCCGGACGCGACCTTGCTGCGGCGATGGTCAAGGGCGAAAACGGCGAAATCGCCTTCAAGGCGCCATACGCAGGCGGCGAAAACGACAGGGGCGTCTTGGCAGGGCAGGCCGTCCAGGCCGCGCTCGACGCGCAAGGCAAGCTCTCGGCCGCGCTCGCGAAGGCGCTCGCCGAGGCGACGAGCGACAAATCGCAGGCCGCGCTCGAAGAGCTGATGCTGCAGGTCGACCGCCGCTCGGGCGAAATCACGACGCTCATGCTGCAGATGGCCGATGTAGTCGACAAAGGCGGCGCGGACGCGATTGAAAACGCCGCAAAACTGGCGGGAGACGGCAAAATCAGCGACTTTACGAGCGCCAACGCCCTCGACAAGTACGGCAGAAACGAAACACTCGCGGCTTTGAGAGACAGCATGAAGCCGCTAATCGACCGCCTAGACACCTATCTGAGGGAGAATTCGACATCCCTAACCAAGGCCGATATCGACAACTGCATCGCCGAGGCTAACGCCCTCAAGAGCAAATTCTCGTCCGCAGCGGCCGAAGGCAAGCTCACAATCGGCCAAAGGACGGTGTTTTTTGACCGCACGATGCTCAACGAAGCGTCGAAGCTTCTGGGGGGAATCGACGCGAAGATCAAGACCCTGCACCAGGATGTCATACGCGGGGCCATGAAAATGATGGTCAAAAACGACATCCCCTTCTTGAAGGACGAGATATTCTCGGCGAAATTCACCGGTGAATTGAGCCATATATACATCAATGGCAAGGGGTCCGCCCAAAAGCTCGGGGTCGCCTTGGAGCGCATACACGCTTTTCGCGCGGCTGCGAGCGCATACGCCGACGCCCCGACAAAGGCGAACGAGGCGGAGCTTCGTCTGGCGACCAGGAGACTTTGCAACATCAATCTGCGCGAAGCCGCAGAGTCGCTGGATGAAGGGTTCATGCTGAACGCCAAGCCCCAGGATGGCGCGTCGCCGGAGTTCAAGGCGGCTTTCAGGGCGTTCCAGGAGCGCGAACGCAATACGGGATGCGCGGTGCTGACGGGCATCAAGAATATGATGCCGAGAATTTTCTCGCACATCGACATCGCGGCCCATCAGCTGATCAAGCTCGGCAAGTCGATGGAGGAGGGTCCGAACGACAAATACTTCGTCTCGGGGGCGCTTCTTGGCGCGTTCAACGGCGAAATCTCGTTCTCGACGCTTCTGGAGTCGCGCGTGCACGGCTACGCGGACAGCGAAATCAACGCCGCGCTCGACGACAAGAACGTCAAGGAATCGCGCGAGCTCGGCCACGGCAACTTCAACACCGTGACGCTCGTCAAGATGAACGACAACACTGAATGGGTGTTCAAGCCCGAGATGGAGGGACGCCTCACCGCGCCGGGCTCGCCGCTCAACGACGGCATGGGCAACGGCCAGCAGATGACGCGCGTCAACCTCGCGGTGCAAACGACGGCGGACAATCTGGGGCTCAACGACATAATGGTCAAGACGACCGCCGGCACCCACAAGGGCAAGTTCGGCATGTTCATGCAGAAGGCCCCCGGGCAGACGTGCGACAGATTCTCAACGTCTAACGACGCCAACACGGCACCGGGCAAACTCAGCGCCTTATCGCTCAAGAAGATAAAAGACGACGCCGTTTTCGCCAAGGTCACGGGGCGCATCATGCGCCAGATGAACCGCCTGCAGTGGTTCGACATCATAACGGGCCAGGGCGACCGCAACAACAACAACTACATGATCGAGATAGACAAGAACGATTACTCGGTCACTTTGAAGGCCATCGACAACGACGCGAGCTACGGCATAATGTACTGCGGGCTCGGCAAGATGCACCTGCACGCCAACACGGGGGCCTGCACGACTATCGACAACACCATAACCAAGATGATCGACGATACAGACGCCGATCACGAGGACGCTGTCGAAACGTTCTTCGAGCAGGACCCGGGCTTCAAGCGGCTGAAGGACGGCTCCATCGAGATCGACATGATGAAGACCGAGAAACCGATTCTCTTTGGCGGCATGCTGCAGGCGGTGGGCCCCAAGACCGTGGCAGTACCCACCGAAATCGACCAAGAGCTCTTCGACCAGCTCAATTCGCTCGCCAAGGACGCGCCCGACGGCGGGGCGAAACGGCGCGCCCACCTCGACACGCTGGCCAAGAGCCTCGGCAAGAACAGCGCGCAGTACCATTACGCGGTCAAGAGGCTGGACGAGTCGATCGCCCACGCGCGCAAGCTGCAGGCCGCGGGCAGGGTCTACAAGGCCGAAGACTGGGAGAACCACGACGTGCAGCGCGAGATCGCCAAGCCCAATCTCAAGCTCGCGAACGGCAATGCCGAATTCCCGGACGGCGCGACTGGCAGCGCGAGAAAATTGTCCGAGTTCACCGTGCGCGGACAGTACGCCGGGTGCACGAATCTGTTCTTCCGCGATTTGTTGAAACAGCTGCTCGGCTCTGAGCGCAAAAACTGGTTCAAAAGCTGACGATATAGATGATATAAGGGAGATTACAAAGACATGAGGGACATACTGAAGGACGAGCGGGCGGACGCGATAGCCAATCTGGAGGTCGCGCTGGAAGAGATAGAAAGCGGCGAGGGGCTGTCGACATACGTCGAGGGGCACGGGTTTCAGAGCCGGGTGTTCCGCTTCAACTGGCGCGAGCCGACGCTGGAGCTGTCGATAGAGCTGCCGACTGGGCGTGTGCTGTCGGGCGAGGAGGTCGAGCGCGCCGACGAGGCCGAGGCGGCGGCGGCGATACGCATGGCGCTGGTGTTGCTGAGAGTGGCGAGCGACGGCAAGGCGGCGGCGGCGGACGGCGTCGCCCGGGCCGCTGTCTCGTGCGACGAAACCGGGACGCGATACGTCCTTTACGCGCCAGACGGCACGGTGATAGAGGAGGCTGAGGGCTGGAACGGGCTCGTCGAGCGGCTCAAGCGCGCGCTGGCCGACGACGGCGATCAGATGTCGATAATCTGGCCGTAACGTCTGAGGATACAGTCTTGATCAAAATTAGAGTTCATCCAACTTAAGAAGACGCTTTCATCTGCGGCAGAAAAGTGGTATAATACCCTTATTATAGTTCGTCGTACAAGGTTCTGCGCCGGTAAAATGCACCGGTCGAAGGGAGATTATAAGTGAAACCATGTTTGGGCTGTTTCAATGCGCGCGCTGTCGCGCTGTTCGCCGCCGCCCTCGCGCCGGTGTGCGCCATCGCCGACACAGACTGGACGGCCGGCAGCACCGCCACCGTCAAATACTGGAGCGATGACGCGAACTGGAACTTCAACGGCGAAACGAGGCGCGTCCACTACAATACAC
The DNA here is from genome assembly GCA_045545855.1 of Kiritimatiellia bacterium. GTDB lineage: Bacteria > Verrucomicrobiota > Kiritimatiellia > RFP12 > UBA1067 > UBA1067. Next base: position 21,028 of record JAZQBR010000088.1, on the reverse strand, counting down.
TTCCCTCCTCGCTCAAGGGCAAGCCGGTCGAAATCAACTTCAACGCCGTCTCGACCATACCGGCCGGGCTGTGGCTGCAAAACCTCGTTGGCGGGCCGATCACCTTCAGGGCGGCGTCCGACGACTACGGCCTCGTCCAGACCGGCGGCGAAGTGCAGATTGGCACCGGCAACTCCAACAACGGCAAGCAAGGCGCGTTCATCATCGACGGCGGCACATACCGCTTCAACGGCAACATGAACGTCTCGAACGCCAGCTGGGACAACGACGCGCGCGGCGAGTTCACCCTTCTCTCGGGCCGCGTCGAAACCGGCAGCGGCCTTAGACTCGCGGCGCTCGACAGCGCGAAAACGGGCTCTTACGCGTCCGCCGCCATCAAGGGAGGCTCGTTCACGGCGAACGGCGAGGTGTGGATATGCTCCGACACCGCTTCGACAGCCTCGCTGACGATCGAAGGCGGCGCTTTCACCAACACGAGCTACATGGTGCTCGGCCGCACGACCAAGGGCTACACCAGCTCGCTCACGGTAAACGGCGGCGAGGTGTACAACGACGGCATTACGGTGCTCGGCTCCCAGATAGGCAACGGCGGCACGGCGGAGCTCGTCGTGAACGGCGGCGTCTACCGCACGACAGGCACCGTGTTCATAGGCGAGGGCTTTGTCACGGACACGGCGGCGGCCACCGGCTCGGCGACGCTCACGGTCAACGGCGGCACTTTCGACAACAGCGCCGGGACGACGAAATTCGCGGTTAACGCCAAGTTGAACAATTCCGGCTTCACATATACAGCCTCGCTCAACCTTAACGGCGGCGTGTACGCGACCAAGGCGATAGAGTACGGCGACGGCGCCATCGCGGCCGCGGTGAACTTCAACGGCGGCACGCTGAGAGCGGCCGGGTCAGGCTCGCTTTTCCCGGCAAACGGACATCTCACAGTCACCGTAGGCGAAGAAGGCGGCGTCATCGACACTCAGGGCTGCAACGTGACAATCGACCGTGAGATCGCGGGCCCGGGCGACCTCACCAAGCGCGGCGCGGGCGACCTCGAGTTCACGGTCGTGCCGCAGATCGACGGCATGATTACGGTAGAGGCAGGCGGCGGCACGGTGACGCTGCCGGCCGGCGCCACGACGGTGCAGTGCGGGCTCTACACAAAGTCGCGCACCGGGGCCGACGGGCGCATCGTATTCTACAACGCCAACTTCGACAACCACTGGAACGCGCTCGGCGGCGCCGACACCGACTGGCAGAACGCGGCCAACTGGGATACAGGGCTCGACGGCGCGGCGAACTACGTCATACGAAAGCAGGAAATGAACGAAGCCGCGGTCGCGGTCTCGTTCGCGGGGGCTTATTCGATACCGACGGGGCTCTGGATCGAAAACGGCGTCAAAAACGCGGTGACGTTCTCGTCCGGGGCGGCCGGCGCGGGGCTCGCAATCGGCACGCTCGGCAGCGAAGACCAGGGGCTCAATATCGGCACCGGCTTCGGCGGCGGCAACCTGCGGATAGAAGGCGCGAGCGTCTGGTCGCAGCAAGACATCGACATAGGCAACAACGGCGAAGGCCATCTGGCCATAGCCGGCGGCGGCACGGTGAAGTGCATTTCAAAGGAAGGCTGGGCGAAATGGGTCGTATTGGGCGTCTACGGCTCCAGCAACGCGAGCATCAGTCTGCAAGAGGGCGGCACGCTGGAGGCGTGGCACATACAGCGCTACACGACAGGCGGCGAAGCGAAGATACACTTCACGGGCGGCACTCTGCGCGCGCTCGCGTCGACCCAGCTCGTCGGCGACCACTGGGGACGCGCGGGAATGTACCCGACGCTCGTTTTCTGGGAAGCGGGCGGCACCATCGACACCCAGGGCTTCGATGCCACGATCGATGCGCCCGTGAGCGGGACGGGGCCGCTATACAAGGCGGGCAGCGGCGCTCTCACGATAACGGGCGACATGACGGGCTTCTCCGGCACGATTACGGTGCCGGAAGGCTGCGGCAGCGTCACGGTGCCGGCGGACGCGGGGGCGCAGGCGGGCGAGAACACGAAAAGGGTCATTTCCGACACGGGCATCACCTTCTACAACGACGACGGTTCTCTCTCGGTCACGAACGGCGAAGAGCTGGTGTGGCTCGGCCACAGGCGCGTCAGGGGCGCCGTCTATGTCGAGGGCACGCTCAAGCTCGGTACGCCCGCCGACATCGCGGGCTGCACGCTCGACCACGACTTCGCGCGGGACAATTTCGACGCGAACTTCACGAACGCCGGCGGGGAGCTGGTCTGGACGGGCGCGGACATCAACGGGCGCGCGGCGGTACACAGCGACGCGTTCGGGGTGAAGGCCAACACGAAACACACGGTGCGGACGACATTTGCCGTCCTCCAGTGCCAGAGAGCGTCCGACTACAGCAAGCTGTTCAGGTCATCCGACGACCGGTGGAGCATCGCCAGACGAAACAAGAATTTCAACAACTGGCAGCTCTACACATACAGCTGGGAGGGCACCGGCTCGCTTTACCAGAACGGCGTGCAAAACGGGTGCCCGATAGTCACGACGCCGTTCGTGCTGACTTGCACTGCAGGCTGGCCGAGGTACTCGCCAGACGATATCTACTGCGGCGACGGCAGTTCTTCAATGACCTGGGGCGAGGTAGCGCTGTACAACCGCGAGCTGAATGAAGACGAAAGGACGGCGGTCGAAGAGTACCTCATGTGCAAGTGGGGCTTTACCGACCCGAAATTCGCCTACCAGCCGCTCTGCGAGGTGAACGACGTCACGATGGCGCAAGGCTCGACGCTCAACCTCGGCGGACACGACGTTACCGTCAAGAGCTTCAAGGGCGCGGGCACTGTCGAGAACGGGACGCTCAGGACGGTCGACAACACCTACCGGCAGCAGGGCGGCAAGCTCACGATACCTGCGGTCGCAGGCGCTACATACTACGCCTCCAGCTCGCACGACGTCCTCGAGATCACCGGCGCGAGCGGCAAGAGCGTCACGATACGCTTCCCGGCGGGCTGGCACGACGCCAACTCCGCCAAGTCGCAGGTCGTGTTCTGCGAAGGCTCGCCCAATTTCGTCTGGGAGGGCGAAGCCGTCGAGCTTTACAACTTCGGCAACGGATGGTGGGGCTTCTACAACAGCGACATAGGCAGCTTCAGCGACGAGAACAGTTGCGACAACGCCTACGAAGAGGAGCAGTCTGACGGCGAGGCGGGGCTGGCGTTTCCGGGGGCGCACGGCTGGGGACGCTTCGCCAAGGGAGCGCGCGCGTCATCTTCGCCTTCCGTCTACCGCGTCACGAACCTGAACGACAAGGACTCGGGGTCGCTGCGCGACGCTGTTTCAAGGCCGAACCGGATCGTCGTCTTCGACGTCTCGGGCGTCATAAACATTTCGAGCCGCATCACGTTCGCCTCGAACCTGTACGTCGCCGGCCAGACCGCGCCGGGCGAAGGCATAACGGTCTACGGCGACGGCTGCTCCTTCTCGGGCGCGAACAACATAATCTGCCGCTATTTGAGGTGGAGAATGGGGCATGGAGGGTCCGCCGACAAGGACTGCGCCGGCATAGCGAACGGCGCGAACATGATTTTCGACCACTGCTCGTTCTCGTGGGGACTTGACGAGACGTTCTCGATCAACCCGGACGGCAAGGGCACGCCGCCCCAGAACATAACGCTGCAGAACTGCATCTTCGGCCAGGGCCTCATGACCCACTCGGCGGGCGGGCTCATGCAGGCCGACTATATCACGCTCTACCGCAATCTCTACGTCGACAACTCGACGCGAAACAACAAAGTAAAAGGCATAAACCAGTACGCGAACAACATCGTCTACAACTGGAAGAACGGCTGCTACATCATGGGTGGCGATTCGTCCGGCGCGAGCTACTGCGCGATAGAGGGCAACCTCTTCATCAACGGGCCGGTAAGTTCGAGCAGCAATGCGTTCGGGGGCGGCAACGGCGACTTCCACTTCTACGGCAACGACAACTGGCAGGACAAGAACCGCAACGGACGGCTCGACCCGGGCAACATCGACGGCTCGCAGACGGGCGGCGGCGCGTACACGAGCGACAAGGCGTCGCTCGGCGTGGAATTCCCGGCGCTGCCGCTCTATGCAGGCGACACGCTTCTCGCCAACAACCTGCGCAAGGTCGGCGCGTCGCTGCCTTACCGCGACCTCGCCGACTCGCTGATGGTCGAAGAGGTGAATTCCATAGGCCGCTCGGGCGGGCTCATCACCTACGAGACTTCGCTCTTGATCGGCGCGCCGGCGTCGTGGAGCTGGTGGACGGGCTGGAAAGACCCCGACAGCGACGGCGACGGCATGCCAGACTGGTGGGAGGATGCGAACGGCCTCAACAGGACGAACGCGAAAGACGCGGTCGCGAAGGCGGCCAACGGGCGGCTCAACATCGAGAACTACATAAACTCGATCAACGCCGGCAGCCGGCAGTACTTTCTGAGGGCGCCGGTCGGCCTCGCGGCGACAGCCGACACGACGACCACGCTCAAGCTCTCGTGGCACGACTACACCTACGGCGAACTCGGCTTCTCGGTCGAAGCCAAGCTGAAAGGCGAGTGGAAGGAGGTCGGGCGCACGGCGGCGAACGCGACGGCGTACAGGGTGACGGGGCTCGCGCCGGGCACGACGTACGAACTGCGCGTGAGGGCGGTGGGCCGCAACAACGGCGCGACGGCGTATTCGGGGTACACGACCCTCACCATGGCCACGCGCGAGAGCGAGAGCGCCGAGATAGACATCGACACCTACGAGCCCGACTACACGCTAGCCGAAGGCCAGGCGTACTGGGACGGCACCCACGGGTACTGGGTCGAGAAGACGATCTTCCGCGACGGCGGCAAGGTGCGCCTCGACACCGACGGCGCGCAGACCGTGAACATACAGAGCTGGGTCAGGCCCCACTCGGTAGTCGTAAACGGCACCGGCGACCTGACGCTGAGAAAGACAGGCTACCTCGCCGAATACGAAGGCGAAGGCGACGAAGGCAAGACCTCGATAAACAAGGGCAACAGCGGCACGCTGACGCTTCTCGGGGCGAGCGGCTTCACGGGCAAGATCGTCAACCACGAGGGCACTATATACTTCGACACGATAGCCGACGGCGGCAGCGCCTCGTCGCTCGGCGCGTCTTCGGCCGACCCCGTAAACTGGGTCTTTGACGGCGGCGGCTATGTGTATACGGGCGGCTCGGCGTCGTCCAACCGCGGCATGCTCTTCAGGCGCGCGTCGTCGTTCGGCGTCTCGGGCTCGAGCCTCACGCTGACGGGCGCCATCGACGGGCCGGGCGACTTCATTCTCGACGGCGGCGACGGCGAGCTGAACATACCCGACGCCAACACCTTCTTCGGCAGCAAAAAGCGCGGCGCCATTCTGAGGCGCGGCACGCTCTACCTCTCCACCGCCGAAGACGGCACCGGCTCGGCCAAGAACTTCGCCAACGGCAATACCGTCACGAACATCGTTCTTGCAGGCGGCCACCTCAAGTTCGCCAGCAAGAACGAAGTATACCAGACCTACAGCGTGCCGATACAGGTCGAAGAGAATACGTTCTCTTACATCACCCTCGCCACCCACTGCTACATGGACAGCCGCCTTACCGGCACCGGCACGGTTCAGTTCAACATCCCCTATGTGCGCGCGTTTATCGGCAAGAACACCAAAATCGGTAACTTCGACGGCGACATAATCGCCAATGGCACTGCCAGCGGCGCCGTGTTCCTGCACGAAAGCTACTGGAACTGCCAGCGCACCAGATTCAGGCTCACGGGCACCATAGGCATGGCGGCCGACAACGCCAACTCATCCAACTACCTGGGCGGACTCTCGGGGGATTCCGGTACGGCTCTTCGAGGCTCCGACAGAAAGAACGGCGGCGCTCACACCCACTGGTATATCGGCTACGCCAACTCTGACGAAGTATTCGCAGGTCAAATCAACGACTATGCCGCCACCACGACCAACACCGGGCGAAACAACATCCACAAAGTAGGCACAGGCAGCTGGCGGCTCACCGGCAACAGCATACACACCGGCACGACGAGCGTCGAGGGCGGCACGCTCATAGTCAACGGCTCGCTGCCGGCGGGCAGCGCTGTCGCGGTCAAGAGCGGCGCCTCGCTCAAGGGCGAGGGCACCATATACGGGCCGCTCAGCATTGAAAACGGCGGTACGCTGACGCCTGGCGACGAAACGCTGTACGGCAAATCCCTCAAGACCAACGGCAATGTCACGCTTTACAACGGCTGTCGCTGCGTTGTGCCGCTTTACAGGGCGTCGGGTTTCAACGATACGCCCAGAAGCAACACCTTCAAGGCCGCGTCTGGCACTACGTGGACAATCCAGAGCGGGACGACCCTTGAGCTCAATACCGGCAATGTGGCGTTCTTCCGCGACGGCAACACCTATCAAGTGTTCGACGCGGGAAGCCTGCCGACATTCAACGGACAGTTCACCACGATCGACCCGGCGGTTCCCGACAAAGACTTCACTTGGGACCTGAGCGAGCTTTACACCAAAGGCTGCGTCAAGGTCGTGGCCAACGAAGGCTACACAGCCCCTTCCACCAGCGTTGCGGCGCGCTCCACAATCAACAATCTGTCGTTCCGCGACGCCTCTTACATCCTGCGGCGCGCAAAAATCAACGGGGGCACACCCGATAACTGGCGCAATCTCGAAAATTCCGAAATTTACTACTACCGCTCGCTCTTCTGCCTAAATATGAACGAAACCGACGAGAGCGGCGTTTATGCGATTACCGCCACAGAGCTCACGGATGACGCCAAAGAGGCCATTGCGGAATCCGCCGATGCGGTTCTGGCCGAGGTCGCAGGCGCCATGTCTACGGTGGCCGGGGCCAATGGCGACTCGTGGGTAAAAGTAGACAGCGCCATTCCCGGGCTGTACTATTCTGTCGAGTCGGGTGCGGAGCCCGGCCAATTGACCGAAGGCGAGCGGGTCGCGGCTTCGTCGCGCACCAAGCAAAACCACAACACGACATATCTGAGACTGCCGCGCTACGACGGGAGCGGGTTCTACAGAATCAAGATAAATCTCGACGGGAACTAAGGCTCGCCAGGCCACCGTAACGCCTACTGGCAAAGGCCCGCGACGAGCACGATCAAGACTAGTACCGGGATGATGACGGCGTAGTGCCACTTCATCCAGCCCGGCATGCTGAAACCGCGACCTTCCGAAACGGAGGCGCGGTAGCGCTCCCAGCCCCAGCCGAAGGTGCCGTTCACGACGAAGAAGCCCTGGGCGAGCGCGCCGAGCGGCAGCCAAAGCTGGCTGACGGCAAAATCTTCCCACTTGAGGACGCCGTCAAAAAGGACGCACGGCATCGAAAAAAGCGCCACCCCCGCGCCTACGGCGAGCGTCGCGGCCGGTCGCCTGAGACCGAAGCCGTCCATCAGCCCGGCGATGATGCATTCAAAGACGGCAATGACCGTCGTGAGCGCGGCAAAAGACAGAAAAAGAAAGAACGCGAACCCCCAGAACGCGCCGCCCGGCATCTTCGCGAACACGCGCGGCAGGGCGACGAATATGAGACCCGGCCCCGCCTGGTAGTCGACGCCGTACGTCGCGCAGGCCGGGAATATGACAAGACCCGAGAGGATGGCGACCACCGTATCGATAACGATTATCAAGACGGCCTCCTTGACGAGCGAATGGTCGCGCCCGACGTAACTGCCGCAAATCGTCATCGAGCCTATGCCAAGCGAAAGCGTGAAGAAGGCCTGGCCCATGGCGTCGAAGACCGAGGTCCAGGGATGCTCCATGAAACGCGCCCAGTCGGGCTTCAGGTAAAAGGCGAGGCCTTCGGCGGCGCCTTCGAGAAATAGAGCGCGCACGGCCAGAACGGTCAGAAGCGCGAGCAGCGAAACCATCATGAACTTTGTCGTGCGTTCGACCCCCTTCACGACGCCTGCAAGGCAGACGGCAGTCGCGAACGCTACAGCTCCGATCATGAACGCGCCGCATGTTGCGCAATCGCCGAGAAGGCCGGTGAAGGCCGCCGCCGGGTCGCCCGGCGCGCGCGAAAGCGCGTAATCGCCAGTATACTTCAAGAGCCAGCCGGCGACGTCGGTGTAGTATATCATTAGAACGAAGCAGCCGGCGGCCAGCACCGCGCCTATCCGCCCCCAGACGCCGGAGAGGCGCGGCGGCGCCAGCGCCCCGAGCGCAGCGGCGAGACTTCGGTTCGCCCCTCGCCCGATGCCGAGCTCGGCCGCCAGCAGCGGAAAACCCAAAAGCGCCAGAAACGCCAGATACACGACGACAAATGCCGCACCGCCATTCCTGCCCACGATATAAGGGAACCGCCAGACATTGCCGAGCCCGACGGCCGAACCCGCCGCGAGCATCAGAAACCCGAGTCTGCTGCCAAGCCGCTCTCTCATATCCGTCACGCCTACTTGAGGCCGTTCTGCTGGGCCACAAGCTCCGCCGCGCCGTAGAGCCGGCGCAGCTTCGGCTTCTCGATCTTGCCGGTCGGGTTGCGCGGGACCTCCGCAAAAATTATCCTGCGCGGGCGCTTGTAGCGCGGCAGACCGAGGCAAAAGTCGTTCACCTCGGCCTCGGTAAGGGTCATACCCTCCTTTACCGATATTATCGCCGCGGCGATCTCGCCGAGGCGCGCGTCGGGCAGTCCGATGACCGCAACGTCCTTCACCTTCGGGTTCGCGCGGACAAAGTCCTCGATTTGCACCGGGTAGAGGTTCTCGCCTCCAGAGATGATGACGTCCTTCGCACGGTCGACAAGGTAGATGAAGCCATCGCGCTCCTCGGCCATGTCGCCGGTGAGCAGCCAGCCCGGCTCCTTCATGATCTCGGCCGTCGCCTCTGGGTTCTTGTAATACTCCTTCATCACGCCAGGGCCTTTGAGCGCCAGTTCGCCGACTTCGCCCGTCTTGACGGGCGTGACACCATCCGGGCCGACGATCTTCGTCTGCCAGCCGTAGCCGGCGACGCCAATCGCGCCGACATGGTCGATATTTTCGACGCCGAGGTGCACGGCACCTGGGCCGGTAGACTCCGAAAGACCGTAGTTCGTGTCGTATTCGTGGTGGGGAAAGACCTTCTTCCAGCGCTTGATGAGCGAGGGCGGGACGGGCTGCGCCCCGATGTGCATGAGCCGCCACTGATCTAGCTTGTACTCCTCAAGCTTCACGTCGCCGCGGTCGATAGCGTCGAGTATGTCCTGAGCCCAAGGGACGAGCAGCCACACGATCGTGCAGTGCTCCTCGCTGACGGCGCGGAGGATCCACTCCGGGCGCACGCCTTTCAAGAGCACCGCCCTTCCGCCGACGAGAAAGGAGCCGAACCAGTGCATCTTGGCGCCGGTGTGGTAAAGCGGCGGGATGCAGAGGAACGTGTCGTCTCTCGTCTGGCCGTGGTGGTTCTGCTCAACACGGCAGCTGTGCATCAGGCAACGGTGCTGCAGGACGATCGCCTTGGGGAAGCCTGTCGTGCCGGACGAGAAGTAAATGGCCGCGTCGTCGTCCTGCGTCATTTTCAGGGAGGGCGAGCGCGAGGAGCAGTAGGAGATGAGCGTGCGGTACGACTCCGCGAATGTCGGGCAGTCCCCGCCGACATAGAGGCGCGTCCTGACCTGCGTGATGCGGTCTACGATCTGCTCGATGCGTCCGGTAAACTCAGGGCCGAACACCAGCGCGCCCGCGTCCGAAAGCTCGAGACAGTACTTGATCTCGTCCGAAGTGTAGCGAAAATTGAGAGGCACGGCCATGCAGCCCGCCTTTAGGACGCCAAAGTAGATTGGCAACCACTCAAGGCAGTTCATGAGGAGAATGGCGATTTTGTCGCCCCTCTTGTATCCGCGCGACAGAAGAAAGTTCGCGAATCTGTTGGCCTTCTCGTCAAAGTCGCGCCACGTCATGTCGGCGCGGTATGTCCGGTCCGGGACGGACTCCACCAGCTCCGCCTCCTTCCAGGTCTTGTGACGTCCGTCGTCCGGCGTGTCAATCTCGACGAGCGCGACTTCATTAGGCCATTCCCTGGCGTTGCGCTCTAGTATTTCGGTTATGTTCTCCATCTCCATTTTCAGAAACTCCATGTTCAGTGCGATATTATTGCTGCTTATTGCTTCTTTTGCCGCTTCGCCGGCTTGGCGGCGGCCTTCATGGCCTTCGCCTTCTCGACCAGAGCGGGCAGCTCCTCCTTGTATTCGGCACCCTCCTTCGGGAAGGTCTTCATGAACAGCTTCATCAGCTTGAGCGCCTCTTCGGGATTCGCCGATTTCTTCTCTTCAATCTCTGCCTTGGCCTCGTCGCGCCCCTCTGAAATCGCGGCGAGAATCTCCTCCGCCTCCTTGGCGGCGGCCTTCTGTGCCGGGGTCGCCGACTTGGTGCCGGCCTTCTTGATGTCGCTTTCGAGCCGTTTGACGACGCTCGCGATGTTCTTGCCTATGACTAGCTGCTTGTCTATGCCGCGGTAGGGGCTCTTTTTGTCGAAGGCCAGCCCGCCCACGAGCGACGGCGGCTGGCCGATCGCCAAAATAGCCTCCTGCGCCGCAGTTATGGCGGCGTGGTGGTTGTTGCCTGCGTAGACAACCTTGCCGCGGTGATTGACAACATACATGAAAGGCAACCCGCCTGTCGGGTTCTTCGGCGCCCCCTCTGCAAGCCCAGCCCAGTCGTAGATCGGGTATGTGAGGCCGTTTTCCTTAACGAGCTGCGCGACGAGACCCTCCTCGCGACCCTGGCAGTGTGAGCCGATCAGCACGAAGTTCTTGGCTTTGAAACTGCTCCAGTACTTCTGCATCGACGGCAGCAGAGCCTTGCACGGCCCGCAGTGCACCCCCCACATGTCGACAAAGACGACCTTGTCGACGAGATCGGCCTCGGTGAGCTTAGGGCCCGAGTACCACTTCGACTCGTCCAGATTCCACTTGGCCGCCGTCGCGACGCATGCGGCTGCGGCGACCGCAGCGAAAATTGCAGCTTTCTTCATTTCTGTGTCCTTTCAAGTGATAATTTAGCAAAGAGAATGTCCACTAGCGCGTTTTTAGCCTCCTGCGAGACATAGGGGTTCGCGCTCTTCTTGAGATCGCCATACTTCTCCTCGACGCGCTCCAGATGCTCTTGGCGTATTTTGCGCGCCGCAGCCGAGTCGGTGTCGCGGTCCTTGACGAGGCGCGCGAGTTCCACGAGCTTCGCGAGGCGCTTAATGTCGTCGTCCTCCGACATCCTCGTGCGCGCAGCCTCATAGCGTTTCGCATCCGCCGGAAAGCGACTCTTCATCTCCGCCCATGTCTTATCGTCGGCCATCAGATCGCGCAGCCGCAGGTACGCCTGGCCCGGCAGATTCTCCAGCTCGTAGTCGAGTTGGAACTTCCACTGCTTCGCGCCCATCGGCATTCGCGACGCGAAGATGGCGCTGCCTACGACGCCGGTGGCGGCGCGGTCGTCGGCGCCGGTGTAGAGGCGGCGCGAGCAGGTCGAGTCGATTACATATATCCGCGGCGCGTCCCCCGCCTCGGCGAGCTCGCCGCCATCAAGCCGCGCGCCTGCGTAGACGGGGTAGGTGAGGCCGAGCCTGTCCATCGTCGCCCTCACCTTCTCCCGGCCGGCCGGGCCGCGGTGGCTGCCGAGCACTATAAACGGCTTGGTTTTGTATGCCGCCCAAAGCGTCTGCAGGCGTTTTAGAACCTCGGCGTTCGCGGGGTCGGCGTAGTCCCGCACGTCGAAAAGCACGACCTTGCCGCGCAGATACCCGGGCGAAACCATGCGTCCCCCCATGCGCGTCTCGGGCGATATGCCCGCCCACTCGTATGCGCCCGCGCCAGCCGCCAAGGCCAGCGCGGCGAATGCTGCTATCAATCCTTTTGCCATGATGTCGTATATTTTACCACATTTTTCGTCACTTGGCGGATGAAATATGATATAATTGCTTCATGAGCAAATCTATGGCCATAGCGACAGCGGCGACTTTGGGCGCTCTCGCGGCTCTCGGCGGGGCCGCAGCCGGCGCGAAGAAGCCGCTCGTCCCGGCCCGTGAATGGGTCATGATAAGGCAAGTCGCGGTCAATTACGACCTCGACGAGGAGCGCACATGGCTTCTCGCCGCCATACGCCGTCACGAGAACGGGCGCCCTGGCCTGGAGTTCGGCATCGGCGGGCCGATGAATTCCGGCCACCCGGCACACCGCTACCAGGACGGCACGAAGTCGTTCTACATCCAGGCCATGTGGGCGGCCGGCACGATCAAGCGCCACTACAAAGGCGACATAACCGAATTCGGCAAGCGGTACAATCCGCCATATCCGGCGAAATGGGCCAACGGCGTGTCGTCGCTCGTGCGGCGTCTCAAGGCCGAGAACGGCTACAAGCTCCCCGGCGCAAAGCCGCCCAAGCGCAAGATCGAGTACCCCTGATCCGTCCGCCGCCGCGGCCGGCTAGTCGCACCAGTTCACGAATAGCTCGCGGTTCTTGAAAAGCCTGACGCGTTCTATGTGGTCTATCTCAGGGCTCGCGCGGGCCCCCGGCGAGCCGTACACCTCGACGACATCGAAGCGGTACGCCCCGCGCCAGCGGTTCCACCTGAGCCAAGACAGGCACGCGCGAAGCACCTTGGCGCACTTGCGGCTGTCGACGCTTCTCAGCCTGCTCTGCAGCCCGCTCCTTTGCGCATGCTGTTTCACTTCGACGAACACGATTATGTCGCGCTCGCGGTCGTAGGCGATTATGTCCAGCTCCAGGCGCCGGTCGGCCCGGCAGGGGTGGACGTTGCGGTCTATTATTTCATAGCCCCTCGTCCGGAGCCATTCCGCCGCGACGTCCTCGCCCCATTCGCCGTGCTGGACGCCTATGTTGACCCCGCTATGCGGCCGGTGCATCGCGCATCCTCCTCGCCTCGCTTCTGTACGCCGTCGTGTCGTGCGGTATCACGGCCGGTATGCCGAAGCAGACGACCCCGAGCGAGCCTTCGACGGCTGCCGCGAGGCCGTACGCCTCGCTCGCCGACAGCAGTATGTGCGAGTGGATTTCGTCCCCCTCATTCGGCTTGCGGTAGAGGTCGAGCGAATAGCCGCTGTACGGCTCGATGCAGTGTCTGAGGCAGATGCGCGTCGAGTGGCGCGCCGTCGCGTGGTAGAGGCCCTTGCCGTCGCAGAGCGACTCGGCCTTGCCGCGCAGAACCTGCAGAATCTGCGTCAGGTCGTTAAAGTCGAGCTTGACGCATATCGCCTGCTCCCAGTTGAAGGTCGCGTATGTAGGCTTCGGCCCGCGTCTGTCGCCGACGGTGCGCTGATTGGCCATTGTGGCCATTATGCTGCCGTCGACCGGACCGTGGGCGGGGTGCAGCTCCAGCTTGAGGGCGCTCCCGCTGCCCTTGGGGTTCGCCCGGTAGAACGCGAGCGTAGGGCGGTACTGCGGGGTCTGGACCTCGGTCCTGGCGCCCGGCGTCGTGCTTGTGTTTTCATTCATGGTCGTGTCTCCTTTTTGGTGTTTGTTTGTGTTGTTGACAGACGCCCGCGCTTACGCGAAGAACGAGTCGCCGCCGGCGTCAAGCTTTCTATAGGAGGACGCCTCCATTATATCCTCCTCGCTGACGGCGTCCTTGCCGGCGAGGTCGGCGATCGTGCGCGACACGCGCAGTATCCTGTCATACGCGCGCGCCGAGAGCGACAGTTCCTCCATCGTGCGGCGCAGCCTCGCTACGGCCGCGTCGGTCAGTTTGCAGATGTCCTTGAGATCGCGGCTTTTCGCGTCCGCGTTCGTCACTACGCCGCTTTGCCCGGCATACCTCGCTTTTTGCATCTCGCGCGCCGCCACGACGCGCTCTCTTATGGCGGCGCTCGGTTCGCCCGGCTCGAGGGCGTCGAGATCTCTCGCAGGCACGGCGTAAACACCGACCTGTATGTCGATGCGGTCCAGCAGCGGACCCGACACCCGCCGCTGGTACTTCAGAATCTGCGACTGCGTGCAACGGCACTCTCTCGTCTCGTCGTTGAAATAGCCGCACGGACACGGATTCATCGCCGCCACCAGCATGAAGCGGGACGGGTAGTCGCAGGCCGCCGCCGCGCGCGAGACGCCGACGTGCCCGTCTTCCAGCGGCTGGCGCAGCGTCTCGAGCGTGCTTCGAGGGAACTCGGCGAACTCGTCGAGAAACAGCACTCCGCGATGGGCGAGCGAAACCTCGCCCGGCACCGGGTGGGCCCCGCCGCCTAGTATGCCTATAGAGCTCGCCGTATGGTGCGGCGCGCGAAAAGGACGCGTCGTCACAAACGTCCCGCCGCCCTTCTCCCGGCCCGCGACAGAATGGATGCGTGATACTTCCAGCGCCTCTTCGACGGACATTGGCGGCAATATCGAGGGTATGCGCCGCGCAAGCATGGTCTTGCCCGAGCCTGGCGAGCCAATCATGAGAACATTGTGCCCGCCGGCGACGGCTACCTCGAGCGCGCGCTTCACGATAAGCTGACCCTTGACGTCCGCAAAGTCGTCGCCCCGCCCGCGCCCCTTCTCTACCAGATTGGCGAGATCTGTGAAAGCCGGCTCTATCTTCAGCTCTCCGCCGAGGTATTGCGCGGCCTCGCGCAGCGTCGCGACGGGTATTACGTCTATGCCGGTCACCACGCTCGCTTCGTCAACATTCTCCTCCGGCACGAGAACGGCCTTCTTGCCGAGCCGGCGCATTTCCATCACTATCGGCAATATCCCCCTCACGCGCCGCACCCGGCCCGAGAGCGACAGTTCGCCGACGAGCGCGTAATCCTCGAGATTGTTGTTTGCAAGCCGCTGCGTCGCGCTGAGCAGGCACACTGCAATCGGCAGATCGTATATCGGCCCTTCCTTTTTTACGTCCGCCGGCGCGAGGTTCACGGTCACCGCGAACTCCTCCTTCGATCTGTAGCCCGAGTTCTTAAGCGCCGTTGAGACGCGGTCTTTCGCCTCCTTTACCGCCGTGTCCGGGAGCCCCACAATCGCGAACGAACTCGTACCGCGCGTGGAGTTTACTTCGATTTCGACCGAGAGCGCGTCAACTCCGTTGACCGCGCCGCTGTAGCATCTGGCCAGCATTGCACTTTCTCCTTTCCTGTATTCCGTACGTTTTCTATCTTGCGGCGGCGGCGCGCCCCGCGCCGCCCGCAGCCACCTCCAGGTCGTGCGCGAGCGCGCAGCATTCGCAGTCCGGATGCACCTGCAGGCAGAAGTCTCTGTGTATCTGAATCAGGCCCTGCACGTGCAACCCGTTTGTCGCGTAAAACGCGGCAGGGTTGTGGTCGCGACCGAAAAGCCTAAAGGCCGTGAGTTTCACCGGTAGCGACAAATCCTCGGGCGGGAGCCACACCGGTACTTCGGCCGCCCGGCCCTCGGCGAGAGCGAACGGCAGTATGACGTTTGCTATGACCGCTGCCGCACGCCCGCGCCCCATCAGCCCTAAACCGGTAAGCGAACGCACCATCATCCGCACATCAGCACGCTCGAACGACGTTACGTCCGCCATGTACATCACCCCGGCGGACGCGAACAGCTGCGCGGCCGACTTGAGTCGTCGCTCCGGGCTGTTCCAGGGCCTTACGCCGTCCATGTCCCAGTCGATGAACCCCCCGGCCGCGAGCATCGCCATCTCGGCGTTGTCGGGCTCCGCCTCGATTACCGACAGCGGTACCGCCCCGGCGACCTTTCTGAAGCCCCGCGAATTCTTCTTGTAACCAAGCGCGTTCATGACCTCTTCATAGAATATCTGCTCGCGCTCGCCCGGCCTGGCCGCCAGTATCGCCCTCAACCGCCGCGCCTTGACTTGCATCCTGTGCTCGCCTGCGGCCCCCAGTATCCCGGCCGCGAATTGCGGGTCGCCGCCGATGTGGCGAAAACACGGCCTGTCTGCCGACGGAAACTTCGCGTAGGGGTACGCCGTCAGATCCACCTGCTCGGGCGAAAAGCCGGCGTTCGCCGCCATCGCCTTGCCGAGACAGATCGTCACCGCATCCTCCGGCAGCGTCGCCGGCGAAGGCCCGCACAGCCATGTCACGTGGGCGACTACATTGTCGTAGGCGCGATCGCCGCCGTGGCCGTGCGCCTCCCAGTCGCTGGGCGCGAGATGAACCTCCACGTCGCCTATGAGCCGCCTGCGGTACTCGCCTACCTCAAGAACGGCGTTTCTGAAATCCGGCCCCGACCCGGGGTTCCACTCGCCGGGGTGGATGACGCTCACGACTTCGCCCTCCCGCGTGACGAGGTTCGCAGGCCTGAGGTCGCGATCGTACCATATCGCCTGCACGTGTCTTTCGGTGAGCGGCTCCGCCGCGCCGCGGTAACACCTTCTCGACTGTCTTGTATACTCTTTCATATGCCACTGCTCCTGTTGTTTTTTGCCGACGGGAACATTATGGCATATTTCAAAAAAAGATGTGTAACATTATCGTAACATTATCGTAACTTTTTTGTTACGATAATGTTACGATAATGTTACGATGTTTTTCTTGACTTCAGGCTGGCGATTTGGTATCGCGCGTGAAAAAACCGCCGGTTTCACTCACCAAAACGACCACGCATCGAACACCAGAATATACAAGGCCAGAAGAAAATTCGTTGCGGCGTGAGCGGCAATCGCGGCGGGCAGCCCCCGCTTAATGTAAACGAAGCCGTAGACCGCCGCGGCCGCCGCGGCCGCCGCGAGCCGGTTGTGCTCCAGAGAGAAGAGCGCTACCGTCCATAGAAACGCCGACATATCGAAGCGCCGTCTCAGGCTGTCATCGCGCCATTCTGCCGCCTGCAGGCGGCGGTAGAGAAAGGACCGAAAGAACATTTCCTCCGCCGGGGCGATTACAAACGCGCTCCCGGCTAGGCGGGCGATTGTCACCGCCCAGCCGCATACAGCGGGGTCGTACGGCGATGTCTGGGGCGCCGCCGGTGAAGGAACATCGCCTATTACCAGAAAACGCCGGTAAAACTCGCTGTATTCGGGCACAATCCAAAGTATGGTCATGGCAATGCCGGCCGCGACGCCGTATACGAGATCGGCCGGCCTCAGACCGCGCCAGAAACGGAACCTCCACGCGGCCGCTGTCAGAAGAGCGGCCGAGACGCCCGCCCGTATCGCATAGCCGGGGCCGTCGGGCACCCCGACCGCCGGCAGGCCAAGCATCAGCGCCATCCAGGCGACATACGGGGCGACCATCAGCGCCGTATCTGTCTTGCGGCCGCTCATGCCCTCGGGTGTGCTTTCATATATTCGTCCTTCAGTCTTTCGACCGAGACATGGGTGTAGATTTGCGTCGTCGACAGTGAGGCGTGGCCGAGCATCTCCTGTACGCTCCTCAAGTCGGCGCCGGCATCCAGAAGATGTGTCGCGAAGCTGTGCCTCAGCTTGTGCGGCGAGAGGTCGGGCGGGAGCCCCGCCTCGGCGAGATAGCGCTTCATGCGCCGCTCTACGAAGCGCGGCGAAATGCGCCGCAAGGTGTCGCTGAGAAAGACGTCCGCGTCATCGACGGCGAGATCCGGCCGGATGTCCGACACTTCTGCTCGCAGACTGTTCAGCGCCGCGAGGGCCGGGGCGCCGAGTATGACGAGCCTGTCCTTGGCGCCCTTACCCGTCACTATTACCGTGCCGCGAGAAAAGTCCAGCTCGCCCCACTTGACCGCCGTGGCCTCGCTGATGCGGCAGCCTGTCGAATAAAGAAACTCGAATATGGCCGCGTCCCTGAGTGCCGCGTACTTGCCGAGTGTGCCCTCGGCCATATCCTTCGCAGGGCGCTCCAGAAAACGCCGCACCTCTTCGACCGAGAGCACCTTCGGCAGAGGCTTCGTCTTTCGCGGCCCACGCAACATCGAGAACGGATTGTCAATCGCCTCGCGCTCGCGCTGAAGAAAACGGTAGAACGTTCTGACGGCGGCGATCTTTCGGCGGATTGTCGTCCCCGCCACGCCGTCTTTGGCGAGCACGGCAAGAAAACGCCTCGCGGCGGCTTCATCCACGCGCGCCCACGCGAAAGGCGGCTCGGCGCCGGCGCCCCACGTGACCGCCGCAAACTGGGCTATATCGGCCAGGTAGCCCTCGCGGGTGTGGTCGCTCGCGTTTCGCTCGCCTGCGAGATGCTCCTCGAATCGCCGGACGAGCGGGTCGGCAAGCGTAGCGTGGTTAGGCGTCGTCGCCACGCTTCCTCCTCGGGCGGGCGCCCTCGGACGATCCTTCGACGCCCTCCATGACCTCCGCGTCCTTGTCGCGGCTCGACGGTATGTTGTCCAGCCCAAGGCCGACAGTGCGCGTCTCGTAGTCGGGTATCTTGTCTTTGTAGGCGACAGCGACGCGCTTGAGAGCCATGACCTGCCGCGGGCTCAGCGAATGGCGGCGCGAATACTGCTCTGCCAGCGACGCGACAAAGCCCTTGTCGTCGTAGACCTTCTTGCCCTTGCGCGCCGGCTCGCGCCATTCCGTTACGCTGTCCATCAGCTTCAGGAGCGCCGGCACCGAAGGGTCGATCTCGACGGGCGTGAACCCGCCCGGCACAAACTCCACCAGCCTCGAGCGCACCTCGTCGCAGTCCGGGAGCGCCGACGCATTCTCGCCGACTGCCTTCGCCAGCACCGTGAACTGCTTGGGCGAAAGTCCGCGACCACGGTCGACCTGTTCCCTGAGGCTCTTGAGAAACGGATTCTTCATCATGCCGCCGATGCGGTCCATGGTCTCGAAGCAGTACTTGACCAGTTCTTCGTCGGCCTTCTGCTCGACCTGCGGCTGGCCGGCCCCGATGCCGGCCTCCTTGAGCTTCGCCTCCGCGTCAGGTATCTGCGCGGAGTACATGACCACCATGCGCACAAGGAACTCCAGCTGCCGCGCACTCAGGGGCTTGTCGCTCTCTGCCTGCCGGCGGACGCTCTCCACGAACGCCTTGTCGTCGTACTTTCGCTTGCCGACGGTCTTGGGTTCCTTCCATGCCTTGACCTGATCCAGAAGGGCGAAAACGACGTCGAATTTCTCCTTGTCCGGCGCGGGCTCGCGGCACGATTCGAGCGCTTTCGCGAACTTCACGTAGAACTCGCTCAACATCTCGTTCATTGGCTCGCCCTTCTCCTCCACCTTGTCGAGCTCGGCCTCCATCTCGGCCGTGTAACCGACATTGAAAAGCGAGTCGAGCTTCTTAGTGAGCCAGTCGCTGACGAGCATGCCCCGCTCCAGCGGCATGAGCTTGCGCTTCTCGTTCTTGGCGTACTCGCGCGCCTTGAGCGTCTCGATAGTCTGGGCGTATGTCGACGGGCGCCCGACGCCGTTCTCCTCGAGCGCCTTGACGAGCGACGCCTCTGAATAATACGACGGGCCCTTCGTCTTCTTCTCGTCGGCGAGCCACCGCGCCGCATCGAGCCCCTCGCCGACCGCCAGCTTCGGCAGCTCTTTCACCTCGTCGCTGTCGTCGTCCTCCTCCTCTACGGCCGACCCGTACGGACGGCGCTTGTGCGTCATCTTCATCACCTTCAGAAAGCCGTCGAAGTCGATTTCGGTCGCGCTCGCCGTGAAGAGGTAGCTGTGCGCGAGCGCGGGCTTCTTCGCCGCAAGCGACACTGTCTTGACAGTCGTCTTGGCATCGGCCATCTGGCTCGCCAGGAACCGCCGCCATATAAGGTCGTAGAGCCTTTGCTCGGCCGACTCCATGTCGGCGGCCTGCGGCGCGAGCGCGACATTCGTCGGGCGTATCGCTTCGTGCGCACCCTGCGCATCGGCCTTCGACTTGAAGAAATTGGGCTTCGCGGGGTAGTACGCCTCGCCGTAGTTCTCGACAATAAAGCTCTTCGCCGCCGCCCGCGCCAGCTCGGAGATGTTCACGGAGTCGGTCCTCATGTATGTTATAAGGCCGCGCTCGTACAGCGACTGGGCGAGTTTCATCGTTTTGCCGGGCGAGAACCCGAGCACGCTCGACGCCGCCTGCTGCAGTGTAGACGTCGTGAACGGCGGCAGTGCGTGGCGAACCTTCGGCTGTGCCTTTATGTCCGACACCTCCAGCCACGCCCCGGCGAGGTCGAGAAGCATGTTGTCGGCCGTCTGCTTGGCCCGCACGTCCGGCTTCTCGCCGTCGCAGCGCGACAGCTTCGCTACGAACGCCTCGCCCGCCGCACCGCGCTTCTTCGCCTCTACGCCCATCAGGTAATACGTCTCGGGCACGAACGAGTCGATTTCCCTCTGGCGCTCGACCAGAAGCCTCAGCGCCACAGACTGCACGCGCCCCGCGCTCAGACTGCGGTTGTTCGCGCAGGGTATGTACTTCCACAAAAGCGGCGACACCTTGTAGCCGACGAGTCTGTCTAGTATCCTGCGCGCCTGCTGCGCGTCCACTCTCGGCATGTCTATGTCGCGCGGCTCCGCTACGGCCTTCAGCACCGCCGGCTTTGTGATCTCGTTGTATGTCACGCGGTGGAACGGCTTCTTGCCGGCGACCGGCGACAGAACCTCCTTCAAGTGCCACGCTATCGCCTCGCCCTCGCGGTCAGGGTCGCTCGCGAGGTATATTTCGTCGGACTTCTTGACCGCCTCTTTGAGCTCGGCGACGACTTTCTCCTTGCCCTTCGACACGACGTATGTCGGCGTGAACGACCACTTGCCCTCGCCGGCCGGGGCTATCTTTATCGCGCCGCCTTCAGTCGGCAGATCGCGTATGTGGCCGACGGAACTCTTGACGGTGAAATCTCCGCCAAGATACTTGCCTATCGTCTTCGCCTTTGCCGGCGACTCCACTATCAGCAGCTTCTTGCCCATTCTCTGTGTTCTCTTCTTCTGTTTCTTTACTTTTGCAGCCCTTGAGCCGGGCATGCGGCTCTCATGGTGCGGACAATATACACCAAAACGCCGTGTCTTGTCAAGTGCGAATGTGCGAAAAGTCGACTGCCGCCGTCACCCGATCGCGACCGACACCGGCACCGTCAACCCGGCGAGCGCCTTGTCGAGGTCCGCCGGCTTCATCGCGACCAGAATGCCGCGATGGCCGGCGTTTATATATATCTCGGCGAGGTCGTATATCGTGAAGTCGGATCGTAGCCATG
>JAZQBR010000087.1:0-2494 GCA_045545855.1 Kiritimatiellia bacterium | reverse complement strand
GATCATGGTCGCGCCCAAGGGTTCAGGCACGAATGTGCGCCGCAACTTCCTCAACGGCGCGGGAATCAACAGCTCGTATGCGGTCGCCCGCGACGCTACGGGCAAGGCGATGGATCTGACTCTCGCTATAGGTATTGCGATTGGCTCCGGCTATCTCTTCCCGACTACTTTCGAGAAAGAGGTCACGAGCGATCTCGTCGGCGAGCGCGGCATTCTGATGGGTGCGCTTTGCGGCGTTATGGAGGCGCAGTATTACACCCTCAGGGCCAACGGCCACAGCCCGAGCGAGGCGTTCAACGAGACTTGCGAGGAGCTTACCCAGTCGCTCATACGTCTCGTCGACGAGAATGGCATGGACTGGATGTACGGCAACTGCTCGCAGACCGCCCAGCACGGCGCGCTCAAGTGGCGCCCGATCTTCAAGAAGGCCACGCTGCCGGTCTTCAAGCGCCTCTACAAGAGCGTCAAGTCGATGAACGAGGCCAAGGAGGTCATACGCGATACCGGTTGCGCTGACTACAAGGAGAAGATGCTCGCCAAGCTCGCCGAGCTGCACAACCACGAGATGTGGCTGGCCGGCGCGGCTGTGCGCTCTTTGAGGCCGCACGAGGCCGCGAAGGGCAATGCGACTTCTGCCGGATGGGGCGGGCGCAAGGTTGTGAAGTGAGGGGCTGACGCCTGATGCACGAAGGCGCGTTCCTTCAGGACCTCGCGATGCTTATGGCGGTCGCGGGGTCCGTTTCTCTTCTGTTCGCCCGCTTGAAGTGGCCGAAGGTCGTCGGCTACATTCTGGCGGGCGTATTGCTTTCGCGTCACACCTGGGTCGGCTCGTTTCTGGTCGACGAGACGTCGGTGCATACCGCCGGCCAGATGGGCATACTTTTTCTGATGTTTACGATGGGCCTGGAGCTGTCGACCTCGAGGCTCAAAGAAGTGAGCCACGTCGCGATGCCCACGGCTCTTCTCGACACCGTGGTCATGATGTGGCTGGGCTACACGGCCGGGCGCACATTCTTCGGCTGGGATACCGTACCCTCGCTCTTTCTCGGCGCTTCGATATGCGACTCTGCGACGACTCTTCTCGCCAAGGTTATCGACGAGATGAAGTGGGGCGACCGCCCGTTCGTCAAGTACGTGCTTGGCACATCGGTCTGCGAAGACATCCTCTGCGTCGGTGTCATAGCGCTCATAACCGGTGTCGCCGGCGGGCGCGGCATGAGCTTGGCAGACGTGGCCGCCTCGCTCGGGGGGCTTTTCGTCTTCTTTCTCGCGACGTTCTTCTTCGGCCTTATGCTGATACCGCGCTTTCTCACGTCCGTCGCCAGACGCGGGGACGACGAGGCGCTTCTTCTGACGCTTCTCGGCTGCTGTTATTTTGTCACCTACATCGCCTGCCGGTTCGACTATCCGCTCGCCCTGGGCGCGTTTCTCATAGGTGTCGTGGGGGCGGGCTCAGAGGTGCGCGCGCGCCTCTCGCGGCTTGTCGCGCCTCTAAAGACCATGTTCGCTTCGGTGTTTTTCGTCTCGATCGGGCTGCTCGTCAATCCGGCCGAATGTTGGGCCAATCTGCCGGCGATAATCGCTCTCGCGCTCCTTGTCGTGGGCGGCAAGTTTGTCAACTGCACATTGGGCGCGGTGCTGTCGGGCGTGGATCTCAAGACTTCCGTCCAGATGGGCATGTCGCTGGCCCAGATAGGCGAGTTCGCCTACATGGTCGCGCTTATGTACGTGACGGCGACAGGCGACGTAACCAAGCCAATCTATCAGATTGTCGTAGGCGCGTCGCTTTTGTCGACGCTGCTCAACCCCGTGATGATAAAGCTCTCCGGCAGGGCTGGCGAGTACGTTGAGTCGAAGTGTCCCGGGCGCATCGCGAAGATACTCAGCGGCTATCGCGGCTTTCTCGAACGCTACCGCACGTCGGGCTCGTCGTCGCGCCGCAGGCTCGTCCACCGCCAGCTTCTGCAAATCGCCGTGGTCGGGGTTCTCAGTATCGCTGTGGCTATAGCCTTTTCGATTCTCGATGCGCGCGACTGGAGCCGTTTTTCGGTGTTCTTTGACGTCCACAAACGGCTGTTTTTCGCGCTCGCCATGAACGCGATACTCGTTACGATGCTGGCGATTGTATTCAAGATAACGCGCTCGATGGCCAACGCTATGGGCGAGGTTGTCGTAGGTGCCGGCGCTGCGCGCTGGCAGGTGGCGGTGCGCACGCTCGCGCGCTATGTCGTCATGACCGGCGTCATGACGCTCGCGTTTCTGCAAATAGCGCTCATAAACATCAATCTTGCGCCCGTCGAGACCTGGGCGCGCGCCGTCATCGCGGCGACATTCGCAGGCGCTGCGGTTTTCGGCTGGCGCTTTTTCGTCAAGGCCGGCAGCCGCGCGGCCAAGAATTTCACCGCCGCCCTGCGAACGGATGAGAAACTCGCGCGCCTGTCGCGCGAGGTGACGATTACGATTCCCGAGGATGTTAAGTCGGATCGTAGCCATG
>JAZQBR010000086.1:0-5834 GCA_045545855.1 Kiritimatiellia bacterium | reverse complement strand
TCTTCGCCCATGTCGACGACGAGATAGTGCGGACCCTGCGCGCGCCGTCCGTCCCACTTCGAATGCCAGAAATTGGAAATCTGGCCGTCTATGGCGTTTTCGGCCGCGGCGTCCTCGCGCACCGTCTCCTCGCTCGAGACCGAGACGAACCGCCACTTGTCGTGCGGCGCGCTCGCGCCTTTCGCGTCCAGTATCTCAAACTCGGCTACGGCGGCAAGGTCGCGCGCTTCGGGCCAGGCCGTGTCGATTATGAACGCGAAGCGGCGCGCCTTCACCGCCTTCGCGAGCTTCACCTCCTGGGCGGCGACGCTGTTAGGGAACTCCCCGCGCGCCGTCGGGCTCGCCGGCGGCGTGTATGGCGCGCTGTCGCGCTTCGGCGCCGTTATGAAATCGTCCTCGGGATGCATCTCGTCCAAAACCGGCTCGTCGACGAACTTGAGCCCCTTCATGGGCACGTTGCCGCCGAAGTCGAAAACGATGAACTCGTTGGCCTCGCCTTCCTTCAACCAGCAGCCCGGCACGAACATCGTCTGTGTGGGGCCGATGCCCCAGAAACGGCCGAGCGGACGGCCGTTCACCCATACATGGCCTTTCTTCCAGCCGCGCGTGAGAAGATATGTATCCTTCGCCGCAGGCGCCGTCACCATGAAGCGCTTGTAGAGGCCCGGGGTGTCGGGCGAGACGATCCTGCGATAGAACTCGCTCGCCGGCTCGAGCTTGAGTTCCGGCCCGTAGCAGAACGAGACCCAGCCCGTCAGCTCCTTGCCGTTCAGCGTCACGGGCGGCAGAAGCCCCTTCTCGGAGTGGTTCATCGCCGCGCCGAAGTTGTAGCGGCTCATGTGGGTGACGAGAATCGCGATGTACCGTGTGCCCGGCGGCACCGTCACGCCGCGGTTCGGGTACCGCCTGTCGAGAAAACCGAGAAACTTCATGCTGAGATTGTCTAGCACTATCGCCTGGTCGCGCAGATTCGGCGCCTTCAAAAGCCCTCCCCTGCCGTCCTCCAGCCCCACCCCGTACGCTACCGGACCGTAGCCGCTGCCCAGCATCTCCATGGGCAGGGGCTTTTCGTGCTTTTCGAGCTCGTCGTACGAAGGCCTGTCGCGCCATACGCAGAGCTCCGCCTCGGCGTCCGACTCGAACGCCATTAGCGGCAGCGCGGCGGGCGGCTCGGGCAGCGCCGCGCGCTCCTCCGCGTCCATGTGCTTTTTCATCAGCTCCCTGAGCGCCCAGAACTTCGGCGTCGCGCGCCCCTGCTCGGATACCGGCGCCTCGTAGTCGTAGCTGGAGGTCTGGGGCTGGAACGGCGAGTTGCAGCCCGCCCACCAGCCGAAGGTCGTGCCGCCGTGCGCCATGTAAAGCGAGAACGACCCGCCGGCCGACAGCATGTAGTCGATATCGTCCAGCATGGCCTTGACCGGTTTCGTGTGGTGCCGCTGGCCCCACGAGTCGAACCATGCCGGATAGTACTCGCCGCACATCAGCGGCCCCTTCGGCTGCACCTCTCTGAGGCGCGCGAAACCGTTCTTCGGGTTGGCCCCGAAGTTCACCACCTTCAGCACCTCGGGTATCGCCCCGCGCTTCAGCTGGTATGCGGGATTGCAGGTGAATATAGGCACATCGAACCCCGCCTCGCGCATTGCGTTGTAAAGCTCGCGTATATACTCGCCGTCATCGCCGAAAAAGCCGTATTCGTTCTCGTCCTGCACCATGATTATCGGCCCGCCGTGCGTCACCTGAAGGTCCTTGAGCTCCGCCCCGACACGCCTGAGGTACGCCTTGGCAGGCTCCAGAAAGGCGGGGTCGCGCGTACGCAGCCTTACTTTGCCGGACCCCTTGTCGAGAAGCCACCACGGCAGCCCGCCGAACTCCCACTCGGCGCAGGAGTACGGCCCCGGCCTCAAGAGAACCCAGAGCCCTTCCTCCTGGGCGAGCCGGCAGAACTCGGCGACATCCTTCTCACCCTCGAAATCGAACACCCCGCGCTCCATTTCGTGGTAGTTCCAGAACATGTAGGCGCATACGGCGTTAAGGCCCATCGCCCTGCACATCTGAAGCCGGTGGCGCCAGTAGGCGCGCGGCACGCGGGCGAAGTGCATCTCGCCGCACCGTATCTGTATCGGTTTGCCGTCAAGCAGAAACGCGTCTTTCTCGAGAGAAACCTCGAACGTATGGCTCGGTACTGCCGCCGCTTGCGCGCTAAGCGCGAGGGCCGCGAAGATGGCTAATATGTTTTTCATGATGGTATGATAGCAAATTCCACCGCGCCTGTCAACCGCGCTACGCATGGAGTTTTCATTTGGCTGTGTGCTTCTATCCGATTCCAGCACTGCACTTCGCTGAAAACTTCGCCGCACTGCCAGCCTGATGGCCCGGGAGCGGGGACCTTGCCCACAATCCCGTCCATCATACCAGATTTCCTTTCTATTATTGACTGTTTACGCTGACCTCACTGGCCACTGACCAAGTCCCGCGCCCGACTTGACAAAGTCCCGCCCCCGACTTGACAAAGTCGCGGGCGCTGTTTGACAAAGTCGCGAGCGCGATTTCTCCAAGTCCCGCGCCCGACTTGACCAAGTCGCGCCCACATTTTTCTCAAGTCGCGCGCCCAACTCATCTATCGGTCAATGGAAGTATATCAAATCCCTCCTTTGATGTAAATAGTCGGACTCATGGAGTTTTCATTTGGCTGTGTGCTTCTATCCGATTCCAGCCTGACGCATTGCTGAAACTTCGCCGCACTGCCAGCCTGATGGTCCGGTAGCGGGGCCCCAGCCCACAATCCCGTCCATTCAGCGGCTTCGAGCCCCTCCGCCCATGGCGCGGCAAGTGTAGTATCTCATAAACACGCCGAAATGTCAAGCGGGGGCGGAATCGCAATCAGGGCTTAGTCCTCGGCAGACTATCTAAAAACGCCGTGGGTAGGTGGCAGGCTTGCCCGCCTTGCCGCCGGGCGAGCCTCTCCACCCCGCTTCGCGAAAAGCGAAGATTCAGCGGCAAATCCGCCCGGTACCCGCAATTGTCTTCCCGGCGTCCACAAGACCGGTCATTGGCGCATCGTGCGGTCCGGCGGGAAGTTTGCCGACGATTTGAAACATATAAGCGACGCCAATCTTGACGGCGTCCTCCGGCGCGGCGGCGAGAAAGCGGTCGTACCATCCCCCGCCATAGCCGAGACGTTTGCCGTCGCGCGTAAACGCCAGCCCCGGCACGATCCACGCATGCACTTCTTTCGGGTCGACGGTATCGTCGCCAACCGGTTCGCGTATGCCCATCGGCCCCCGGCGCAGGTTCTTCTCGCCCAGCCCCTTCAGACGCACCAGATCGTATGTCTCGCCGTTCCAGCGCGGCGCGACAGCTTCAAAGCCGGAGCGAAGCAGATATTCTATGAAAGGGTCGATGTTTATTTCGTCCGGCATGGCGAGATAGACGGCCAAAAGGCCGCCACAGTGCGGCGAACGCGCCGCTTCGCCGGTGCAGAAGCTCGACTTGAGCTTTTCACAGATCGCGGCGTCCCATCTGGCCTTCTCCTCTGCCGCGAGCGACCTTCGCCGCGCCTTCATCTCGCGCCGGATCTCCGCCTTTTCAAGTTCTGTCGAACCGCCGGCGCTCATGAATCGTAGAACGTCCCCCCGATGGTGTCGAGACGCTTCGTCATCTCGTACTCGTAGCGCGCGCCCGTCTTGAGAATCTCCACATACTTCGCCGCCTCCCATTTCGCCATGGGCAGGTCGTGCAGAAGCCAGTTGCCGCAATTGACCGGCGTCGCGCCCGGCACGCTCCCTTCGTAGTCGCGCAGATACTCGAACGCGCGCAGCATGAGCGGCTGGATTTCACGCGGCTTCGGACGCCCCTTCACAATCAGGTAGCTCCCCGTGAGGCACCCCATCGGCCCCCAGTAAACGACGCGATCTTTCCATTCGGCGTCATTGCGCAGAAATGTAGCCACCACATGCTCTATCGTGTGCATGGCATTCGGGTGTATCGCCGGTTCCTTGTTCGGCGTCTTCATGCGAATGTCAAAGGTAGTCGCAAAACCGCCGCCTATTTCGTCCACGCGCGACTCGTATATGCCCGGGACTATCTTGGTGTGATCGACCTGAAATGATGCTATCAGGTTTTGCTTGGCGTCATTCATCAGACGGCTTCCTCCTGTGCGGCTTCGATTGTAGTTGTTCCACGCTTCATGAGGAGAATATTATATCATATTTTTGAGCCCGGCGCCAGCCCGCCGGTTTTTGCGAATGCCCCGTTATTTCGGAATCTGGCAAGACCCTGCACGAAAACACAACCTGGCGACAGGCGGTCAAGCGGGCCGCCCACCCCCGCCCGCGCGCACCTCGTAGGCGTCGGCGCGCGTACGCCAGAGAAACGCGAAAAACACCGCGCCAAGAGCCGCAGTCGCCACCATCACGAGAAGCGGCAGCCGCCAGCCGCCCGAGCACTGCGCCAGACTGCCGCAAACCTTGCCTGCCACAGAAACCCCCATGTAGGAAAAGAGCGAGATGAAGCCGATGGCCGTGCCTGCAAAGCCCTTTGTCGCGATATTCGTCGCCGTCACGCCGGTGAGCGCCTGCGGACCATACAGGCAGAAGCCGCCCAGGCACAGCGCCGCCGCGCCGGCGACACCCGCAGGCAAAAACCAGAACGCGGCGAGAAATGCCGCCGTAACAGCCATCAGAAACACGCAGAGCCGCGGCGCCCTGCCGCCGAAAAAGCGGTCCGTCGCCCAGCCCGCGAACAGCATGCCGCCGATGCCGGCGAATTCGAACAGCATTATTATCGTGCCGGTTTCGCTGGGGTCGAACCCTTTCGCCTCCTGCAGCATCGTCGGTCCCCAGTCCGCGACGAGCGCTCTTACCGCGTTGATTGTGAAGTTTATAAGCCCCAGCATCCAGATTACAGGGTTGAGAAACACCATGCGCATGACACTTTCCCGTTCCCCGCTCCCCGTTTCCCGTTCCCCGTTCCCCGTCACCTCCGTGCCGGGCAGGTCGGGCAGGCCCTCTTCTCCCGGCGTGCCCGGCAGCCATAAAATCATGACAACAAGGCCGGCCAGACCAAGCGCCGCCATCGACCAGAAACACCACCGCCACATGCCTACGCCCTGATTCGCCGAACCGGCCACGCCCAGAGCCATCACCACTCCGCATATCTTGGCGACAAGGCCGCCTCCGACAGAGTGGGACGTGTTCCAGACGGACATCTTCGTCGCGAGTTCCTTCGGCGGTATCCAGAACGCGATCAGCTTCGCGCACGGCGGAAAACCCGTCCCCTGGAAAAACTGGTTCAGTACGAGAAGCAGACCAAACGTCCACACTAGCGGCTTCGCGGCTTCGGCCGCGCCGGTCGCGTCATACCCGAAGAGCGAAGCGATCTGCGGCGCGAAGCCGAAAGCGACGTTCACCAGCACGCACGCGGCGAGCCCGAAACAGAGCATCCGCCTCGGCTTCACTCTGTCGCCGACGATTCCGTTCACAAACTTTGATATGCCATAGACTATTCCGCCCCAGAAGAGAAAGTTGCCTAGCATCGACTTGGATATGCCGCAGTCCTGCTGGAGGCCGGGCATTGCGAAAGAGAAGTTCTTGCGCATGAAATAGAAAAGCGTGTAGCCGATCATCGTGGCGAAGAGCATCCGCCACTGCAACTTCCCGAACCGCCGGTTTACCGCCTCGTCTTCGAAGAGTTTCGTCATTGCTTCTTGCCTTCCTTGAGTTTCCCGATGACGGAGAACATGACGCTCGGGTAGTCGGTGGAGAAGCCGTCGAAGCCGAGGTCGAAGAGTTTGAAGTAGACCTCCTCCGTCTCGCCGCCCTGGAACGGAATAGAGC
>JAZQBR010000085.1:0-25112 GCA_045545855.1 Kiritimatiellia bacterium | reverse complement strand
AGAGGGGAGGCAACGCGGCTGGAAGCCGCGTCTCCAAAGGGTAGGGGCCGACCACCAGGCGGCCATTCTCCCATTCCCCGGCAAGGGGGTTCGGCCAAGTTAAAACCTGCATTTGCAGGTTCGTGAGTATCGTGGAAATATGCTATAATGTGCAACATGACAAAAGGCGACAGCAAATATCTCGCCATAGCAGGCGAGCTCAAGCGCGACATTCTATCGGGAAAATACGAAAAGGCGGAGCGATTCCCCAGCGAGGAGACGCTCGCGCGGCGCTTTGGCGCCAGTCGCCCGACGATTGAGCGCGCGCTGAGGGAACTCAAGCGCGAAGGTCTGCTCGAGTCGCGAGTCGGCTCCGGCTCGTTTCTCACATTCGCGGCAAAGAACGCGATGGGGTCGCTCGGCATCATCGCGCCGGACTACCGGTCGATAGACTTCTTCACGCGGCTTTGCGACGCAATCGCCGCAGAGGCGCGGGCGAAGGGCTACGACGTGCTGCTGGGCGATGTCTCCGCGCCCGACGCGGCCAACCGCGGCGAGTGGGCAATCGCGCTCGCAGAAGCGTATGCGGCGCGCCGCACCGCCGGGGTGTTTCTGGAGAGCGTCGATCTGATACCCGAATCTTCGGCGGCGACCAAGAAGGTGCTGTCGGCCCTCGCCGCCAAGAACATACCGGTGGTGCTGCTCGACCGCGACTACCTGCCCTTCCCCCAAAGGAGCCGCTACGACCTCGTGGGCATCGACAACGTCCTTTCAGGCTACAGAATCGCCAGGCACATGATAGAATGCGGCGCGCGCAACCTGAGATTTCTCACGCACCCCGACTACGCCAACACCATCCGCGGACGCATACAGGGCGTAGCTCAGGCGGCCATCGACGCAGGCCTTCGCTGGGAAAGCGGATACGTGATCGAAACGGACCTCTCCGACGACGCGTTCTTCCGTTCGCTGATGCGCGGACGCAACGCACCCGATGCATTCATCTGCCGCAACGATCCCACGGCGGCGCGGCTGCTGCAGATGCTCTCCGCGCTCAAGATTGCCGTGCCCGGCAGAGTTCGCGTCGCAGGCTTCGACGACAGCGAAATCGCCACCCTCGTGACTCCTCCGCTCACCACGATACACCAGCCCGTGAAGACGCTCGCCGGCATTGCGGTCGCGTCGCTCATGCAACGCATACGCACACCGTCGCTCGCACCGCGCTCGATACTGGTCGATGCGCCACTGGTCGTCAGAGGCTCGACGACAGGAGAATGTAGGCAGTTGATGCGCGTTTGAGATTCATTTGACCAATTCCGCTTTGAGGCTGTCGCCCGACGAAGGTTCGCGCTCTGCATCCAGCACGAGGCGCCAACTCTGCTCCGCGCCGTCCTTGTTCCAGCTAACCTTATCCGTCCACGACCATACGAGGCGACCGTCCTCCAGCGCGAGTTTCGCGTTTTCCGGGCGGCGTGGCCAGAAGTCGTCGGGATCCACGACCAGCACCTCCTTCCACTTCTTTCCGCCGTCCGTGCTTGTCGCGAGCACGGCATACGCGTCGTGCGAGTCGAAATCGTGCTTGGCGTCAGCGCACCACGTCTTCCACAACCTGCCGCCGGGCGCGGCAAGCGTTACCGCGCCGCCCTGCCACTTGCGAAGGTTCCAGCGATGGTCGGCGCGCGGCGCACCGACATACTGCGGCTCAAGCACTGGTCTTCCCCTGCCCTTCGACACGACTTGACGGAGCCGCACCTTGCCGCTCACGTCCTTTCCAGCGCGGACGTCCGCCTCGGTGAACGTGCAGAAGTAGATTTCGCGGTCGTTGTAGCGGTCCCAGTCGTAGGTGATGTATATCGTGCCGTCCTCCGCCTCCTGCCCATCGGGATACGAGCAGCCCCGGCGTTCTTCGAGAAGAAGCCCGCCCTTCCACGTCGTGCCCTCGTCATCCGAGATGTAGGCGGTGAGATGCGAGCGGTGCTTCGCCTCGTCAAGACCGCCGTGCTTGACGAGAAGCCACGCGCCAGATTTCAGCTTGCGGACAAAGCACCTCGCGCTCGGATGCGGCAGCTTCGACTTGACGCAAGGCCCCCAAGTGAAGCCTCCGTCCTTCGAAACGGCCTCGCGGATGCCGCTTTTCACGCGCGAATAGCACACGAGGTCGCCATTCTTCTTCTCCACGAACATGTGCTCGTCGAACTCTGAATCCTCCTGCGGAACCTTCGCTCCGCCGCGCAGAACGAACGTCTTGCCGCCGTCCGTCGAGGCATACAGGCACGATGACCAGGGTCGCCCGCCCCAATGTGCGACCGGGAACGCCCACGTGCCGTCGTGCAAAACGGTCGGCTTGCACATCATCACACCCTCCGCTATGGCGCGGGGCTGCGGCGGCTCGGACGGAACGACATTCGCGTCTGGAATCGTGGACATCAAAAGAATATCGGGATAGACGTTGTCCTTGCGCCCCGCGAGGTCGCGGCATATGCGGTCCGTCCACGTCCATCGGAGCGAACCGTCCGGCGCGACCCATACCTCCGGATCGAACGGACGCTCCGGGCCACGTCCGTCAGGATCGGCGATGAACACCTCCGTCCACGTCGCGCCGTCGTCTTCCGAAGTGGCGAGGACGACATAGTTGTTCTGGTCCTCGGCGGGCGATACGCCGCAATACCACGTGGCCCAGAGCCGCCCGTTCGGCGCGACGGCCATGCTGGATACGAGCGTCCCGGCGCGGGTGTTGACGTCGTGCGCGACAGGATCTGGCCTGGTCACATAGTCCGCCGGGAACTCTCGTGACTTCGTGACATCCGGCGGCAGCATGTCGCGAAGGCCGCGATAGGCGGGGCCGCCAGCCGCCACGTAGCCGCGAGACTCGCCATTGGCCGTCGGCGACACCCAGAACGAATAGAGAGTGCCGCAGCGGACAAGGAACCTGAAGCGCACTTCCCGCCCGGCGAGCGCCGAAAGATCGCGCCCCTTGAACACAAGCTCGCGCTTCGTCGAATCGCCATGCCAGAACGCCGCGCAGTCTTCCTTCGTGTAGCCTGGAATCGGGTTTCCGGCTGCGTCGAGGATCTCGGCCTCCACATATCCGAACCGGCATTCGGCGTTGACGAAAAGCCGAGAGCCGCTGAAGACGACAGGCTTCGTGACGATCTCGCCCATGCCGTCGGCGACCATGCCGGCGAATCCGTCGCGCCTGAGCGTCGCGACGCCAATGGCGCCGTTGGAGTACATTCCGTTGTCCCACCAGCCCTTGCAGTGTCCGCGGCGCCGTTCGCCGTCGCCGCGCAGCCCCGTATAGTAGAACCACAGACGCTCGTCATTGATTGCGCAGATGCCACCCACGCACGAGAGGTAGCCGGAGTCCCACTTGCCGCTCCCCCAGCCTTCCGGCGCAATGTCGGCGTCCTCGCGCGGTTCGTAGGTCTTGCCGTCGCGCGAGAACGTGAAATGCAGCGCGGTCTGCTTAGGCAGCCCCGCCTTGTCGCAATCCGCGTTGTCGCCTGGCGTGGCGTAGAGTATTTCCATGACGCCGAGCATCAGCGACTCGTAGGCGACGGCATTGAAGCTGTAGAGCGAGCGGCGGACGCCGTTCGTCGCGACGAGCCACTCTTCGGGGGGCGCGTACTTTGCGAGGCTCTCCACCTGATTGGTGCACTTCGGCCAAGACCAGTGGCAGGCATCGCCGCCAAATTCCTTCGAGGCGAAGTAGCAGCGGCTGCGACCGACCTTGGGACGCCCGTCGCGTAGCGAAAACACCCACACGCCACGGAACGGATCGTAATACATTGTCGAACGGTCGCACGACATTCCGGCGACACCGAGATTCTCGAAATGTATGCCGTCCTCGGAGGCGTAGAGCGTATCGGTCGTCCACATCCCAGGAGCGGAAATGTGCAGCTTCCACGCCGCGTATGGATTTTCCGCAGCGTAGTCGGGGCAGACGCACCAGGAATCGATCAGATCGTATTCAAAGATTCTGTTGGTGCCCGGAACGACGCCGAGATCGGGATACTCCCACTTCACGCCGTCCGCCGATTCGGCGTAGCAGATGTCGCCCAGCCAGTCGGCCTGATACCACAGGCGGAATTTCCTTTTCGTCGGGTCCCACCAAAGCCCGCCGTCAGTGGCGGCGGTAAGTCTTACCGGCCTTAAGCGCCCCTCGGCCTTCTCCGCATCCGTCGCCGCTCTCCACGGCGAAATTCTGCTCGTGTCCGTGACCTTCGGCGCCGCGCCGTTCCATGGAGCGACGACAGGCGCGTCCATCTTGACGGGCCTGTTCCAATGACGCACGACGCCATTCGTCGAATCGACAAGATAGTCGTCGACGAAAAGCTGCCGCCCCGTGTCGATGTTTATCGCCGCGCCTGCGGCTTGAACGGACAGCGCGACCACTCCCAGCATTATGCTACAGTTCATGTCTGTTCCTCCAGATATGCTTTAATTGTCTTTGCCAGATCCCTGCCCAGCTCGCGGCATGTTTCGGGAGTGACTGCCGCGCCGTTGGCGTTTGCGAACGGCACTTCGATCGAGCGGGCGACGCCCGCGCCCTTGACCTCGTGGCACGCCCACAAAGCGGCGCCCCAGCCGAGTTTGTAGGTGTTCGCGTTGTTCCACGACGTCCCGTACGGTATGTCGTCCCTGACGCGATAGCGCATCGTGCCGCACTGCAATCTTTCGAGGAGCGCGGAGAACCGCCCTTCCGTCTCGTCCGAGCCAGGACGTATCGAAGGGTCCATGAATGCCGTGTGGACGCATTCATGCTCGCGACCCCTGATTCCCGGGCAGTGGATGTCCAGGAAAACGTCGAGTTTCATTTTCGCATGGTCGTCGATCCAGTCGGCGATGGCCTTCGTCTCGGGATAGATGAAAGCGGTGTAGTCGCGGTTGTGGTCGTGGGGACGCCTGCACTTGCCCTGGTCGCCGGCCATGCATCCGTCGTAATCGACGAACGGAACCATCATCAGCTCCACGTTCTCGCGCAGCCAGCGCCCCAGATCGTCATCGCCCATGAACGCCCCTGCCGCGCCTTCCAACACCCAACTGGCCATCGTCTCGCTGCAATGGTGGCGCGCGCACATGAAAACGCGATGTCGCGGCTCGCTGCCGACACACCCGAACCGCGCTTTCGGGACGTCAGCGCCCTTCGGCGACCTGCAAAGCGTCCCGGCGACGAACGACTTGCCCGCCTCGGAAGAATGCGCGGCCGCGAAAGCGTCCCAGTTTTCCCGCAGATACGGGTGGCATTCGTAGAACCAGACGTCGTCCTCGTCCGCGCCGAATGCATACGTGAAAGCTCCGTGCGCGCATTTGCCGTCGAGCGGATACGAAAACGTCTTGCCGCCGTCCTTGGAGACAACCGGGCCGCGAACGCCGACGGGGCCGCCGTCGAAACTCTTGTCGGTGAACTCGAACGTCAGCGTGCGCCCGGCCGCACCCCGGACTCTAAACGCCCAGTAGAACCACTCGCAGAATGTATCGCGCAAGTCTTGATGAATCCGCACCGTGTCGCCATCCTGTCCGTCAAAGACGATATTGCCGGCGGGGAGGCCGGAGTCGATGGCGACGCCGCGCCCGGCATCATATGCACGAATCTCGAAAATCTGCGCCCTGGGGTCGCCCCATGTCTCAGTCACCGTCACGCGCACGGCCGTCGCCTCGCAGCGTGGGAAGTCGTGGACGGCGAGCCGCCGCCAATTGTCCTTGACTTCCGCGACCTTTCGCCACTCGCCGCCTGAAAGCACCTCGACGCGGTACGCCTTGGCGAGCGTGCGCGGCATTGGCGCGTCGGGCTTGCGCTGCTGCAGGTCGCTGTTGAACGTGACACGCACCTGGCCGATCGTGGCGGGCTTGGCGAAGTCGAGCCGTATCCACTGCGGGAGGGGCTTCGCCGCATCCGACGCCCAGCCGTGCGCTATGTCGAGAACCGGGCGCGAGATGCCGTCGACGACGCTCTGGGGCGTCGCGCCTTCCACGTAAAGCCAGCCGTCATGACCGACGCGCTTGCTCGGGTGGGCGATGTGGTGGGTCTTCGTGAACCACTCCACCGGCTCCGACGTCCTGAAATACATCCTTTCGCCCGACGAGCTGGCCGTCGCCTTGGCCGTCCGCGCGACGTCGAGCGGGTCTTCGTTCTCGATCGCGGGGATGTACATGTCGTCCTTGAGAAGGCGCTGCTGGAGTTCCGCGATGTGCCGCTCGCCGAAATCCCTGGGCGTCTCGCCGCGCCTCACGCATTCGGCGGCGGCTGTCCCGCAGACCTGACCGAGCGTCGCGAGGGTGGACATTACGCGGATAGAGCCGAGCGCCATGTGCGTCGCGCTCTGGCAGCGGCCGGCGAAGAAGAAATTGTCGAGCGACGGCGAGTAAAGGACGCGGTATGGTATCGAATATATGGGTAGAGGCGGGTGGTGCTTCCAGTAGCCGTCCGAAGTCACGGCCTTCATGCCGAGCGGGTCGTGGGTATCCATCGGCCAGCCGCCGTAGGAAATGCGGTCTGGGAACATGCGCGCCGATTTCTCGTCGTTGCCGGTCATGACGTAGTCGCCGACAAGCCGCAGCGTCTCGCGCCGGCCGTCGATGAATGGAATCGTCAGCAGCTCCTCGTTTGCCAAAAGCGCGCGGTGCTCCCATTCGTTCTTGCCCCATCCCCAGAACGCCACGTAGTAGCGAATCAATTCGTCGCGCGCGAACTCCGGGTCTTCGAAGTCGTCCACGTCGCCGGGATGCTCCATCCACCACATGGGCGAGAAGCCGCCGTACTGATGAAGGACGGGCTTCAATTTGCGCGAGAAGCCCTGCGGCAGCACCCTTGCCCAGGCGGGAGTCTCGAACGCGACCGGCGCATCGCGCACGACGGAGTTGAAGCGGAACTTCCCGTCGGATATGCACCCGCTCATCGTGGCGGCATCCGCCGCGTCAGGCGCCTCTGCCTCGGCAAACATTCCGCGCGCCTCGCGACCAGCCATGTAAGGGAGTCCGGCGTAATAGCCGAGCCAGCCGTCGCCCGTGCAGTCGATGAACATCTTGCCGCGATAGCGCGTCCACTTGCCGTCAAGCGTGCCGCGCGCGAGCACGGCGGACATCCTACGCTCCTCCTTCTCCACGCGCATGACGCGGCGCGAGCCGAACACGGACAACCTGCGCTCGCCTTCGGACAGGACGCGCAGCGCATCGGAGATCGTCGCGTTCTTGCCGAGCGCGAGGCGCAATAGCTGCGCTTCTTCGATGATGCCCGTCTCGCGAGCGTTCGGATGTTCCACGGAGGCACCCTCTATCTGCACCTTGATCTCCGAACTCGCGTTGCCGCCCAGCACGGGTCTGTCGTGAACGAGCGCGACAGTGGCGCCTGAACGCGCGGCGGCGATGGCCGCACACGTGCCCGCCGTTCCTGCACCTACGACCACGACGTCGTATTCTCCGCCGTCCGTGACGCCCGACGGCCCGTCAAGGCGGTTCACCTGCGGCGGCGCGGCATCGCCTTTTGTCAGCATTACGGCGTCGCAGCGCGCGAACCACCCGCTCTTGTCGACGAGGCGCAGCTCCACCTTCCCGGCGGCCAGCGTAAATTCGCCCGCGTCTTCCCAGCGCCAGCCCGGCTCGCCCGAAGCGCCCAATACGCGCGACTCCCTGCCGCCAATCGACACGGCGAACCTGCCGGGATGATGCTCGGGAACCCAGTCCTTTGTGCGCACCCAACACCGCCATACTCCGCCCTCGGGGATCTCGACTGCCGTAACCGCGTCGGCGACAGGCCTGCCCGCGCTCGCCGCGATGAGGTATGCGCTGCCCATCTTGTGCGTGAACTGCGTATCGACCGCCCAGCCGCCCTTCTTCGTGAAATCCTCCGCCTCGACAAGAATCTCCCTGTCGAACTTCGCCGCCCGCGACGGATACATCGTCGCCGAGACTTCGCGGACGGCTTCGACCATTTCGGGATAGGGCCTGTCGGCGACATCCAAAAAGCCTATTTGGTAGTTTTCGCCGTCAGAGCGTCCTGTAAGCGGCTGATCTTTCCACTGGAACCAATGGGTGCCAATGACACGCGGATTTTCGAGACAGCTTCTCACATACGTCTTGAACGCACCTGCCCGCGCGGCCTGGTCCTTTACCGGGACGAGCCCCGCGTGGAAGAGCCCGCGATCAAGCGCACCGAAGTGGAACTCGCCGTTAAGAAGCGGCTTATCCTCGGCGTCCGCAGGCAAATCGCGATTGAATACCGGGGCGTAGGCATTCACCGATACAACGTCAGCATGGCGCGCACACGCCCGGTAGACGGCCGGCGAGCCCCATGCGATTCTGGAGCCAAGATAGAGATGGTTGGGCAGCTCTTCGCGGAGAATCCGCTCGACCGTAGCGTAATAGCGCTCGGCGACATCCGCGAGATCGGGAAGGTCGTTCCACGAAAGTTCGTTGTCCACGAAGACGCCAATGCACCACGGGTCGCCCTTCATCTTCGCAGCCATGCGGCGCGCGCGTTCGCGGAGTTTTCGCGCAAATTCCGGATGGCCGGGGTCGGGCAGCGGCCCCCACCAGCCCTTCGAACCGGCGAGTCGGGGCGCCCCCGCCGTGGACAGGCTGATGGTGTAAGGGGTGCGGCGCGCAAGGTATATTTCAGGTTGCGACCAGTTGCCGACCGTGTTGACACCCCACGCCCTGAGCCGACGATGCGCAAGGTCCACGGATGCCTTCCGCCAGTCGCCACCATACTTGCGCAGCATGTTCGCCGCCGCGAAATTGTATGTGGCGTACGGCAGGTGGTTCGTTTCGGCATAGAAGCCGTGCGCGGCCTTCCAGCCCGTCTCGCCGTAGAACCGGCCGAACGAGGGGTCGTCCTTCGCAGGCAGCCACTCGAAATACGCCTCGCGAAAGCCTATGCCCGTAACGCCTTCGCCGATATTAAGACAGTCGATGCCGAGCGACCAGAAAAGATGGCCCTCGGGATCCACAAACCACCACTTGCCGTCGACCTTCTCCGTCCGGAAAAATCCCGTCGCCTTTAGCTGCGGACCCTTCGCCCAGCCGCCGTATTTGTCGCGGTCCGGGTCGGGGCC
Organism: Kiritimatiellia bacterium; assembly: GCA_045545855.1. Classification (GTDB taxonomy): domain Bacteria; phylum Verrucomicrobiota; class Kiritimatiellia; order RFP12; family UBA1067; genus UBA1067. The sequence continues at coordinate 16,083 of JAZQBR010000085.1, read as the reverse complement.
GGCCGCGTTCCCGGCGAGCCACTTCGATTCATCTTCCCTTGCACGTGCGAGGTCATCCTCCGTATGGACCTTGCCCGGCCAGTCGATGTGCTTGAACTGTCCGAACCTGTCGACGAACGGAAGAAAGCCATCCGCCTTGAAGACGATCTGTTCGCGTTTCTCATCGAGGGCCTTGACCGAAAGAATCTCGAAGTCGTCGGGCGACTCTCCTTCACCGCGAAAAATATGAATACTTGAAACGCGCGAGAGGTCGAAGATCCTGGACGCGCCACCGGCCTGCGGGCATCCCCGCATGCCGACGAGTTCAAGAGGCTTGTCGAGCCGCCAAGGTTCCGGCTTTAGATCGCAGACGAACTTGCCCTCGCCGGATGGCGGCAGTTCTAGCGCACCTTCCGGACTACGCCCCTGCAAGGCGTCGCCCTTCACGCTGACGCAGACTCGCACAGCATGCGCCGTGCGGTTGCTGATTGCGACTTCGAGCGTTGTATAATCTCGCAAGTCTAGCGCTCCTTTCGCGGCGTCCAAGTGCCAACCCGGCCACTTCCCGCCCGGAAATCTCTTCAGGCTGAACACATCGCCTGGCCAAAGCCGGACGGCTCCCGCCGACGCCCCGACACATGCCAGAACCACGAGTGCAACTGTCATCCCTTTGCGCATTTCACTTTCCTTTCTGTTTGCCTGGCGGCAAAGCGCTCCATCATTTTCCGAACCGCTTCCTGTTGAACGCTGACGCCATCGCGCGAGCTACGAGCAGATTCATCTTGCCGCGCGGCGAAACTATCTTCCCGGCAAGAACATCCTCCTCCATGAACCGGTGCAGCCAAATCTCCGCCTCGTTCGGGCGCCCATTATCGTGCGAAACGTAGATGAGCCCGTCCGGCGCCTGAAATGCATCGGGATAACTGCCGACACCCTCGCTCAGGACGAGTCCGCCCTTCCATGTCTTTCCGTCGTCGTCCGACAAATATGCGGTCAGACGGTTGCGCCCTTCGTTTCTGTCCGGTGCGCCATGCTTGACGAGGAGCAAATTGCCGCTCTTGAGGCGCTGAATCTGGAAGCGCGAGTTCGTATGTCTGAGGCCTTGCGGCTTCACCGGCGCGCACCATGTCCGCCCGCCGTCAGTCGAATCGGCGCACATCATGCCGACGCGCTCGTCGCCAATCATTTCGTTGACGCGTGCGAACATTCGCAAAGAGCCGTCCCTGAGTTCGACGAGCTGCGGTTCCTGCCAATCCCAACCGGGAAACTTCACCTTGCCGCGCACCAGCCAGGACTTGCCATTATCGGTGGAAGCGTACACGGTCACCGTCCGCGCAAGGTGCGCGAACGCACCGGGAAACGATCCCTTGTCGCGCTTGTCCGCCCATGTGCCGTTGTTGTATGCCGCCATCATCCAAGCGCCGTCCTTGACGACGATCGGCTTGTTGATGACGTGTCCGTCACCGATGCGACGGAAGCAGGACCACGCGGGCTTCGCATCGTCTGGGTTGCGGCAGACCGCCTCCCAGACGCCCGCGCGACCGTCGAAGTGCATCATCGACTGGTCGGTGAAGCAGTGAAGCGCTCCGTCCGGGTCAAGCCAGTACGTACCGATGATGTTTGTGCGTCCCGCGATCGTGCCGTCGTGCCCGTCGATGACGAAATTGACATCCGTCCACGTCTCGCCGCCGTCGTCGCTCCAGCTGCCCGCAGTGAACGAACTCGAACTGTCGCCGCCCGCGATCCAATTCGCCCATATCCGCCCGCCTCGCGTCATGGCAAGGCCGTTGTTGAGCGCGAAATCGAGCTTGTTGGTTGAGTAGTCCGCAAGATTCGCCATGCAGATCACCGGCGGCAGCTTCACCGCGAGATCGGCGAACTTCTCGAACGCCTCGCGCTCGATCCGCCTCGCTTCCGCGGGTGTCGGGATTCCGTCCGCCACGACGCAGCCGCAAAAAAGCGCTGCCGCAATCAATGACATCGATTTCATGATTCCTCCTTCGTTCTCACTTGATGGAAATTTTCATGCCTTCTGACTGATCGCCATCGCAGACGCCTGCAAGCGACGAGACGGTTCCGTTCCCGCAGAACGATGCTGTGGCGACCGTACGGTTGCCAAGGTGTATGCCGAATGTGGCCAGCGTCTCGCCGCCCACGGCATACGACACCCAGTCGCGACCAGCCTCTCTGAAAACCGCACATTCCACCGCCACCTTCTCGTCAAGCACCGGCGTCTTGCCTTCAAGCCTGCGCCACACATTGGACGCACCGCCATCTGGATCTACGCCCAGCCCCCAATACGAGCCGTCATAGACGGTGAGCGCGGCCTTCATGCCGGCATCTACCGGCGCCAATCCGCCATCAGCTTCGAACGTCATATCAGCCGAGACGCGGGCAACGCATCCGCCTCTCACGATTCGGTGCGGCGCATTGACGCGAAAGCTCGCACAGCGCGTATCGGGGCCGTCAAGCACAAGCTCGCCGTTCGCCGTCTCGACGGCAGGCGACCAATCGCCGCCCCACGGCGCATGCTTCGGCAGGCCAAGGCCGCCGTCAAACCAGTCCCGCCCCTCGCCCCATTTGACAGGGACGAAACGGTAGGTGTAGAGCGGGCTCTGCTCCAGATGGGCAACCGAGACGAATGCCGTCTTGCCGGCAAGTTCGCCGCGCAATCCCCGCAGAAGCCCCGCGTTGTGGATGCGGAAATTCGTCCTGATGTCAGATGTCAGGTCGTCCGGGCGGATGCGACACATCTTTTCCCACCTGATGGAAGTCACGCCTGCTGTCGAAAGTTCGCCCATCGCCGCCCGATAGACAGTCACGGCCTTTGTGATGGAAAGGCCCCAGCCGCCGTCATCATACCATCTCTCCGCCTGGTCGGGAGTGTCTGCGACAAGGTAGAGACAGCCCGTCTCGCGGTTCCATGCGAAGTCTCCGTTCGTGATGGTGAAGCCGCTCGTCTGAACGCCTTTCAAGTCGCCGACGCCTGCGGTCGAGACGAATGTTCCTTCATCGCCGAAATGCTCGCGCAGCGAAGATGCCGTCGCGTCAGCCGAACTGAAATCCAGCAGCAGCATTCTCGTCCCGTAGTCGCCGGAGTAGAATAGCGCCACTTTCCCCGCGCCGTCAAGGCTGACGACGGACGGCTGGCCGACGCCCCACGAAGCTGGCGTCGCAGTCTTCACCACGCAGTCCGCGCCCATGCGCGTCCAGCCCCCGTCAAGCGAATCGCTCACGGCGAGACCTACCTTGTTGTTGACGCACTTCGCGCCATCGCTCGCCTCATCGCCCGGCCGCCCCTTCACGCCAAGATATGCCATCAAATAGCGGTAGTATCGACCGCAATGCCAAAATCGGCCGGCTATTACCGAAGGGTCGCAGACATGGTACGAGTCCCATGCAACGCCGGCGGAATCGGCGGGCGCGAGGACAACTGTCTCGCCCGCCAGTTCTCCGGCGGGCGTGAGCGTGGCATGCCAGATGTAATCAACGACAGAGTATGCGTCTTTGTTGCGGCAGTAAAAGACATGGCGCACACCGCCGGCGTCAACCACTGCCGGACAATAGCGGTAGACGCCCCGCCCGTCGTATCCGGTGTCGATAGCAAGCGGAACTTCCACCTCTGCCGTCGCTGCGGCGGCAAAGGCGGACAGTGCTGTAATGACGCAAAGTTTCATCGCATCGTCAGCGCAAGATCAGCGAAAGGCCAAAGGGCTTGCCGCACTGGATGCGGCCGGTCCCCTCGACAATGACACCAGCCGCCCTTAACGCGTCCGCCCCGCCTCTCACGGCAACGCCGTCGACAACAACAGTGCCGATAGCCGTCTTCTCATTTTCCGCGCCGTCCACTCGCAGTGTCGCGCCCGGCTTGAGTGAAAGCGACGCTTTGGAGAAATCGTTAAGCGGCATGACAGCCGCGAGCGACACGTCGTCCACAAATATCCCGCTACCGGCCCCGCCGCCGGCCTGACACTCGATCTTGACAGTGTGCGCGCCCTGAGCGAGCTGGATCGCCTTGCTGGTGCGATAAGGCTCGTAACGGACGGACTGTCCCTCGTTCTCGACGACCTCGACACCATCTATCACGACCTTCAGCGCGAGTTCGTTGGAGCTGGCGTAGTTGCGCGGCGCCTGCCAGAACGACAGCACGTAGTCGCCGCTCGCCGGCGCATAGACCGTCTGGCTTGCCGAAGTGCCCGTTCTGAGGAACAGCGACTGGCTGCCATAAGGCGTCTGGTCGGCTGACCTGGTGAGCGTGCCGCCGTTATGCTGTATCGCCGGGCGCGGCTCCGCCGCCGGTTCCAGCGTCCAGTCGCATTCGCCGGCCCACTTGAAGCCATAGTCCGCGACTTCTGGCTTCTCGAAGCCGCCGTTATTGACGATGCTCTCGCCGAGCGCGCCAAGGACGACCGTGCCGCCGGCGGCAACGCTGACTTCTGTGTCGACCGCCGTAACGCCGGAGAACGAGAGCGCTGCTCCGCCGGCTACTGAGAACGAATTGCCTTTGAGCGCGGCGTCGGTCACAAAGACAGTCCCGCCGCCCACCATTACAGAGACGTTCGCACCGTCGGACGGCAGGTCGCCGTCCTTGAGCGAAAGCGTGCCGGTGCCGGTCTTCACTATCGAATGCCCGGGCACGCTCTCTTCATAACGCTCGAAACGTATCGCGTCGAAGTTTAGGCTGCCATAACCGCCTGTGCTTGAAAGCTCGATCTTGAAATCGTGTTTTCCAGCTGTCAGCTGACGCGGCGCGCTGCGGACCGTCTCGAAACCGTGCGCCTGCGACGCATCGGTCAATTTGGCGATTGTCAATACAGAATCAGCGTCTATCGCAACCGTCGTCTCAATGTTAAGAGAGTAGCTGCCGTCGCGGCAGCCCAAGTCGAAAACAACGCACCACAAGCCATCTGCCGGTATCTCTATTTCGCGCGTCAGGGCCGCCCCGTTGCGCACCATGGCATATTTGTCGCCGTCTTTCGGCCCCCATGTTCCGTTGGCGTCAAATGCGGCGCCCCTGGTGTACGTGCCGCCGTTGCTGAATGCCCAGCCGGTGTTGCCTTCCTCGAAGCTCCAGTTGTCTGGCTTGTATTCTTCAGCGAACTGCAATGACGTTTTTGTCTTGGCGTAAGTCGGCGAAACGCCGAAGCCTACAGTGCCGCCCTCGGCGACATCGATTGTCAACGGCGAGTTTTCTATCGCGAGGCTGGGCGTAGCCTGGTCGTTCGCCTTCTGGAACAGGTTGCGTTCGCCCCCGGTCGCCGCGGCGCGGAGCGTGCCGCCGTCGAGGGTGAGCGCGAGGTTGCCGCGCAGGTTGAAGTAGCCGACGGCGTCGTTCCGGTCGCCGTCCAGCGCGAGCGTGACGGTTGCCTTGCCCGTGCCTTCGCGTCCGAGCGTCACGACTTTGCCGGCGTTTGCTTCCGTAACGCCAACATTGTGAAGAACGAGGTTTTTGGCCTCTTCGCCCGCAGCGTAAGAACTGGCAGTGTCAAAAACGACACGGTTGGCGACATCAATCGCCGGGAGCTCGCTCCAGACATCGCCGTACAGCCCCGACCACTGGTTCTTGAGCAGAACGGGGCCGGAGCCAAGCACGTTGGGGTTCTGAATCTTCAAGAGGAAACCGTCTGCGATGATACCGCCCGGCAGGGTGTTGCCGCCCGCCGAGCGGAGTTTGACGGAGAAGATGTCGCCAGCGCGAGTGAAGCGCAGAGCGTCTATGCCGTCGCCGGAAAGCTTGTCGGTAATAATCGTGTCATTCACGGTCAGAGCGACATCGGCAACACCGTCGGACACCGGCAAGGGCTTTGTGTACTCGTTGTATCCGGCGAATGCCGGCACTGCGGCCAATGCGAAGCACGCCGCGGCCAATTGGCGGACGGAACCAGTTATGGAATTTGGGCTTTTCATGTGTTGAGCATCCTTTCTAGTAAGTAACGGGTATTGGTTGGTGGCTAGCGGGTAGCGGGGTTCTTGGGAGGCCGCATCATCAACTCGTCTATAATGCGGCCGACATCGGCCTTCGGGAGTTTTTCGGTCAGGCGAAGGTGGGGGCCGGTCGCGGCGTCGGGCGTCCATTCGTTCTCGCCCTTCTCTCCGACCATGCGGAAGGCGCCGCTCTCAGTGTTGAAATAGGCCTCCACCCCCCTTACCGCCGCGAGCACCGCCGTTTCGTCCCACGCACTGCGGCCCCCCGGGCCGTTGAAGTCGCCCGTGTTCGCACGAAAGGCGTCCGCGACCGGGCTGCCTTCGACGCCCGATTCGGCGAGAAGCCTGCCCGCGAAACAGTCGGCGCCATAATCGAAATCGGAGAATGCGATAGGCGTCGGCCAGTTCTCAAGCGCGATCTTCGACGACTGCCAGTCCTGCGAAGAGTTGTATTCGCTCCCTAGCGGATGCTTGCAGGCCATCGCCACCCAGAGTTTCACCTTGCGCGCGACGAGATCCCGATCGCTCTCGACAAGCTTCGCGAGGTTCGTGAGAAAGCCGACGGAGCATATGACGACCGACTTGTCCGGCTGGGCTGAAAGAACTTGGCGGTAAACTTCAAGGGCGTCGGGGGCATCGCTGGAGTTGCGGTGCTTCACCCAGCCGGAGTACTTCGCGACTATGCCGCCGAAGCGCCTGTAGTTGAGTTCGTCGCGGCCCTTGCCGGCATCCTTGACACAACCCACGGGGGTGCCGGGGCGCCCGTAGTAGGCGTTTACGATTTCGCACATGGCGACCGACAGAGAATCACGGGTGCTGGCGACGGTCGCGAGTATTTCGCACTCCCCGGCGTCCGCGAGAGCGTGCAGACAGGCGAGTGCGCCGACGTCGTCGAAGTCGGTGTACATGTCCGTATCGAATATGACTTTCACGGGCTCCTTCCCGGGCTTTGCGTCGTCGCCGCCGGCGGCGACGAGAAGCGCTAGGCCCGCAAGAAAGAGCACGACCATCGCGAAGTTGAGCACGGCGGACTTTCTAGGGGCGTCCTTGAATTCGCGCCAGACGAGGATGCCCCAGAGCGCCGAGACGAGCGTCGCGCCCTGTCCGAGCGAATAGGCTATCGCCGCGCCCGCCGTCCCCGCCGCAACAAACGAAAGCAGCGTTCCCGTCGCCCAGATGGAACCGCCGAGCACGCCGACGAGATGCACCGCGATGGAGCCCTTGAACCAGTCGGCGCCATTCACCGGTTCGCCCGCGACAGGCTTCTTCATCATGACTGTGTTGAAGATGAAATTGGACGCGAAGACGCCGAGCGTGAACACGAAAAACGCGGTGTATGGCGTCATGCGCCCAGCGGCAGGCGCGACGGACGCGAAGTTCATATCGACGACGCGGTTCACGAGCGGCGAAAACCAGCTCATGAGAAGACCGGCGCACACCGCCAGCCAAAGACCTTTCTTGACGGACGAAGCGTCCGCCGCGCCGCCAGCGGACGCCTCGCGCGCCTTGAACGCGAGCGCATTGCAGACGATGGACGCGACAATCACCGCAAGCCCGGTCCAGATGAGGCACGGGTCGCCCTTTCCGTCCACAAACCAGTTGGCGACCGTGCCGCCGACGAGCGCGAGCCCCACGCCCACCGGGAAGGCCACCGACATCCCCGCGACCGCAATCGCCGCAGAAAGCAGTATGTTCGACGCGTTGAACACTATCCCGCCCAGGAACGGCCACGTCCACTCGGCTGGCGAGCTGGCGGCGAGGTTCGCGGCGAAGCTCCATGCCCCGCCGCCGGTCGAGCCGAGCGTGAAGCCCGCGAGCAGCGAAAACAAAACCAGCCCGAGCACGTAGTCCCAGTAGAAGAGTTCGAAGCGCCAGGTCTTGCCCGCGAGCTTCTGAGTGTTGCCCCAGCTGCCCCAGCAGAGCATTGTTACGACACAGAGCACGACGGCCAATGGATAGTTGTTGCAGTAGTACATAGTTTTTGGAGTGTTTGAGTTTGGGGTGTTTGAGTTGAGAGTCCGAAGTCCGAAGCCTGAAGTCCTATACGACCTCCCTGCGGTACGGCACGGACGACTGGGCGCCCAGGCGGGTGACAGATATCGCGGACGCCTTCTGCGCGAAGGCGATGGCGTCGGCGCACGTGCGCCCTTCGGCAATCGCGACCGCAAAGGCGCCGTTGAAGGTGTCGCCTGCCGCCACGCAGTCGACCGCCTTCACCTTGCGGCAGGGGAAAAGCCTGCCGCAATCGCCGCAGTAACACCCCTTCGCGCCCATCGTTATTACGACATGGCCGACGCCTCGCTTCACAAGGACTGCGGTCGCTTTCGCCGCGCTCGCCGCGTCCATGACCTTCACGCCGGTAAGCAGTTCGGCCTCGGTCTCGTTCGGGGTCATCCAGTCGATCAGGCGATAGAGCGGCTTGGGGAGCTTGCACGCCGGCGCTGGATTGAGTATGACGGCAACACCCGCGCCGTGCGCGACCTTCGCCGCCCATTCGACAGTCTCGAGAGGCGTCTCCAACTGCATGAGCAGCGCGGCGGAGGTCTCGATTTCATGCCTGAACGGCGCTACATCCTCCGGTGAAAGCGTGCCGTTCGCGCCTAGCGCAACCGAAATCACGTTCTGGCCTTTTGAATCGACGAGTATCAGTGCCGTGCCGGACTGTTCCTTCGCGTCGACTACAAGATTGGCCTTCATGCCTTCCTTCTTCAGACGCGCGGCGGTCTCGCGGCCGAACAGGTCGTCGCCTACCTTGGCGATGAATATCGCACCACCCTTTCTGGCGGAAAGGCGCGCCACGGCAACAGCCTGATTGGCCCCCTTCCCACCTGGATTCATCATGAACCGTCCGCCGCTCACCGTCTCGCCCGGCGACGGCAAGCGAGCCCCCGATATCACCATATCGGTGTTTGCCGAACCTAGCACTGTTATTTTCTTCACGTCAGACCTCCCCGTTTGTCAAGATGGCTACATTGTAGCACCTTTGCGACGGAGAAATCAACGCCAAATCCCGTTTTGCCGTAAAAACCTGCCTTTGCAGGTGCCACACCCCGCGCTATTTTGGAATTAATTCGACCTAACCGCCGGGGCGGCAAATATGGTATAATACGGGCGCAAGGCACGAAAGGAGCGATTGACATGACAACGAAAAAAGCAAGACCGGGCGCCGGGGCTCTCGCGCTGGCCGCAATCACGGCTCTGACCGCGCTCGGCGCGACGGGCGCGCCGCGTCTGAAACCGCAGGCCGAGGTGATCGCCGATGGCGAGCTGAAGGCCAAGGTGCTGGTCTCCTCGCGCGGCATACCCCCCGCGACGCCGCAGGCGCGAACGGGCTGGATGACGCGCGGCACGGAGCGGCGCGAATTCAAGGTCTACAACCCTGTCGACCTATGGCGACAGCGCGCCGAAATGGGCACCTGGAAGGACAAGGCCGGCAACGTCATGACGCTCGCCCGCGTCAAATCGCTCGTCCCCGACATGCCAGAGTTAGAATGCACGAAAGAAGCCGTCGACGCGGCGCTCGACAAACTCGAGGCGTCGTTCGACGGCGGCGAAGACGCGCTCGCCGCCTGGAAGTCCGCCTGGGCCCCGGAGGGCGACGGACGCTTCGTGTCGCTCAAGGGCGCCAGCTACTGGCTGGAGTTCCGCTTCGCCGAGAAGGTGCCGGCCAAAGACGCCGACAAGCTCTTCAAGGACTTCGAGCGCTCCATGTCGGCGCTCACCAAAAGCTCCGGCGGCGCCGTCAAGTCGATGCAGTGGTGGGAGATGACCGACGGCAAATACCGCTTTCTCACAAACCTCGACAAGGCCAAAGGCACGAAGTTCATCAAAGACTCCATGCGCCTCATGACGGCGATGCGCAAGAGCTTCGAGTTCTACGTACCCCCCAAAAAGGAGCCGCCCGTGTCGACGGTCAGAGTCTTCAAGACGCTCGCCGAGTACCGCGAGTACAGACAGTCGACCGGCGACAACGACACAATGTCGTGCGGACTGTGGGACCCGAACCGCGAAGAGCTGCTGATTGTCGCCGAGGACCCGAAGGCGGCTCTCGAGACGATGCGCCACGAGTCGTTCCACCAGTACCTGCACTACGCGACCGGCCGCGGCGACAACGCAGACTGGTTCAACGAAGGCCACGCGACATTCTTCGAGAACGTGAAGCACAATCCGGCGAAGAACACCGTGAGCATACTCGACTCGGGCAACCGTTCCGCTTGGGTGGCGCGAGACCCGGCCAAATACGCCGCGCTCATCGGGCGCGTCGTCAAACTCTCGCACGAAGAGTTCTGCTCGGGGGCCGTGAACGACCACTACGTCACCGCCTGGGCGATATGCTACTTTCTCGAGCGCGGGTCCTACACCGCGAAAGAGTTCGAGCCCTACCGCAGGATATGCCCGAAGTACCTGGAGTTGATGGAGGCCGGCGCCTCCGCCGAAGAGGCGACGGCCGAAGCGTGGCGGCTCGTGAGCGGGCGCGACGTCGCGGCGGATTTTCTGAAGTTCTGGAAGGAGAAGCGCAAGGCCGCGCTGACCGCGCGCTAACCGAGGCGCGAGGCCCAGGCCGGGTAAGGCGTTCTTATCTCGACCGGATCGCCCGACACCGGGTGGACGAACGACGCCGCGAGCGCGTGCAGCGAGTGGCCGACCTGGTTCTCGACGGCAAACGCGCCATAGAGCCGGTCGTTCACAATGTGCATGCCGGCAAGCGCCAGCTGGGCGCGTATCTGGTGGGTGACGCCGGTGTAGATCGCGACCTCCAGAAGGGTGCGCTCTTCGTTCTCGACCGTAACGTGCTCCAGCGGCACGTAGCGGGTGACGGCGTGAAGCGGCCTCAAGGCGCGGCGCGCCGACTCGGGCAGACGGTTCCTGCGGCAGTCGATCATGCGGCAGTACGGCAGCGTCGGGTCGTGCGCCAAATCGTTCTCGAGAGTGCCGCCTACGGCGACGGAACCCTCCACGAGGGCGAGATACGTCTTCTTGACCGTCTGGGCCGAAAACTGCGCGCGAAGGTCTGAAAAGGCCCGCGCGGTGCGCGCCACGAGAACAAGGCCCGACGTCGCGGCATCTATTCTGTGCAGGGCGCCGGCCATCAGCGGGCGGCCGCCGAGAGGTATGCACTCGGGGTATCTGGCGGCGACGCCGTTCATGAGAGTGCCGAGTTCGGTACAGGCGAGCGGCTGCACCGCGAGGCCGGCGGGTTTGTCGAAAGCGAGAAGCGCGCCGTCTTCGAAGACCGCGTTTACGGGCACCGAGGGGTCGGGGCGCACGAGATTGTCGCTCGCCTCCAGAAGCCGCGCGACGGTCAGCCGCTCGCCGCCGCGCAGCTTGACGCCCTTGGGCGCGCGACGCCCGTCGACAAGCACGTCGCCTGCGGCCACCGCCTCGCGCACGAACGCGCGCGTCGTTGTCGGAAAGGCCGACAGCAAGGCGGCGTCCAAACGAACGCCGCCAACCGTGCACTCTATCTCGGCGCCCTCTATCATTCGTAGCGGTCCATGACCGAAGGCGCTATCGGGGCCAACCCCTCCCAGGACCTGGTCGAGGCCCACGGGAGGTTCGTATCCTCGGCCGAGTCGGCTATGCAGCCGGCCAGAAGAAGCGCCGCGGCCGCGCCGCAGAGCGCCTTATTCAGCAAAGACGACATCTCCGACCTCGAGGGTGTCCTGGGACCAGTTGGAGAGTATGTCGCACACGACATAGTTCTTGCCGGCGACCTCCTGGCGGATGCGCACGCGGCCGACGAACTCCTGCGCGGGCCCCTGGAAGCCGCCGCGCCGCACGCCGAGCTCGAGCGAAGGCATCGGGCGCGTCATATCCTCGCCCTTCAGCTCCTTCATCGCCTGAGGCGTCAACTCGAGAATCGCGAACATGTTCTTGTTGTCGGCCACAATGACCTTGCCCTTGTCGCCAGCGGGCAGCGAAGTAATCGACCTGCCGCCGTCGGGGCCGGTCCCGCCGGTGCCGCCCGCGAGCTGCTTCTGGTACTCCTGGACGAGCTTCTTGAGCTGGGTCGTCAACTGCTGCTCCTTGGCGAGAGCCTCCTTCGCCGCCTCGGTCTCGTCGTGCGCCGTCACCACCTCGTCCTTGAGCGAGGTGATCTCGGCGTTCAGCTCGTCGATCTGGGCCTTGATCTTCACTATCTGGTTCTCGAGGTCGGTCTTCTTCTCCTCGAGCTGCTTCTTCGCCTCCGAGAGGTCGAAGATATCCTTCTTGTCCTGGCGCGAGGCGAACTTGAGATCGTTGTATTCGGGCACGAGCTCTTCAATCTTCTCTCTCAGCGCGGTCAAGGCCTTGCGCGTGTCTTGCAGCTTGTCGTGCTGCTTCTTCAGCGCGTTCACGAGAGCCTTCAGCTGCATATCCTCGTCGGAGTCGCGCGTGCGCTTCTGCGAACCGTCGAGCTCGGGCTTGCCCTCGGCGTCGAGCACGTAGGCCCGGCGCAGCTTCTCGCGCTCGGCGTCGCCCCACTTGAGGTACGTGCGCTCGATCTTCTCAAGCGCGTAGTCGTACTCCTTGATCTTGAGGGCGTCTTCCCAGCCGTCTTCCTCTTCGGCGCCTTTGCGGCCGACTTCCTCCTTGGTAATCGGCAGAACGTCGAGCTTGACCGGCTCGGCCTTCTCGCCCGTCTCGTCGGCGCCATCCTCCGTCATGCGGGCGACATCAATGACGAAGTCCTCCTGCAACCGGTTGCGGTCGCGAAGCTCCGTCCTCTTGTCGTTCAGCTGGAACTCGAACCAGAGCGCCACGCAGGCGAGGATTAGAAACAAGTATACGAAAACATGCAGTGCCTTATTCATATCTGAGCCTTTTCCTCTATGACTTTTTTGTTTTTTGTTTGAGGGTTCTCCTCGGTTTTTTTGCTGTTGATGTACCTGGTCCACCTTTCAACGCGTAAAATGATACACCATTTTTCGTCATAAGGCAACTGTTTTTTGGTACAATACTCGTGTATGCCATATCAGGTCTTGTATAAAGATGAGCGCACGAAAGCCCGCCTGGGGGTGCTGGAAACCGCGCACGGAGCCGTGAAAACGCCTGTTTTCATGGATGTCGGGACATTGGGTTCGGTCAAGTCGCTCGAGCCGCGCGACCTTCTGGAGAACCGCGCGCAAGTGGTGCTGGGCAACACGTACCACCTGATGTTGCGCCCCGGTCGAGAGGTCGTCGCGGCCGCGGGGGGGCTTCACCGCTTCATGGGGTGGGACGGGCCGATACTGACCGACTCGGGCGGCTTTCAGGTTTTCTCTCTCGCCAAAATGAGAAAGATCACCGAGGCCGGCTGCCGCTTCAACTCCCATCTCGACGGGCACGAATTCTTTCTCGGGCCGAAGGAGTCGATGGAGATGCAGCGCGTCCTGGGCAGCGATATCGCCATGGTTTTCGACGAGTGCCTGCCGTACCCGTGCGAGCGCGAGCGCGCGGTCGAGTCGGTCGAGCAGACTCTCAGGTGGGCGCGCGCGTCGAAGGACGAGCCGCACGCCGAGGGCCAGATGGTGTTCGGGATAGTGCAAGGGGGCGTGTACGACGACCTGAGGCGGCACTGCGCCGAAGAGCTCGTCAAGATCGGGTTCGACGGCTACGCGATCGGCGGGGTGTCGGTCGGCGAGCCCGAGGAGTGCATGTACCAGGCGGTCGACGCGAGCGTGCCGTACCTGCCCGAGGACAAGCCGCGCTACGTGATGGGCCTGGGCGTCATGCACCAGATGGCCGAGTGTGTCGCGCGCGGCGTAGACATGTTCGACTGCGTCATACCGACGCGCATCGCACGCCACGGCACGGCCATAACGCGCCACGGCAACGTCGCCATAAAGGCGGCGAAGTGGACGTTCGACCAAGGTCCCGTCGAGGAGGGCTGCGAGTGCTACTGCTGCCGCAACTTCACCCGCAGCTACGTAAGGCATCTTTTGAGCGCGGGCGAGATACTCGGTCTCAGGCTTCTGACGATACACAACGTGTTCGCGCTGAACAGATTCATGGAGGAGATGCGCGCGGCGATAGCCGACGGCGGCTTCTCCGAATGGAAAGAACAAGTAAAGAAAGACACAGCAAAATGAACGAAACGACACAACAGACGACGGCGGCCGCCGAAGCGGCCGCGACCGCGGCGGCGGGCGAAGCGGCCGCGACGGCACAGGGCGCCGAGGTGCAGCCCGCCGACGCCGCGCAGGCGCCGGCGCAGCAGGACGGGGGCTTTTTCGCGGGGCCGTTCCTCATGCCCCTCATACTGATCGCACTCTTCTACTTCATGTTCATCAAGCCCCAACAGCGCAAGGAGAAGGAGCGCCGCAAGATGATCGAGAGCATGCGCGCGGGCGCGAAGGTGGTCTTCGCAGGCGGCATACTCGGCACCATTGTCGAGGCGGGCGAGCGCACGTTCACCGTGGAGACGAAGGACGGCGCGCGCATGGAGATTCTGCGCAGCTGCGTGCAGGGTGTCGCCGAAGAGGCGCCCTCGGCGAAGTGACGGGCGATGTCTCTGGCCAAGACAAAGTACGGCATCGAGTACAATCCCGGCAAAAACCGCGACGGCCGGTCCGGCGCAGGCTGGGCGGTCGCCGCGGTTCTCGCCGTCGCGGCCGTCTCGTTCGCGTCGACCGTGGCCCGGCGCATGGCCGAAGCCCCGCGGGAACCGGCCGGGACGCCGCGCGCCGCCGCGGCCGCCAGCGCCACGCGAGGGAGCGAAACGCCGCGCGCGGGCGCGGACGCGGGCGCGCCGGGCGCAGCCGGGGCCGAAGAGCCGTCCGTCGAAATCGACGGTCTCGCCCGCCGCAGCCCGCGCGTCAGAAGCCTTATGCTGCGCTTCGACGAGGCCGCCAGGCTGGGCGACCTGGAGATGCAGATTTCGACCATCGAGCGCATACGCTCGCTGCCGCCGGGCGAGGCGGCGGACATTGCGGCCGCCCTGCTGCCGCGCCTGGGCCGGCTCAACTGGGACTGGCTCTTCGTCAAGAAGAATCCGCAATGGGTCGGCGAAGTCTCCGTCAAGAGCGGCGACTCCGCCACGCGAATCGCCCAGGAAAACGGCTCGACCCTCGCCTCATTCAAAAAACTCAACGACCTTGAGAACCCGGGCCGGCTCGCCGCCGGCCAGAGGGTCTGGGTCATGCGCCACCCGCGCTTCAATGTCGTCGTCTACAAGAGGATGAAGGCGGTGGACGTATTCTTGAACGGCAAGCTTTTCAAACGCTACCTCATGCCCGACGGTTCGCCCGAAGTGCGCTTCGCGCCCGGCGACTACAAGACGCCCGCCAATCTCAAGGACTTTTTAAGACGCATGGGCGTCGGGCTCGCGCCGGAAGACGCCGACGAGATAGACCTGATCGTGCCGCGCGGCTCGACGCTCAACGTCACCGCCTCGTGACTACTTCGCGAGGCGCTCGAGCAGCGGGGCGATATAGGCCTCGTCGACTTGCATGCCAAGCGGTATCGCCGGCTTGTTGGCGCCGTGAAAATCGCTCCCGGCGCTCTTGAGGCAGCCCAGACGCGTCGCCAGGCGCACAAAACCGACATTCTCCCCGGGGGTGTTGGCCTGGTAGAGCGCCTCGACGCCGTCAAGCCCGATTTCCATCAGGCGGGCGAGTTCGCGCCCTGCCGCGTCAAAGTCGACGCCGGTCGCGCGCCAATCGCGCCGCCAATACTTCGGGTGGGCCATTATCGCCAGCCCGCCTGCGCCGTGGATGGCCGCTATCGCGTCCTCCTGCGGCGGGTGCCAGCGGTCTTCGTAGCAGCGCGTCTCGCGCGGCGAGTCCGGCAGAAGATAGCGGTCGAAACCCTCCTTGACGCTCTTTACAACGCCGCGGTCCATGAGCCAGCGCGCGAAATGCGGGCGCGCCAGCACGTCGCCGTGGGCATAGCCGTCAATGCCGGCCATATCGAGGCCGAGCCGCGCGAAGTTCTCCTTTATGCGGGCGTTGCGCGCGTTGCGTCCTTCGAGAATGCGCGCGAGAAAGGCCTTGAGCGCGGCGTTGCGGGGGTCTATCCCCAGACCGAGAAGGTGGAATTTGTCGAAGCCCTCGCCCGGCTCTATCGAAAGCTCTATGCCGGCATAAAAGCGCACCCGCCCGTCGCGCGCGCCGGCGGCGAGAAGCTCGTCCGCGCCGTCGCAATTGTCGTGGTCGGTGAGCGCGAGCGCCGCATAGCGCCCGGCCGAGGCCGCCGCGGCGATTTCGGCCGGCGGGCACG
>JAZQBR010000084.1:0-9276 GCA_045545855.1 Kiritimatiellia bacterium | reverse complement strand
ATGGCAACGGCAAAATGGAGACGCGGCATCTTGCCGCGTTACCAAATGGTGAAGTAATGGAGACGCGGCATCTTGCCGCGTTACAAAGGGGGTGGTTAACGCGGCTGGAAGCCGCGTCTCCAGTGTGGGTGGTTACCGCGTCTCCCACCGCGCCTCCCACCGCGTTACCAGAAATAAACAGCAAAGAGGCTGGGTGCCACTCCCCGCGCTATTTTTGAATAAATTCGACCTAACCGCCGGGGCGGCAAATATGGTATAATATGCGAGCAACCTGGCAAAAGAGCATCAGAGGATTTTTTCATGGCATTGAAGAAAGATACAGCCCAGAGCGGCGGCGTGAATACATGCGAGGAGCTTGTGCGCGACTACGGCTATCCGGCCAAGGTCAAAACTCTGAGCACCGGCCTTGAACGCGCCGGAATCCATGTTGTGATTGCGAATGAAATCATGCCCGACTTCGCGGCGACCCCTGCCGCAAACCATCCAGACACCAATGTTATAAACGAAGACATACACAGATTCAAGGAGGAGGCATGAATAGCGTACCGAATAGCATTGTCATAACGCCAAGCAAGGGTGCTTTGTCGGTAAGCGACGACATCATTCGGTCGCGCATACTCACAATGCGCGGCGTTCAAGTAATACTCGACCGCGACATCGCTATGCTTTACGGTGTGGAAACAAAGGTCTTGAACCAAGCCGTCAAGCGCAACCGCGAACGCTTCCCGGATAGATTCATGTTCCAGTTGGCTGAAAAGGATATTACAGACTTAAGGTCACAAATTGTGACCTCCAATGTTGCGACAAGTTTAAGGTCACAAATTGTGACCTTAAACAAAGGTCAGGGACAGCATCTGAAATATATGCCGCACGCGTTCACAGAGCAGGGCGTGGCGATGTTGTCGGCGGTCTTGAAAAGCGATACTGCGATTCGGGTCAGCATTCAGATTATGGATGCATTTTCAGCCATGCGCAAAGCCCTGGCATCCGTGGCGCCGATTCTTTCGCGGCTTGATGTTGTTGAACGGCGGCAGATCACTGACCAAACGCGGAACGAGGAGCGATTCGATACCATATTCAAAGCTATGGACGGCGGTGACTTCCCGCTGCAGAAGGTGTTTTTCGAGGGCAGGCACTATGATGCATATTCCTTCGCGAAGAAACTTGTGCGCAAGGCGGCAAAGAAGATCGTCCTTGTCGATGGCTATAGTGACGAGGTTACGCTGGATATTCTTTCGCAGAAGAAAGGCGGCGTTGAGGTTCTTGTTGCAACCGCACAGAAGATGATTGACAGGCATTTGACGCCAGTCGCCGTAGCAAAGTTCAACAAGCAGAACCCGACGCTGAAGGTCAAGGCGGTCGGCGCGTTTCATGACCGTTTCCTGATTCTGGACGGCAAGGAGCTGTACCACTTTGGAGCATCGCTGAAAGACCTTGGACGCCAATATTGCGCAGTGTCGAAGATGGATGCGATGTTCATACCGTCGATTCTTGAGAGGATATGATGGAGACCCTATGGGCGGTGTGTTTTTCCGCGAGGCGACAGAGCGTCTCAACGAGGGCGCATCGCTTGTGGGCTTTGAGCTTCTCGACCACATAATAATTGGCTCGCCCGAGACGGCAGGCGGGCGGGGTCTCATCTCCATGGCCGAGCTTTTGGCGTGACAAGCCGCCGCCGCCATTTATGGAAATTACGGGTCGCAGAAGAACACCTTGATGCCGCGCGGGACGAGCTTCGTCGAGTTGTGCACTGGGTCCGGCCTGTACTTCTCGATCGTCTCCGGGTCCGAGAACTCAGGCCCGTTGTCCGGGAGCACGACCGCGAAGAGCCTCTTGAACAGTTTCGGCCCCGCCAGTTCCCAGAGCATGTTGAAGATGCGCGTGGTGGTCTGCGACGTCTTCGCGTCCCTGAGGAAGGCGAGGGCGAGCCTTGACTTCGGGAAGCACATCGTGTATAGCACCTTGCCGGATATTGAGCCGATAACCGTGTCGATTTCGGTCGGCGTCACGCCTGGATGCGCCTGGAGCCATGCGTAGAGCTCCTTCATGGTGCGACCGACGCGGCACTTGGCGTTCGTCTTGGTGACGGGCTTCTTGTGCGGCTTGCGGCGGGAGCATGCGAGCGGGAGCATGGAGCGCCCCGCGCCCGCGAACAGCCCGTCATTTATCCACCCGTACACGGTCGAGTCCGCGTAGCCCGCGAACAGTTCCCCGTTCGCGCGCAGGATGTGCCTCACGGACTGGCCTTTCTTAAGGCCGTCCCTGACTGCGGCGCCCATTTTCGCGGCGGTCTCGTCGTCGGGGTGGACGCCCGTGCGGCTGTTCACGAGCGCGCTATGGTACGCGGCCTCCGCCCCGTCTGCGAGATAGAATTTCTTCATGAGCGGGCACGACCTCTCATGCTCGCACCCGTTGCAGACGAACGGAGCGCTGGAGAGGCGCTCGCAGACGGCCTCGCGGAAGTCGGGGCACGCCTCGAAGCATCCCGGCTTGTTCTTCGCGAGGGACTTGTAGTCCGTCGCCCCGTACGAAGGCCTTGTGCATACGTTGAACCTCGCGCAGAGGCGGTTCGAGCATCCGTAGCCCTTGTCGCTGGGCATGCGGTGGTTGATGAGCTCTCGCCATATCGTCGACGGGGGCTTGCCGAGCGAGCGCGCAATCCACGCGACGCTCTTGTGGGATTCGACCCAGAACTGGATCTGTCCGCGCACTACTGAGTCCATGTGCTTTGCCATGGTGTGTTTCTCCTTTGTTCCTTGGTTTGACGCCTTCGGCGGTCGGGCACCCACCCTCCCGCCTCGGACGAAAGGCGGGTATGATACTGAATCCGGCGCGATTATGAAAGTAAACGCAACTCCCCTCCCCGGGGGGGGTGGATGGAGGAATCCCCCTACGTCAATCCTACCCTCTGTTTCCAGTATTCAACGCAAATATCACTTTGCATTCACTTCTGGAAGCGGCAGTAGTGAAAATTTGCGAAAATTTGTCACATTGCCCTCTATCTTTATCCGCTCAGATATGCTATAATAGAAGTTGTCTTTTGGGGAGAGTGTATACTTGAACCGAGGGACAAGATATAACGCTGCAAAGCAATCGTCTTCTGAAATGTGAGAAGTTTCTCGGCGACGATACTGATGCAGAGGTAAGCGCGATCATTCGCGCGCCTCTCTCCGTATTTCGCCAAAGGCATTTCTCACAGCCCCAGAAGAGATCGGAGGGAGGCCGTTTTCTTTTCTTCGATGATTGATGTAGTTGTGTGTCGCGAGCGAGGGAGACATGCTCGACATCTTATGTCTCCAGGTTGAAAAGGAAACAGATCATGAGTACAGGAGAAAACTTGAACGAAGTGATCGGGGCAGGCAAGAAGTTGCGGATTGGACTGTGTGTCTTGTGTTTGTTGTCTTCGACGTTCGCAATGGCGGCTGTTGAGAATGATGGCCCAGGCGCTGCCGCATCTCAAAATCAAGCATCGCCAAAAAAATTACTTGCGGCAAGCGGTTCTTCCTTTACGCCACCCAAGGCTTCGGATGTTCAATTTGTAGTTACGTCTGGAGGTGACTTAGGTGTAACTGCGGGGTCTGGTTATCCAACACACACAATTAAAATTCCTTTAAACATTGAGCGTGTGTTTGGTGATCGAGATATCCTTATTGAAAATGGTGGATTACCGGATCATGTTACGCTTCGAATGATTGTTTGGGATGTAGACTCCGATTCAAGTTATTCCCCTGCTGAATTTGATGAAGTTTACGTAAATGGCAAGAAGGTTGGAACTTTAAGCGGTCACAATCAGATATGGACGGATAATACGTTTTCTGTTCCAACAAAGTATCTTAACCTAAAATCATCAAGTTCCGATTCTGGTAATAATACCGTTCAGGTCAATGTTGATGTGAAAAACGGAGGCTGGATCACAAAAGTTGACTGGATTTCTGTATATATACCCGCGCCGCCACCTGTGGTAGTTGCACATGGCATTCGTAGTAATGCAGGTTCGATGATGATGCTGCGAACGGCTATTCAGGGTCTGGGATTGCCAGTTCATGCATTCAGTTTTGCAAACCAAGGCAATGATGGTATCGCAAGTGGCGCTGCTGAGGTTGCACGAGAAGTTGCCAATGCAAAACGGGAATTTAATGTAGAAAGTGTAAATATCGTGGCCCATTCAATGGGAGGATTGAAATCGCGACATTATGTTGAAAATCTTACAACGAGGGACGTGTTGCACTTATTTCAAATAGCGACACCTAATTCTGGTTCTCCTCTCGCTGATTGGCTTGTTGCTAAAAGGGATTACATAAATGAAAATTGGTGGGATTGGGTTGGAGAATTTGCGGATTCAGATTTTATGGCTGAACATGCGCTAATTCGGGCGTCTGATCCTGCAGCTGATGAGTTGACGGTTGCATTTATGCGTCGGTATAATGCTAATCATCACCTTAACCCGAATGTGAGGTATAGCGTAATAGCGGGATCAGTTGAGAAAAGTTCAATATCGGCTTGGGATTTGTCGACTAAATTCCTTTATGATTTGGTTGCTGAACAGGCTGGGCCTAATGATACAATTGTTCCTGTTTCGAGCGCACGTGCACTGTCTATGCAACAGATGGGGACGGCTCCGGGGAGTGTTAAGCTCTGTGAGCATTCAGCACTTGTTAATGATGGGGTGTCAATCAGTTTGGCTTTCGGAAGATCTGAGCTCTTAGAGCGAAAAGTCATGAAAGACAATGTGGCGACCGGAGAGCAAAAAACGAAAAGAATACTAAAGGCGAGTTCATTGCTTGCAAAGACGAGCGGATTAAAAGATCCGGGCATGGCGTTTCAAATAGGTGAAGCCCCCAAAGGGGAATTGACCGAAATAAAGTTTAATGTTTTGTCAGGTAATGAAACTACAGGTGAAATGAATGTTTTGAATTCAAATAAGATGAATGTTAGACTGAAAAGTCCGTCTAATTTGATTTTCGAAGGTAATGCAGAAAATGTTGAAATGATTAGTACGACCAATAAACTAAACTTCTGCTTGTTAAAGCCTGAAGTGGGCGAATGGACGATTGAATTGACGCCTTTAGAGCTTGGTAATGTCGCAAAGAGCGCATGCCTCTATATGTTTTCGCTGATAGAGGAAAACGTTGAAATTAATATGGGCGTTAAACTTGATCGTGAAAACGTAAAAGTAGGCGAGAATTTCATTGCCATGGCGCAACCGACATTTGAGGGATCAACAGTCGTAGGAACTATTACGGCAATTATCAAAGCCCCAGGAGGAGATACGGAGAGTATTGAATTGAAGGACGATGGCATTGCGCCGGATATACAGGCAAATGATGGTTTGTATGCCGCGTACATTCCTACACATGACGCAGGTTCATACCAAATGACGATGAAGATTTATGCGGAGTCGCCAGTCAAGTTTTCAAGATATTCGGTTCTTTCAGGCGTGGCGGCATCTTCGTATTCGGAGGTTAATGGCGTTGAAATGAAGGTGTTGGATGATGACAACAATGGTTATTATGATGAACTTGTTGCGGAGTTTAATGTCCAATGCGACCGTTTGGGTTTGTATAGGGTTGTTGCTGTGTTGTCGGATGAGTTTGGCGGTCAGATTCTAGAGGCTAGTTCAGGCGATATAGAGTGTGATTTAGGAAGTAAGAAAATTAATGTGCTGTTTGACGGAGAATCTATCTATCAGCATGGCGAAAGTTCACGATATGTTGTTTCGTCTGCGAAACTGATTGAAGTGTCTGATTCGTATGAAGCGGTGGTGGATGAAAAGGAAAACATCGTAACAACAAGTAATTGGAAATACGATCAGTTTGAACATTCCGCGCTGTGGATTGGTGCGGGTGGTAGTGAAATTCCGACTGATACTAATGGAGACGGCATTTACGATATTTTGAACGTAAAGATTCCGCTTGTTTCCGAAGGTTCTTTGTCTGGGAATTACCAATGGAGTGCGGCACTCGTTGACGGTGATGGCTTGGTGATGGGGTTCACTTCGGGGAGCGTCAATTTCCCCGCCGGTGGTGGAACATCTCAAATCAGCTTGACGTACAATGGCCCTGACATCGCATTGTCAGGTAGCGATGGCCCGTATTATGTGAAGAACTTTATCTTTTGGGGGAACAATGACACATTCTCCCTGCCTGGACAATTTGCCACAAGGGCGTACAAGATTCAGCAGTGGGGCGGTACACCCAAGTCAACGGAAACGCCAATCGTTAAGGCAGATGTGAAATGGGCGTACAATGTCAGTTCGGACAGCTTTTTTGCGCAACTCAATCTGTCTTGCACAAACGGCACACCCTCGCAGATTGGATCGTTGAGGTATTTGTTCGAGGAACGCACCTCGCCAGTGGCATATTTGTGTGATAAGGCAGGTAGGAAGTGGACTCAAACGATTACTGAATCGAGCGAGAACACGTCGTTTGACGGTCGGACGTTCTACTATGTTGATATTGATCTTCCCGAATTGAAGACGGCAGACTTGGGAACGGTATTTACCTATGGCGTTCAGGCGAATATCCCTGATGATGGCATAGTGGATCGAGTTCCCGCCGACGAGCGGAAAATCGGCCTGTGGATCGCGGGTCGGGATACGCTTGTGAACAAAGCGACAACTGAAATTGCGAATGATTATCTTGGCTGGTTGTCGTGGGATGCGAACGGAAAAACCAATTACATTGCAGTTGGAAATTCGGCACTACAAACAAAGATCCTTCGGACACCATTGCTGGCAACGCCGAAGTCGGTTCCTCCGTCGGTCGAGACCGTAAACAGGGCGGTGGCGTTTGGTTCTTCCGTGTTGATGGATGGAAGCGATCCAAGTTGCGAGATCACGGAGTTTTCCGTTGTAGATGGGATAATCAAGGGACGAGTTGAACTTGTGGCAGACGATTCGAAAAGAACGGTTCCGGGTACAAACGTGAAAGTCACTCTGTATGGTGCCGGGTCTCTTGCGGACACTTTCAATCCTGTTGAGGATCTTTTCCTTGACGGTTCAGGGCGGTTCGCTGTTGCACAGCCAACTAATCTTGGATTCTTCAGGGTGAAAATTGAAGTGTTGCCAGTTGTTGAGTAAGGATCGCGAAAATGAAACACATCATTATGTTTATCGGACTGTTTTCTGCGGGTGTGTTGCTCGCAGAAGACAGCGAGTCCGAGTCAACTGGGTTTGGCGCATGGCACATTTCGATCGGCGGGGCTATGAATGCTGGTGTCAAGACCAGACTATCGCATCGTTCATTGACATTGCCCCAGTCCTACGTGTCGCGTTTTGGTACACAATCAAATGCGCAAAGATTGGAATGGGGCGATGGTTATGTCCGTGATGATGCGTATGGGCATGGATCATCGACAATCAACTGGAAACTGCCGTCAAGTTCTTACAATGGTGACGGGACATTTTCTATGGTCAATCGCTATGATGAGATTGTGTCAACATCATTGTCGCGGTATGATTCGGGAAATCCAGATGCTGATTATCAGCCAGGAGTCAGTGTTGAATTGTCGCGAACACTTTATGCTGATGTTAAGCATGGATGGGGGGTGGATTTCGCCGCCGCGTTTTCATATTTCTTCGGGAATGATCTCTACAGTGCAAACGGGGGTTATTCTCAAACCGATATGGTCAACAGTGGAGAATATCAAACTACAGTGGATGCGCATCAAGCTATGGCGGACTATCAAGATGGCATTTATACGCAGACGTATCCTGGCTATTATGGTGATGGGGTTATGTCGGGATCTGGACATCCTGGAATTCTTTGGAATTCTGTTGGCACCCCTGTCAATGTTGGTCCACGGACAACGCCACATACTTATATGTCCTCGTATTCTGCCTCGGGGGATTATCAGGAAATAGAGATGTTGTTTATGATAAAACCGTGGTATGAACTCACTGATTGGTGCAGGGTGTTCGGTGAATTGGGATTGGGTGTTAGTCGGTCTCAATTTGATTTCAGCTATTCGGCAATGGGAGGAACGGGTGCTGTTCGAAGTTCACAGGATTTCTCCGAATGGGATGTTTACGGCATCGGCGGCGGTGGAGTTCTGTTTAGATTGTGGCGGTTCGATCTTTCGGTTGACTTCTTGGCTCGCTTCCTTAAGGATGATCTTGATGTCAACGGAAGATATGTTTCCGGTCATATCGAAAGGGCCGACTGGCTTATGCGCGTCATGGTTGGGGTTGAGTTCTGACGAGAACTTTTTCGTGTGGAACTCAGGCGCGGCAGTTTTGCCGCGCCTGAGTTCCACCCAATTACGTTCGCTGCGATTTGAAATTGCAGTGCGGTAAATTCAACCCCCAGCGCGGCACTTCTGAATAGGAGCGCGGCTTTTTCATCTTGAGCGCGGCACTTTTGCCGCGCTCGTCCACTCTCATTTTACCCAACGCGGCAGTTCTGCCGCGCCATCGTTCACACCCAAAGAAAGGAGCTACCATGCAAATTGACTGCTATGGCTTTGAGGCGACAAGCCAATGGTTCAAGCGACTGACGCTTGATCCGTATCTCATAAAACGAAGTGAGGTATAACGTACCTCTGCTTCGGCAACCAACTCAACCGACCCATCCACCGCATCGACGGCGACGAGAATGGGAGCGTTCGTCAGTCGTGGGCGTTCGGACGCTGGGCGGACGCGGACTCCCTCCGCTACATTCCTATCAACGAAACAATGGAAGTAAAGCGCGAGGATTACGAAGGAGAATTCGGATCACTGCCATGCAACAGGATTTCAAGGGCAAGCGAAAAGATAGCGCATTAGGCGGGTTTTCTACCCAAAGCGCAAGTTTCGCCAGTTGATTTTAACCATGAGTGTGTTTATGCCATATGCCGAACGCCGCGCTTTTCGCGCTTGTTGCCGGGTGCTATGCAACAGCCAGACGCTCAAAACCCGGCAAATACGGCGTTGTTTTGTCAGGAGGCGGTCTGCTTTGGCTCGGTGCCATGCAATAGAAATTGATCACCGCCTCAAGCGAGCGTTTCAGCCAGATCGTGTTCTTGATTATCGCCGCGAATCGCGTAATGGAGATGCGATGTGAATCTGGCTGTTCGGGGTTCTAAACCGTCCGGGACGCCAGACTATCCTGTGCCAGGGGCTGTTTGGAGGACGGGCGAATATGGTCGTACCTCCCCGCGGGCGGGATTCTCATAGCCCGGGGGTAATGATGTGCTGGGTGCCCACCCATGTGCCCTTGGGTGGCCACCTAAGAGGTCATGGGTCGCCACCCAACACGTGACTCCCCGGCAGGGTTGTGATAAGCTCTTCGAGGGTATGTG
>JAZQBR010000083.1:0-5758 GCA_045545855.1 Kiritimatiellia bacterium | reverse complement strand
GCCCTTTGTCTTCCTAAGACCGCTTGGCCTCCGACTTGCTGATGCTGTTGGGCAGGGCTGGTCTGGCGCCCCGCCGCCGTCGCGCGTAATTCGGTTCAACCCGACAACGAAAGAAGCCGACTCCCGAAAAGGAGACGGCTTCTTTTTTCTTGGCACATTGCAGTCATAGGTCGAAAACGACTGTTGCGTTTGGGGCGCCAAGTTTGGAGTCGCCGCGATAGGCGCTCGAAGACTTGACTGTTTCCTCGTTCTCCGCCGCGAAGTGAATTTCCGTTATCTCGTTGCATCCGGAAAATAGATTCTTGCCTGCCGAGACGTTGCCGGAAATCGTCTTCGCGGACGGAAAGTCCACACGACCGGCTATGTTCACGCTTCCAGAGAACACCGTGTTGTATATCGTCTGGAGCGTGCGCGGCAATCCTGCAAGCGATACAAGCGAAAGGCAGTCCATGAATGCCAGCGGACGGAACTGCACAATTCCGCTCTCGGACAAGTCCATGTCGCGAAGGTTCACTGCGTTGCGAAAAGCCTGCGGATTGATTGTTGCGAGCCGCCGCGCATCCGAAACGAGAGACACCACCATCGGTGCGTACATTTCGCAGAAAACGGAATCCGCCACGCCGCTGACTTGAAGCGTTGAGATATCGTCCGAGATCCGGACCTCGTATGTTCCTCCCCGCGGGTAGGTGTGGACTACATCCTGCATGTCTGCGCCAAGCATGGTTTCCTCTCCGTCGCCCCAGCTGATGGTGACGAAATCCGAGCCTTCTGCAAGCGCTCCCGCCTTGATGCCCCAGCCGAGGCTGTCGTCAGGGACTTGGATTGTGATCTTTGTCCCTATAAAAGGACTGGGTGGGGCTGCGACGAGGGTTATCGTTCTGGCAACGGTCATGTTCGTGTTCCTTTCTTTTTTAGACACATAATTTACAGGATGAAAATGCTCGCGCAGAGACGCGGAAACGCAGAGAGAGGCAGAAACGACCTCCGCGCCCCTGCGCCTCCGCGCGAGCCATGTCGCTTACGACGCGGCAACGAGCGTCGCAACCTTAGTCATCGGATAGACGGCGCCTCCCTCGCTCCCTGCGCAGGTGCGAAAGGAGAAGGTCAGCTTAGTCCCCGCCGCGACTTCCGCAAGCGCCGTCGGCCATGCGAAGAGCATGTGCGAGTAGTCGCTTTCGGTCGGCATGACGTTGATGGTCGTCGCATCATCGCCCTCGCCCCACGAAATCTCCGCCTTGTCGCCCTTGGCGGCGTCAAAGTAGAGGTTGCGGCCGGTGACGAGGATTCCCTTGGTCTTCACGACTTCCCACGGCTTGCCGCCCGGCGAGAGGATCGTGTCGATCTTCGGGATTACGCCAGAGTCCTCGACGTTCGTCCAGCTGAACTTCGTCCAGTCGCTCTTCAGATCCTGAAGCGCGGTGATGACGACGTGCAGCTCGTTGGCGGACGTGAGCTGGCGCGTCTCGCCGACCTGTCCCGTCAGCTCGGCGTGGACGCGCAACCAGTTGTTGAGGTTCACGGCCTTGCCGTCCCTGCCCAGCTGCTGGATGGCCTCGATGAAGCCGTTCAGCGCGCCGCGCATGTCATGGAACTGTCCGCGAACGTAGCCCGCGTTGAGGGCGTACTCCACGACCTGGTCGATGTAGTACGTCTCGCGCTCCACTATCTGCGGACGTTGGATGGAACCGCCCGTGCGCGGGTTGCGCCCCTGCACGACGCGGTATTTCATTGATGGTTTCGTGTTCATTGGTGTGTTCCTTTCTTTACTTGCCCGACCCTGAATTGAACTGCACGCCGAACGGAAACGCCCCCGTCACCGTGACGGCGGGCGCGTTCGCGTCGTCTGTCGGAACGACGACGGTGGTGCAGCCTGTTGATATGGTGGCCAACCATGCGACAAGCCCGGAGGCCAACGCCTGAAGAAGCGACTTGCCGAGTGATTTGAGTTTTTCTTTCATTGGATTTCTCCTTTGGTTTGTTTCCTTGTCATTCGCCGTGGCACGAACTCGCGCACCTCCCGACAAAAACGTGCGGAATCGAAGAACACCTCTGCGCCAACTTTTCTTCGTCAACCACCTCCCACGCGGCGATGAAGCGTTCTTTGAAGTTCGCCCATTCGCGACGGAGATAGGTGCGCGGGGCAACCCCGAAGGAGAGTGCAACGGCTTTGATTGAACCAAAGTGCATGAATCGCCGCGCGACCTCTTGATCTGCAGGTTTCAGCGCGGCAATTGCCGCCCTTGCGCGGAGCCTGTCGATTTCGCGGAACGCGGAACGCTGCGAGACGAGCGTATAGTCTTCGAGAAATTCGCGGTATGCTGTCTGGCGAGCAGCGTCGGCACATTTGCCGCGCTGCGCCGCCTGTGCCTCCGCCTTGCGCACTTGGTATGGCTCAATGCACGAGCGGTTGTGTTTCGACTCGTCGCGGGACTTCCCAAGCGAATCGTAAACCGCCCTCAGTGCCTCGCCGGGTGTTTTTGCGTTTGCCCTCCAGACGGCGGTCAACGCCTTGTTGAAAACATCGTCCTTGGATTGTCCCCAAAGGACGGGATGCCTCCATATGTAATTGGCGACCGTCTTTGCAACGAGACGATTCAGCCTCTGCGGTTGTTTCTTTGGTTTCTTCATTTCGTACCTCCTTGGTTTGCCTCGCCGTCAATCGGCGGACTGTTCCGAGGAGGTACGGACACGAGAATCACGTCCGCGCCAAATTTCTTGTGACTTGGACAGCCGCCGGTTTTCGGCTTTTCAAGGCACAAGATAAGTCTGCAGGACAGAAGAAATGAAAAATGTCCGCGACCATTTGGCCGCAGACATCTGAATAAACAAAAAACCCCTGAAAATCAGGGGTTCGTCACATGGAAAATTGTTTTACGGGATTCTGGACAAAGAGCGTATTATGTCCGCAGTCCTTCGGCATCTGCAAGCCTGTCTATCTGCTTCCGCAGAGCGTCGATATCGGCTGGATTATTCTTGTATCCGTCCTTGCACTTGGCATATCGCCTATCGTTGATGACTTGTCGTGCGGCCTCCGTCGAGGTCAAGGTGTTGAACTTGGCCTTTTTGATAAGTTCAAGACCCTCCACGGCCATGTCGCGGCGGATTTGTCCCGCCCGAGTCTTTGCTGGCTGTTCCACGCCTTTTTCCCCGGAAGAAACAACATGGAGAATGTCATTGCTTATGGCTCGATTGGCTTTCAGTTCGCCGTGAATCTTTTTAAGCGCACTTTGCACGGAAGCATCTTCGGCCTTGGTGCTTGCGTCACACGAGTCTTCGGCGGATTCCTCGATTTGGTTCTCGACGCAAATCAGAATGGCGGCTAAGGCATAGATTTCAGCCTTGAAATCCTCCACAAGTTTCTCGCTGTCGGCGACATACGCCCGGACAGTTCCGTATGCGGGCGATTCAAGTCTCTGGATGAACTGCCCGAAAAGCGACTTGGCTTTTTCTATCTGCCCCGTACATTGAACCATGATGTCTTTCGGGAGCGAAGCCCTGATTCCGTCCATTGCCTCGCAGAAGATATGTCCGCACAACCTGACATAGACTTCATGTTGCCTGCCCGGTTCGAAATATTCGCGCGGTGCGAACCGGAGTACGTCTTTCATCCGCCATAACAGTCTATTGCCGCCGTTCATCGGGTTTTTCAGCGCAAGAGACCCGCGCATGGGCGTTAGTTTGCCGCTCCTGTACTGTCTTGCGGCCTCGAAAAGAGCGTAAGCCATATCAAGGAAAGCTGCGTAGAAAGGATACATTACAAGTCGCGGCATCTGGACTATCTGCCGTATGTCCAGCGTCAAGTCGTTGCGGAGTCTAAGCGATTTGCCCCAAAGACGGTTCATGCATTCGTTTACATAGAAGCGGTGGCTGTAGGGGCTGTCATCGGCAAAGAGACAGTTGCCGACCGTATCATGCTTGAACCATTTTACTTCTGGTAGCCCAATACCTTCCCCTGAAGACGGAATGCTGCCGTGAGTCTCTGCCTCGTCGGGAGGCGGGAACGTCATGGGATCGTCGGTGAGCGGAGGATATTCGACAGGTGGGAGCTCTTCTTCTACGAACACTTGGGAAACCAGTCTGGCGGCGCATCCCTTTAGCCTGTCGGACGCTTTTCTTGCCTTGTCGATCCTGTATTGCACGGCATCTTCCATCATTTCGCGGATGGCCGTGGTGTAATGGGCGGTAGCGGCGTTAGTCTCCGTGATAATGTCGGCATCTGCAACTTTGCTTTTGAATCTGTCAGTAAGGTCAATCAACGCCATCATCAAGTCTGTCAAGGTTACGGTCAGATTGTCGCGTACGATTTTGCTTGAAGCGTATCTCTTCCGCAGTTCTTCAATGTCAAGCCGGAAAAACACTTCAGCGGCTTCTCTGTACGCTTTCTCGACAGTTTCCTTTGGAGGTATCTCGCTTGGTTTCTTGACCTTATGGTATAGCCCGCCAACCGGGACGCTTTCCATAGCGAGGCACTTCTCGATTTCCTCTATGCAGCAATTCAGCGGCTCAAACGCATCTGATAGCATTTGAAGGTACGTTTCGTCGTCCATAATATCCTCATTCCCTTTGATTTCCAATTTTGCCCCTCGTTCACTCCCCCTATTCCACCGAATCGAGTTCATTTATCGTTCCTTCGTCGAGGAGCATACTGCATCGACGCACGGTCACAATGTAGCAGACATCGTGCGACTGACGGTAGATGAGCCGAAAGTTCTTGCGAACTAGGATTTCCAGATACGGAGCGTCGGGAAATTCAGGGAGAGGATGTCCGATGTCCGGGAAATCGGCGAGCTGTTCCGCCTCGGCGAAAATGTCGTTTGCCCATTTCCATGCGATTTCAGACGAACACGACTGCTCGGCGATATACCGCGCTTGTTCCCTCATGCGCTCCAGCGCATGGTCTGACCATGAGACTGTTGCCATCAGACTGAAACCCCTAAGTCTGCGGCTATGGCGCGGCGGACGTCATCGGTCGAATGGACGCGCCCTGCGGCAATATCCTGTTCTCCCTTGTGGATATCCATCATCAAGTCGAGACTGTCGATAAGACGCTGATAGTCGCCTACATCGAGAAAGACATTGGAAGCGCGGCCATTTTGCGTAACGACAATAGGCCTGTGCGTCTGCCGTGTCTGCGACATGAGGCGCGTCATGTCAGCCCGAAATGACGAAAGAGGCACGATATCCTCGGCATAGTTGACTTGCGGCATAGCTTCTCCTTTGATTGTTTGACAGATAGTTTACCAAATCCTGTAATGGATTTCAACACTGATTCTGCAAAAACCTTTATGTCTCAATCATGTAAATCATGTGTCTGCACTACTCCCCGAATTTGAGACACGATAGAAGCTAAACCGATGTGTCCTTTCTGTCGAAGAAAGGATGCAAATGAAAAGACAGACAAATGGGCAACTTGGCGACTGGGAGGCAAACACCACTACAGCCAAACCAATAGAGATTGACATAAAGTGCGCTTGTCTTGAGTTATTCAAGCAAGGAGCTGGGTACAGAAAAGCCGCCAACACGTTAGGTTTGAAGCTGTACACTGTCAGGGAGTGGGGAAGACGGTTCAAGATTGGAGACGAATTGTGGGCTTACAGGGACGGAAAGAAATTTCGCCGTGTCGCGGTGAAAGCAAAAGCGGAATGCTGTAGCGAGCAAAACCGGAATGGAGCGAGAGAGCCTGTTAAGCGGGCTTCAGCGAGGGATTTTGCTTCAAAGATGGCGATTGTTGAAAGTTAAGAAAACCATACGCCCCCCA
>JAZQBR010000082.1:0-3657 GCA_045545855.1 Kiritimatiellia bacterium | reverse complement strand
GTATTCATCATGCCGGTTTTGAAAACTACACTCCACAGCAAGTCCGCGAAAGTGAACATGTTCGAGCACGGCCTTATCAACGCAACAAACGCAATCAGCGCAATAACACCTGCTTGTTTCTTTGTCATAGTTATTCTCCTTTCATTAGCTATTGGTTATTGGCATTGGATATTTTCACATTGGCAACATTTCCCTCTCCCCTCTCACGCGAGGGATGAGACGCGGATCCCCATGCGCAGAGCGTCCCCCTTCGCCAAGGCTACGGAGGATAAAACGGAGGACAAGTTGATTCGTGCAAATGGTTTCATGGGTTGCTCCTTTCTTGTAGAATGTGGAAATGTGCAAATATCCAACAGCCAATATCCAATTTCTCTCGGCAATCAGTCGAATGTGGCAACACCCGTCTCGGCGTTGTAAGTCGGGCGCAGACTGCGGATATGCGGCGTGAGAAACACGAGAATGGACTTTGCGGCCGCACCTTCCACGCTTTTGCCGTAAAGCCCTCCAGTGGCGACGGTCGAATCCGGCATGGCGTATATGTGCGTATCGATGTTGAACGCAGGGAAGAATGGCTCCTCCATGGGCAGGTCGTATTTCTCGCCGTTTGAAGCGATTGCCGTCATTCCGTAATCGCGCCACTCCGGGTCGCCAACGACCGAAAGGCGCAGCTGGATGTTCATCGCGCCCGATTCGTCAAGCGTCGGCGTCACGTCTATGATCACCCCGGCCTCGCGCATGGTGAACGACTGCGGCTCGACTGCCGTCAGATTGACTTTGGCCGGTGCATCGTCTGCCTCGCCGCCGGCTTCGCCGTGCAAGCAGCAAAGCTCCGGCGTCTTCACCTCGAAATCGGTGGGGTAGATATATTCCATGACGGACTTGTAAACAGCCTCTTCCCCCATACGGGTCCATATCACCGGAGAAGCGAGCTCTTTCACGTCATTGCGCTTTGCGAGTGCCTTCTGCGCCGCATCCGCGTCAAGCGGCTCCTTTCCAAACCAGCCGACAGCCTCCAGCGCCTCGTTCGAGACCTCGAAGATGCGCACATTCAACTCCACTCTCTGCGCCTGCGTCTCCTTCCTCCACCACTCTGAAATCCTGTAGAGATTGTCGCTTGTGTTTGTCACGCGCAAAAGTTTGCGCTCCGACAATTCCAGCGGCACCATTGTCAACTCCGACTTCTCCGGCCATGAAAGACCGTTTATCTCGGCGGCGAGAAAATCTTTCCATTCTTTTTCCTTCTGCCGGGACCACTCTTCAGTCGCGCCTGCGCTGCCTTCGCCTCCGCGGAGACAGCAGCCATATTCAGGCTTTTGATAGAGGAAGTATGCAACCTCCATTCTTCCTCCTGCTTGTCCTGAGTTAGGTGTATCGCAAACGCGGCACCCCGCCATGCACGCGACCATCGCCGCGAACCCCACCGCCATCATCAGTTTCTTCATCTCCGTTTCCCTTTCATTGACAATTGAAATTGGTCTTGGCAACACTCTCACATCTTGACCTCCGTAGCCTCGGCGAAGGAGGTTGGCAACATTTTCCCTCTCCCCCTACACAGAGCGTCCACCTTCGCCAAGGCTTCCTCCTTCGCCAAGGCTACGGAGGACAAGACAGAGGATAAAACGGAGGACAAGATGATTCGTGCAAAGGGTTTCATGGGTTGCTCCTTTCGATTATCATCCCCTTAAGTGCCGCCAGTATCGTTCAGGCGACTCAAGGATGCCTTTGGTTATCTGATAGTGCTGGGTTTCTTCAAGTGTGATTTCATGTATATCGCCGCCGTCGAGTGAAAGAATCGTCGCGCCGGGGAAGGTCATGAGAATCGGCGAATGCGTCGCAATGACGAACTGCGTATCGCGATCTTCAACCATATCGTATATCAGTGTGAGAAGTGTAAGTTGCTTCTGCGGGGAAAGTGCGCTTTCGGGCTCGTCCATGAAAAGTATCCCCGGATACATCCATGCCCTCATCATGTGGAGAAACGCCTCGCCGTGCGACCGCTCGTGGAGGGATCTACCGCCATAGCGCGAATACGGGTCGCCGATAAAGTCCCGGTCATCATGGCGACTGTCCAGCAGCGACGCAAAACGCTCCTCGAATTCCGCGCGAAAGAAGAATCCATGCCCCGGACGCTGCGTCCACCCGGAGCGCAGATACGGCGCGAGTTCGCTTTCTCCGCCATGATCCGCAAGTTCGCCCTTCCCTCCACCCCGCACGGGAAGCCCTGCGATGTCAACCAGCGCTTCAAGAAGCGTCGATTTCCCAGACCCGTTTTCGCCCACCAAAAACGTGACAGGTGTCGTGATGCGCAAGTCGAGATTCTTCACAAATGGAAGCGTAAGCGGGAACTTGTCCCATTCAGCATCCTGCGGTATCTCGCTTCTGACATTTGTCAGATATATTTGTACGTCTCTCATTGGTTATTGGATTTGGTCTTGGCAACACTCTTCACGCCAGCACATAGTGCGTCGAGCGGCCCTGTCCTTCCCGGCGGAGGATGCCCCTGGCGACAAGGGCGTTGATCTCGCGCGAGGCGGTGTCCTGCGACACCTTGCATATCTTCGCCCACTTGGAAGACGTGAGATTACCCTTGAACCCGTCGAAGAGCCTGTTCAGCATCGTGCGCTGGTTTGCCGTCAGCTCGTCCGAAGAGTGCGCTTCCCAGAATGCGGCCTTGTCAAATATCGTCTTGAGGCGCACTTCCGCCGCGTCGACGGCACGGCGATGACAGCCGAGGAACCACTTGAGCCACCGCGTCACGTCAAGCGTCCCGCGCTGGGCTCGTTCGATTTCGTCGTAGTAGGCGTCCTTCTCCGCCTGTATCTCCGCAGAGAGCGAATAGAAGCGCATCGCCGAACGTTCGCCCTTCGCAAGCAGATATTCGGTGAGCGCGCGTGCGAGGCGTCCGTTGCCGTCGTCGAACGGATGGAGAGTCAGGAACCAGAGGTGCGCGAGCGCCGCACGGACAAGCCAGGGCGTACACGTGTCGTCGCTGTTCACATAGTCCATGAGATGTTTGATTTCGCCATCCAGCAATTGCGCATGAGGCGCGACGAAATGAACACGTTCCATCATCCCGTGGCGCGACACGACACGCATCGGCCCTTCGCTGTCGTCCCTGAAGCGTCCGACAGCAATCTTGGAAAGCCCGGAATAGCCCGTCGGGAAGAGCGCCGCATGCCAGGAGAAAAGCCGGTCCATAGTCATTGGCGCTTCCCAGTTTCGCGTCGCGTCGATTATCATGTCCGCACGCGCCTCCGCCTCGCGGGATGTCGCGCTTTTTGCGCCCGAAAGGACGATCTCCATCCTTTTCGCCACGCTTGAGCGCACGTCGTCGCGGTTGAGGTGCTCGCCCTCGATCTCGGCGGAATTCAGTATCTCTGCAGAAAGCGTCTCGCAAACAGCATCACTCCGCATCTCAAAACCGATTGCTGCAAGCCGTCCCGAAAACTTCCCTATTGCAAAGGAAGCCGCTTCAAGCTCCGCCGCCAGTTCGGCGGAATCCCATCGAAACTTTGGCCAGTCTTTATGTTGATAGATGTATCGCACGTTTTTCTCCGCATGTTTTGCGGATATTATACCACATAATCTCCGCACGCTGCAAGCGCCGCAATTGCCCTCTTCGTGATCCATTGCGTCTTCATTGCCAGATATCCTTCT
>JAZQBR010000081.1:0-11205 GCA_045545855.1 Kiritimatiellia bacterium | reverse complement strand
GCGTTGAAGTGGGAGAAGAACGGCTTTGCGGCGGCGCCGCCCGCCTGGTCCTGCAGAATGGGCGTTTCGACCTCTACGAACCCCTTGTCCCACAGATACTTGCGAATCTCCATTATGATGCGCGAGCGCATGAAGAAACGTTCGCGCGACTCGTCGTTCGTCATGAGGTCTACGTAGCGGCGGCGGTAGCACTCCTCCTGGTCGGCGAGACCGTGAAACTTCTCCGGCGGCTGCTCCAGCGCCTTCGCGAGCATCGTCCACTCTTTGACGATGACGGACTTCTCGCCCTTCTGCGTCGTGAAGAGAGTCCCCTCCGCGCCTATTATGTCGCCCAGGTTCAAAAGCTTGAACGCCTTGAACATCGCTTCTGAAAGCTCGTCGCGCTTGAAAATAAGCTGAAAGCGGTCGGTGCCGTCGTTCATGGTGCAGAAGTTCATCTTGCCCATGCGGCGTATCATCATGAGACGGCCCGCGACGCGTACGCCGCGCCCCTCTTCAAACGCGGCCCTAACGGACTTCAGATCTTCATGATCATATTTGCAGCCATACGGCTCGAAGCCCATAGCGGCGAGCTCGCGCATGCTCGCCAGCCGCTGTTCGCGATATTCATTAGTTTCCATGCCCGGTATTATACCATATCATGGGCGAAAATGGTATAGCGGAGTTCATCATTTTTTCTCCACCGGCAGCTCTGCAGAGCTGGAAACGCCCTCTTTCACCGGCGCTACAGGCCGTGGCGGTCGTGGTCGACCCAGGCCTGGCGCATGAACTTGACGGCGCGCGAGAAAATCTGATCGACGTTGGCCGACGACGAGACGTCGAGCATGTCGCGTATCTCGTCGCTCGAGAGAAAAAACCGCGTCTTCAGCAGCATGACATAGGCGCGTTCGGGGTCGGTGTTCCAGAGGTCCCTAAAGCAGAGGTGGGTCACGTTCCACGCCTCGTTCAGCGGTATTTTGTGGTCGTGAACCGGCAGTTCCATCTCGGTCGAGCCGTCCTCGCCGTCCGGGTAGGCGCCGTTCAGCGAAATTTCGCCGTGCTTGTTCGGGTCGGCCTTCATTATGTAGCCTCGCACATACTTGCGCAGCCACCCTTGCAGGCTGCCGCCATCGTCGCGGTAAAGCTCTATCTTGCGCCGGCCGATCATTTCTTCGTAGAGCATGCCCATGAGATCGCCGTCGGTGAGCGAAAAGCGCTTCATCAGCTCGGCGTTCTTGGCCGAATTCGTCTCGGGGACGATGACGGCCTCCCAGACGAGCTTCCAGCCGGCGTCTCCGCCTTCTTTGACAAGTTCATACCATTCGTGGTCGGTCATGGGCAGACTCCTTTTATCAACCGCCGCGGCGGCTAGGCGAAGGTGAGCGCTCCCGGCACGGGATCCAGCCCGGGCCGCCTGAGCCAGAGGCCGGTCTCGTGCTTGCCGCGCACAAAATCGGCATAAGCGAGCGAGCCCGTGCCTCCTGTTATCTTCACTAGCCGGCCGGCGAACTCGAAGACGCCCTCGGCGACCGGGCGGCCGAGACCGTCCTCGGCCGCGACAGCGAGAAGCGCGTCAGGCCCGGCGCCCGGCGGGAATGTGACATTCACGGCCCAACGCTTCTCGGGGTCCTTCAGCTGCGCAGAGACGAAAGTGAACGTAATAGTCTTGCCGTCTGGCGTCTTCATATCGTGTAGTGCCTCAATTCACGCCCGTCAAAGTAGCCGAACGAACGGGACGAACCGCCCTTCGGCAACGACACCGAGCCCGGGTTGAATATCGTCAGCCCGCACTCCAGACGCTTCAGCTCCGGGACGTGCGTGTGGCCGTGGGCCAGCACTGTCGCGACACCCAGGGGAGGAATGCGGTGCTCGTTCCAAAGATGCCCGTGGGTCAAAAAGAACGTCTCGCCGCCGGCATCAAGTATGGCATAGTCGGCCATCAGCGGGAACTTGAGAAGCATCTGGTCGACCTCGGCGTCGCAGTTGCCCCTGACGGCGACGATTTGTTCGCTTCGCTCGTTAAGCATCGCTACGACGCGCTCGGGGTCGTAAAAGTTCGGCACGCCGTTTCTCGGGCCGTGGTACAGGATGTCGCCCAATATGGCAAGCCGGTCGAAGCCGAGGCTCTCGCCGGCCTTCAACGCCGCCTCCAGCGTGGACGGCACCCCGTGTATGTCGCTTATGAACAAAACTTTCATGGCTGATAGTATACCAAATCCCGGGGCGAATGTGTTCAACTTTCGGCTCTTCTCCACGCATGGGCGGGAGAAGACTCCTGGCTGTGCACCTGACTGCGGTATAGAGCCCAGCCGTTGTTCAGCCAGAAGCTTATGCCGCACACCCACATCGCCGGCAGAACCAGCTGGTGGTTGCCGGACATCTCGGCGACCATCACAATCGCCGTAATCGGTATCCTGATGGCGCTCGCCATGAAACCGGCCATTCCGACAAGAGCGAAAGCCGGCGGGTGAATGCCAATCGCGTCCGGAAAAACCGCCTTCAGAACGACACCCGTCGCGGCGCCCAGCGCGCCGCCGCAGACGAGCGCGGGGGCGAAGAGGCCGCCGCTGCCGCCGCTGCCTACGGTGAACGACGTCGCGACGACCTTGAGAACGAAGAGAGTCATAAGCCCGGTTGCCGTGAGCGAACCGAAGCCGGCCAGCTGCCCGCCGCTGCCCATGGCAAAAATCGCGTGCACGGCCGAGTAGCTTGTGCCGAGAATGTCAGGGTAGAAAAAACCTATCGCGCCGGTGACGAGTCCGCCGGCAAGTACCTTCACCCACCCAGGCGCGCGATTCTCCTCGAACGCGTTCTCCGTCGCTCTGAAGAAACTGATGTAGAACCTGACGCCGAAGGCTGTTATGACAGCCAGCGCAAAATACGGCAGAAGCCTCAGACCGTTGGAAAAGTTGTATTGGCTGTCGAGGGTGAAAATCGGCTCCCGGGCGGAAGGGCCGACAAGAAAGGCGTATACGGCGTAGCTTACCGAAGCGGCGATAAAGCACGGCAGCACGGTTTCGTCCTCTATATCGCTGGACGAATAGAATATCTCGAACCCGAAGATGGCGCCAGCGAGCGGCGCCTGGAAAAGCGCGGCGATACCGGCGGCGAGTCCGGCGGCCATGAGTATTCGTCTCGCGCGCACCGACAGATTCATCTTGCGGGCGATAAAGCTGCCGCATGCCGCGCCCAAAAGCGTCACCGGCCCCTCGTAGCCGGCGCTGCCGCCCGTACCTACGGTAAGCACCGACGCAATCGGCTTTACGGTTATGACTGTTCCGGTGACGTAACCGTTCTTCTGATGATACGCCTTGATGGCGCTGTCAGTACCGCGGGCGTGTTCAAGCTTCGCGAAGCGTTTTATGAGCATGTGGCCGAGCAGCGCGCCAAGCGCGGGCAGCACCGCGAGAAGCCAGCGCTCGGGGTCGTTCCAGCGCCATTCGCGCAGTTTTTCCAGCCTGCCGTACAGGCTGTCGGCAAAATCTATCATCCACTTGAAAGCAAAGACCGCGAGCCCGGTCGCCGCGCCTATGAGCATCGATTCGCTGAAATACTTGCCGGTGCGAAAAGACATGCCTCTGCCTGCAAGCAGAAACTTTCGTCCTTTCTGTGAAACCCGCTTCAGCATGCCGCGTACCGCCCCGTCAGATACGATTGTCCCAGTTCTTGAAGACGACTTCCTGCCCGTTGGCGCGTATGGCGTCGTAGACAGCCGCCGGGCACCGCGAATCGGTAAGCGTGAACTGCGCGACATCCTTGTCGGCAAGCACGGCGTACCCGCCGGGCGTCACGCGAGAGCCGGCGCTCATATTGTCTGCGGCGGTTTGCACAATTCTGTCGCGGAACTCCGGGGCTTCGCGCGTCGAAACCGTCATGCAACACTGCGGGAATACTATTCGAAAGGCGAGCATCATAAGCTCCACGTCACTCTCGCTCACGGGGAACTCCGGCTGAAAGCCCCCCTCGGTCGGGCAGAATCGCGGAAAGGCAAACTGCACCTTCGCCTCGTAACACTCCTTCATGAGATAGATTGCGTGCGCGGCGAGGCTGGCGGCCTCGGGCCGCCACTTCGAGAGCCCCAGCAGAAACGCGCACCCGAGCTGGCGAAAGCCCGCGCGCCCGGCGCGGAGCTGGGTCCACAGGCGGAACTCGTAGTTGGACTTCGGACCTGCCGGGTGAAAGTATTTGTAGCGCTCCTGGTCGTAAGTCTCCTGAAAGCATGTAAGCGCTTCGTAGCCCGCTTTGAAAAGTTCGCGATACCCTTCTTCGGTCTGCGGCGCGACTTCAAGCGAGAGATTGGAGAACATCGTCTTCAGAAGGCGCCCGACCTCGGCGAGGTGCCCGACGGTATTCACTCGCGGGTCTTCGCCGGCGACGACGAGCAGAGAGTCGATACCGGTCGCGCGAACAGCCTCGGCCTCCTGGCGTATCTCGTCCATCGAGAGATTGCGCCTGACAGTGCCGGAGTGCTGAACCCTGAAGTCGCAGTACCGGCAGGAGTTTATGCACGTGTTGCCGATGTACAGCGGCGCGTAAACGCTGACGGTCTTGCCGTAGTATCGCGTGCGGGCGAGCCGCGCGCGAGCGCGCATCTCGTCCAAAAGCCCGTTCGCCGCAGGCGAAATGAGGTTCAAAAGATCGAACCAGTCGAGGCGGTCCTTAGCGAGCGAAACCCTGACGTCTGCCGCCGTTGCCTTCTCGCACATCTTCTCGACCTCTTCGGCCGTATATTTCAATAACGGGAACATCTTCTTCTCTACAGTCCTTTTCTATTTTCTTGTTCTGCTTTGCGCGGCGCGGTCTCGCGCCTCTTCGGCCGCGGTCATCCACTTCGCAGTGTCGGTCTCGCCGGAATCCGTCTTCGCCGAAAGGACGGCCTCGAGAAAATCCGGCGCGACATAGTAGAATTTCAAAGGTCTGGCTTCGGCCCCGTCACCATAGACCTCGAGTCTCAGCCGCGAAGCCTCGCGAGGCTTCGCGAGCGTGCGTATGCGCTTTATGCCGATCGTCTGGCCGTAGACGAGCTTCTCCTCGCCGTCGAAAAGCTGCCACTCGTCGCACGTCTCGCCGCGGCGCACTACATCCTCGCTCATCACGACGACATTGCAAGACCCCTTCACAACCGGCTTCGCAAAGAACGCGTCTCTCAGGCGCCCGAAGTCGGCGAGCGCCTTGACGTCCTCTGCAGCGAGCCGGCCCGACTTGTCGGGGGCGACTCCGATATTCATTGTGCCGCCGTTTCCGACGCTGTTTAGGTATCGGCGCAGAAGATAGAGCCCGCTTTTGGACTTGCCGCGCTCCCTCTCGTGATAGAACCATCCCGGCCTCAGCGGAAAGTCGCACTCGCACACGCGAAAGAACATGTTGTGGAAGGCCGCCCCTTCGGGGTATCTCATGCCGGTGTTCATGCGCCGTTTGTACTCCTGGCCGCCGCGTCGCCCGTTCGCGTCCAAGACAGAGCAGATTGTGGCGCCTGAAAACGGGTCGAGCTCGCCCTTCTCGTTACCGGGCCAGCGCAACTCGGCATCGTCAGAGTCTCCGCCGAATATGCAGACCTTGGGCTGAAGCCCGCGCACGAAGCGGAACACCTCGCCGAACCGGTAGTAGTCGTAGGCGACGCCGATGTTGCGCCGCTCTCTGGCGCCACCGTACCAGCCGTCGCCGCCGTTCGCGCCGTCGAACCACATCTCGAAAACCTCGCCGTAGTCGCCGTTCAGAAGCTCCTTTATCTGGCCGTGGAACTTCTCGACATATACGGCCGTGCCGTAATCGGGGTCGTGGCGGTCCCAAGGCGAAACGTAGACGCCGAACCTGAGGCCGTGGCGGCGGCATGCGTCCGCCATAGCCTTGACATAGTCGCGGCACTCCTCGCCGCCCGACATGCAACTGAACGGCGATTTGGTGATATTGTAGTCCGTCGTTTTCGTGGGCCAGAGGCAGAAGCCGTCGTGGTGCTTCGCGACGATAACGAGCCCTGACAACCCACCGGCCTTGCAGGCGCAGACGATCTGATCGGCGTCGAACCTCGCGGGCGCGAGGCGAGAAGGATCTTCGTCGCCATAGCCCCACTCGCGATCGGTGTAGGTGTTGAGGCCCCAGTGGACAATGCCGTAGACCTCGCAGTCGCCGCGTTCTATTCGCTCAGCCATCGCCGGGCTTGGCTTCGGGCGCGGTCCGTAGCCTATTGAAACCGCCAGCAGCGCCGGCAGACTGAACGCGCGCAGACTAGCGCCGAAGCATGAACACACTGATTTTGATATAGTCCCCATCACTTGAAAATATCCATAGGCGATGTGGCGCTCGCGGTAGAGCGCGAAGAAGGCGGGCAAGCCTTAACGGCGAGTTCGGCACCTCTCACGGCGAGCTTGAATGCCTCGGCCATGGCAACAGGGTCACCTGCCGCCGCGACCGCAGTATTGGCGAGAACCGCATCCGCGCCGAGTTCGATCGCCTCCGCCGCGTGGGACGGGAGCCCCACGCCGGCGTCGACGACTACCGGCACGTGGCACTGCTCGACAATAATCTCGATCATGTCGCGCGTGCGTATGCCCCTGTTGGAGCCGATGGGCGAGCCGAGCGGCATGACCGCCGCCGCTCCCGCCTCCTCGCAGTGCCTGGCCAGGACCGGATCGGCGTTTATGTACGGCAGGACGACCATGCCGAGCTTCGCGCACTCCCCGACGGCCTTGAGCGTCTCGACAGGATCTGGCAGCAGATAGCGGGCGTCAGGATGTATCTCGAGCTTCACCCAGTTGAAGCCGGCGGCAAGCCCGATCTTCGCTATTCTCACCGCCTCGTCAGCGTTTCGCGCGCCGGACGTATTAAGCATCACCTCCACCTTGCCGCGATCTATGACGGAGAGTATGTCGTCATGAGCGGCGTCGCCCTCGTGGACGCGCGTAAGCGCGGCCGTGACGAGCTCGGTCTCTGACGCGGCAAGAGCCTTTTCCATTATATCGCGCGAAGCGAATTTGCCGGTGCCGAGGAAGAACCTGTTTGTAAACTTGCGCCCTGCTATTATGAGATCTTTCATGTTGTTTCCTTTCAAGTATAGTTGTTTCGCCGGTCGTTCACGGCTCCAGACCCAGGAGAAACGCCACTGCGGCGTTGGCCTCCATCGCGGCGGCGATGCCCACGCGCGGCGACTGCGGGGCGGGGCCGCCGGCTACATCGCTCTCGAAGTCGCCCACTAGCACCATGTTGCGCCCGACACGTTTCAAGCCCATCGCTGCTGAGCGTCCCCAGCCGCCGAGCCCGCTGGCGCCGACGACCCTGCGCCCGGCAAGGGCGCGGTAGAGCGCCGCCTTTGCCCCGGCTCCGTCGAGCGCTTCAACAACGACGTCGCACTCCCCGAACACCTCGCGAAAGCCGTCCTCGCCGAGGCGCGCGTCAAAGAGCTCCAGCTCCAGGTCCGGCTCGATGCGGCGGAGGTTCGCGGCAAGCGCCTCGGTCTTCTTCATGCCGATCTGGTCGCAAAAGAAGAACTGGCGGTTTAGATTCGCGGCCGAGACGGTGTCGAAGTCGGCGATGGTCAGATGCCGCACGCCCGCGCGCACGAGATGAGCCGCGCAGTTCGAGCCCAACCCGCCCGCGCCTGCCACACCCACGCGCGCGCTCTCCAGCACGGTGCGTTCGCCCGGCGTCAGATATGCGTTCGCCGGCATGTCAGCCCCCGGCGCAAATACGGTACACGTTAACCTCGCCTCCGTCCCCGAGAGGCCGCGCCAACGCGTCCGCGCCAACTAAAGCCTCCCCGCAGAACTCCACGACTGAGCGCTCCGGGTCGACCCCGCGCTCCGCCAAAAAAGCCGCCAGCGTCTCCGCCGCAGTCTCCACCTCTTCGCCTTGGTATCTTACCTTCATCCTGTCTATTCCGTAGATTCGCCGTATATTCTACCACTTGCGGCGCGCGCGGTCAACTGTGTTTCAGCCTTTGCCGCACAGGTTTCTCCGGCTCTACCCTGCGCCTGATCTCCTCGGCAAAGGCCGTACCGGCCGCAGAAAGCGGCAGCCCGGCGCGGCGCACAAGACCAACGCGTATCACGTCGTCCATCGCGAGCGGCACCGCCACAACATCCGGTCCGTTCAGCTCGCGCGACAGCGCCCCAGACGCGATTGTGTACCCGTCCA
Organism: Kiritimatiellia bacterium; assembly: GCA_045545855.1. GTDB lineage: Bacteria > Verrucomicrobiota > Kiritimatiellia > RFP12 > UBA1067 > UBA1067. The sequence continues at coordinate 3,096 of JAZQBR010000081.1, read as the reverse complement.
GCCCGAGTATAAGGTTTGTCATCGTCGCGCGGTCCCTGACACGGATGTTCTTCTTGCGGTCTATTGAAGGCATCACCTCTTCGGAAAAATACAGCGCGTTTTCCATGCCCTGCTCGAAGGTGATGTACGGGTAGGCGTCCAGCTCGCGCGGAGATATTCTGCGTCTCTTCGCGAGCGGATGGTTCTTGCCGATGAAAACATGCGGAGGCGAGACGAAGAGCTCTTCAAAAGCCAACTCCTCCTTCTTCAGTATCTTCAAGAGGGCGCGTTCGTTTCGCCGCGAGAGATAGAGAACGCCGATCTCGCTTCTGTGGCGGGCGACATCGTCGATTATTTCGCTTGTAACGGTCTCGCGCAGAGTAAAGTCGTATGCCTCTGCCTCGTTGGCGCGCACCACCGCCATGAACGCCTCTACGGCGAAGGCGTAATGCTGGCAGGAGACGGCGAACTGGGGTCGCCGCACGGCCTTGCCGGTGTACTTCGCCTGGATGCGCGCCGCGTCATCCAGTATCTGGCGCGCGGAGGCGAGAAACTCCTCGCCCTCGCGCGTCACGGCGACCCCGCGGCTGGAGCGCGAGAAGATTGCTATTCGAAGCTCTTCCTCAAGCGCGCGCACAGCCTCGGTCAGTGTTGGCTGCGTGACGAATACGCGGCGCGCCGCCTCGGATATGCTCCCGCAAACCGCTACGGCGTCTGCATATTTGAGCTGCTGCAAAGTCATCGCCACTCTCTCGTTACTCGAAAAGCCATGTCGACAAGTATCTCTCGCCCGTGTCGGGGAGAAGCGCCACGATGGTCTTGCCGGCGAATTCGGGAGCCTTCGACAGCCCAAGCGCCGCCCAGAGCGCCGCGCCGGACGAGATGCCTACCAGAAGGCCTTCGCCGGCGGCAGCCGCGCGCGCCGTCGCTCCGGCGTCCTCGGCCGACGCCTTGACGATCACGTCGAGAAGCGATGTATCAAGCACCTTCGGCACGAACCCGGCACCGATCCCCTGAATCTTGTGCGGACCCGGCGCGCCGCCTGAGAGCACCGGCGATGTATCGGGCTCGACGGCCACAATCTTGACGGATGGATTTTTCTCCTTCAGATAGCGGCCGGTTCCTGTTATGGTGCCGCCAGTCCCTACGCCCGCCACGAACGCCGCGATCTCGCCGTCTGTCGCCTCCCATATCTCCGGGCCGGTCGTGCGGTAGTGCCAGGCCGGATTGGCCGGGTTCTCAAACTGCTGCAGAATGACCGCGCCGGGGGTGGCGTCCCTGAGCTCGTTCGCCCTGGCGATCGCGCCCTTCATGCCGGCGGCACCGGGGGTAAGCACGATCTCGGCGCCGTATGCCGCTGCAAGCTTGCGGCGCTCGACGCTCATGGTCTCGGGCATGGTCAGCACTAGATGGTAGCCCCGCACCGCCGAGACGAGCGCGAGACCTACGCCTGTATTGCCGCTCGTGGGCTCGATTATAGTCGCGCCGGGTTTCAGCGCGCCGGACTTCTCGGCCGCCTCGACCATCGCTAGCGCGATTCTGTCCTTGACGCTGCCGCCAGGGTTGAAAAACTCAACCTTCACCAGAACCCTCGCCCCGCCCTTGTTGAGCCTGGGCGAAACCTCCACCAGAGGCGTGCCGCCGACACGCTCGAGAATGTTTTTGGATATACTGCTCATTTTCTTCTCCTTTCTATTAGGTGCGTGTATTATACCATTTTTCCCGCACCATCGGGCAATCGAAAAATCCTTCACTCATCCATAGGCCGAAACTATACAATGCACGGAATGCCTCCGGGCGAAAAAAAGAACGGACGGGTTAAACCCGCCCGGACTTTTCGTCTAATACCGAACAGCGGCGGCCGTCATCAATTCTTGTAAGTGACGATGCCCGTGCCCTTGCGTATGACGCCGATGATGTTGTACTGCTGGTGCTGGGCCTTCAAGATATTCGTCGCCTTCTCCAAGTGGTTCTTCGGCAGTATCACAACATAGCCGATGCCCATGTTGAAGACGCGGTACATCTCGTCGCGGTCGACCTTGCCCTGGTTCTGGATGAACTTGAAAATCGTCGGCACCTCCCACGAGGCACGGTCGATCTCGGCGTTAACCGCCTTCGGCAGGACGCGCGGAATATTGTCGGGGAACCCCCCTCCAGTGATGTGGGCCATGCCGGTTATGCGAATCTTGCGCTCCATGAGCTTGGCGACCGGCCTGAGGAAGCTGCGGTGAACCGCCAGCAGCGCCTCGCCGAACGTCTGATTGGTACCGGGGAGCTTATCCTTCCACGAATACTGGCAGAGGTCGAAGATTACGCGGCGCGCGAGCGAAAAACCGTTCGTCTGAAGCCCGCCTGACGGGAAACCGATTATCACGTCTCCCGCACGGATGGACTTGCCGGTGATGAGCTGGTTCTTGTTCACGGCGCCGACAATCGTCCCGACGAGGTCGTACTCGCCTGCCGGATAAAGACCCGGCATCTCGGCGGTTTCGCCGCCGAGACGCGCCATGTGATTCTCCTTGCAGGCCTTGCACAGGCCGCTCACCACGCTCTTGAACTGCACCGGGTCGACCTTGGCCGCACCGACATAGTCCATGAAGAACAAAGGCTTCGCGCCTTGCACGAGGATATCGTTGACACAGTGGTTTACAATATCCTGGCCGACAGTGTCGTGCTTGTTCATCATCGCAGCGACCTTCAGCTTGGTACCAACGCCGTCAGTCGAAGCGACAAGAATCATGTTCCTGCCGGTCGGGACTTTGTGCAGTCCGCCAAACGCCCCTATGCCGCCTATTACGTTGGCGGTTTTGGTGGACGCCACCAGCTCTTTTATGGAGCCGACGGCACCCATCTTCACGTCGATGTTCACGCCCGCCTGCGCGTACGCGGACTTCGCGACTTTAGACATATTAAACGGACCTTCCTGGTTGAATGTGCAACAAATCAGAGCTTGTCGTTGGAGCCAAGCACCTTCATGATCTTGTGGATGTACATCTTCTTCATGTTGTCGCGCGCAGGGCTCAGATACTGGCGCGGATCAAAGTGATCGGGATGCTCCGCAAAGTGCTGGCGGATGGCCGCTGTCATGGCCAGACGCGAGTCGCTGTCGATGTTGAT
>JAZQBR010000080.1:0-5040 GCA_045545855.1 Kiritimatiellia bacterium | reverse complement strand
TATGACAACCCCTTGGCCCACAGCACGACATGGCTACGATCCGACTTAGGTGCGACGGCCCCCACGCAGGACAACGCCCAACGCTTCCCCGCCTCTACCGAGGAACCACCACAAAACAACAACCTATGAAAGTGTCAACTTTAAGTCAGGACTTGACACTATACTATCGGCTTAAGGAGGAAATTTGTCATGACGCTTGCAAGCACTGTAGCCGGGTCGTGGTATCCTGCGACCGCCGGGGAAATACGTTCGATGGTCGAAGGCTGGGAGAATCGTCTCGCTGCCGACGCCTCCAATGGCGCGCGGCCGAATGTCGTCATCGTGCCGCACGCCGGCTGGGCGTATTCTGGCGATATTGCGTGGAGTGTTCTGAGGTGCGCGAGGGGCGTAAAGCCCGCCCGAGTCGTGCTGCTCGCGCCCAGCCATCGCGCATATATCGAGAATCGCCTCGTCGCCCCGGACGCAACGGCCGTCTCGTCGCCGCTTGGCGAAATTCCCGTAGACTGCGAATTCATCGACCGCCTGGCGCTTATCGCGCCGGTCGCCAGAAACAACAGGGTGCATCTCGCCGAGCACGCCACCCAGATTGAGTATCCGCTTCTGCAACTGGCGCTTGGCGACGGCTTCTCAATCGTACCTCTTGTCGCCGGTGCCCTGGGCGGCGATCAAATGGCCATGTGTTCAAGGGCGCGTTCGCGCTTGATGGATGACGATACGCTCCTCGTTGTATCTTCGGACTTTACCCACTATGGCGATGATTTCTCGTATGCGCCTTATGGCGTGAGCGGCGCTCGCGATGTGCGCGAGCGCGTAGCGGCGGATGACGCCAAGGCGCTCGCATGCATAGAGAAGGGCGATGCAGACGCGTTTGCCGCGCATGTGCGCGACACGGGCGCGACGATTTGCGGGCGCGTGCCCATCGAACTGGCTCTTAGGGCGCTCCCGGCAGGGACCCGGCTTTCATGCGTACGGTACGCGACTTCGGGCGACGTGACCGGTGAGTTCGACCGTTTCGTCTGCTATGCGGCGGCGTGCGGACGCGCTGTGCGGCAGAGCGCGGTGCGGTGTGTTCTGGATGGCGAGGTGCGCTCGTTTCTGCTTAAGCTCGCGCGCGAGAGCGTCGAGCGCGCCGTTCGCGGCGCGGCGCCGCGCCGTCCCCCCGCCGAAAACGTGCCGCAGGCCGCGCGCGCCAAAATGGGCGCATTCGTTACACTCACCGATCGTACGACAGGCGCGCTTCGCGGCTGTATCGGCGAGATTCTGCCGATGCGTCCGTTGTCCGACGCGGTGGCGGCGCGCGCGGTCGACGCCGCGCTGCACGACCCGCGGTTCATGCCGGTCGCCGAACGCGAGCTCGCCAATCTGCGCGTCGAGGTCTCGGCGCTTACGCCGCCGAAGCCGGTAGACTCGTGGCGCGACATCGTTCTTGGCCGCGACGGAATGACGCTTGAGAAGGATGGCTCGTTCGCTGTTTTTCTGCCGCAGGTGGCGCCGGAGCAGGCGTGGGATTTGCCGACGACGCTTTCGCATCTTGCCATGAAGGCTGCCCTGGCGCATGACGCATGGCGCGAGGGCGCGAAGTTCGAGACGTTCCAGGCGGAGGTCTTCCATGAGTGAACCTGTGTTTGCTGTCTGCCCCGTCTGCCCTCGCCACTGCCGGCTGGCCGAGGGTGAGACGGGCTTCTGCCGCGCGCGCCGAGCCGCGGGCGGGCGTGTCGTCGCCGCCAACTACGGACGGGTCACCTCGCTCGCGCTGGACCCGATAGAAAAGAAGCCGCTTAAATTCTTTCACCAAGGCTCGCAGATTCTGTCGGTTGGCAGCTATGGTTGCAATCTGATGTGTCCGTTCTGCCAGAATGACGCTATTTCGCAATGCGGCGAGCGGGAGGCGGACTATCGCACGATAGAGCCCGCCGGCCTCGCCGGTCTCGCCGGACGTCTCGCCGAAGAGCGCGGCAATATAGGTTTGGCCTACACCTACAACGAGCCACTTGTCGGCTGGGAGTTTGTGCGCGACTGCGCCATCGAGGTGCGGCGGCGTGGTTTATGCAATGTGCTGGTTTCAAACGGATGCGCCGAAGCTGCGGTTGTGGAAGAACTTGCGCCCCTGTTGGACGCCGCGAATATTGATTTGAAGGGTCCGTCGCAGGCGTTCTACGACTGGGTGGGCGGCAGTTTCAGTGCAGTATGCCGCACAATTGGTATTCTGCACCGGGCGCGTTGTCATGTTGAGGTGACTTCGCTGATTGTGCCGGGACGCAACGACACAGACGAGGCCGTCGACGCCATCGCTTCTCGAATAGCGGCCGTCTCGCCTGATATCGCGCTTCACATTACGCGGTTCTTCCCGCGCTTCAGAATGCTGTCGGACGAGCCGACACCGCTCGCCACGATTCATCGTCTAGTCGACCGCGCGCGCCGCTTTTTACCGCGCGTCATGCCAGGCAACTGTTAGCTGTCCGCGTAGGTTTCAAATGAGCCGGCTGCAAATTCAAGCCAGTTCGCGGTTGACAATCGGGGGTTGCTTTCGGTATACTGTTGCTCAAGTCTTTCCAGTCTTTCGTGGGGGACCGTGGAGGACAGGGCCGTGAAAGGTTGAAATTCAATCATGACATGCGAAGAGATTATAAAGGCACTTGCCGAACGGTATAATGCGCTGTCGGCGTTGCACGATGACGGTTCGCTCGCCATTGAGGTGGACGATACTCCCGTATCGTTCCGCAAGGCGAATGGCGCAGTCGCCGTCGTCGCACGTGTCTGCGAAATGCCCGAAGATGCGCAAGGCCGCGTAGCCAGTCTTCTCCTGAAGGCCAGCGCGCTCATGGCTGCCGCGGGCTCTGGCGCATTCACCCTGGACGAATCCAACCGCGAAGTTTCCATTGCATGCACGCTCCCTGTGGTGCGTATAGACGTTGATGCGCTTTCCAAGACCGTGGAATGGCTCGTCGACGCCTGCCACGAGTGGCAGGGGAACATCATGGCCATTGCCGCCGTGGATGACGAACTTGAACGCAAACGCCTTGAGGAGCGGGCCTTGAACCCTCTCTTCGGCGGCAATTTCATGAGGGTCTGACGAAGGGAGACGTTGAAATGGATTTCGATTCTACGATGAAGGCCTTTGCGGACAAGTTCTCCCTCGCCATCGAGCCCAGTGATGGCGCGGTGGTGCTTGACTTCAACTCCATACCCGTGTCGTTCATGGATGCCGGAGATGCCGCCGTGATCCACGCCCGAATCGGCGAGTCACGACAAGACGCCGAAGCCGGGCTTCTCCATTCCATGCTGGCCGCCAACGCCGCTCTTGCGGACGATGGCTTCGCAATCTGCCAGGACAACGCGACGGATGGCTTTGCCATCGTGCGGTCCGTGCCAATCGAGGCGCTGGACGCCGATTCGCTGGCTGAAATCGTCGCAGCCCTGCTTCCCATCGCCACCGAGTGGCGCCGGAAGCTCGCCGAGCCGCAGTACACCATTTTCGACAACTAAGCAACATATTCAAGGAGGCCGTAAAATGGCGCTGACAGTCAACGACAACGCACTAGCGAAACTCAACACCGCTTTCGAGTATGCGCAGAAGGCCGTGCAGACCGAGAGAACAGGCCAAGACTCGGTCATACGCATCAACGGTGAGAGCTTCACCTGTCAGGTATCACACGCGGATGCGCCGAAGTCCGGATTCGGTGTGTTCGGCTTCCGCCGCAAAGACCAGCAGAACTTGAACAACGCGACGCGCATGCTCTTCAAGCAGACGGTCCTCGATGCGCTCGGGCTGAAGGACGAGAACGAGCTTCCCAAATCCGTCAAGGACGCGATGAAACTGTCCGACTACCACAACAAGGGCCGTCCGCTTACGGCCCGCCGCATCATCGCCGTGGTCGATGCCATACGCATGTTGCCGTCGGAAAACGCCGTAGACGCCGCAGTCGGCAAGTGCATTGAGCGTAACGCGGCGGCCATAAAGGAGAACCCGAAGTATCCCGTGCCGAAACTTAAAGTCACCTCCAAAATGCGCGCCGATGCCATTTCGCTCGTGGCGAAGCACGGAGAAGGACTCGGGCCGAAGGCTCTTCAGATTGTCGCCAACTATACGCTATTCACTCTCGCCAACCCGTATGCGGCGGAAAATGCCGACGACGTGATAGGTACGCTTGCGAAGAAGCTGGCCAAGATGGACGACTTCGAGTATGGCGACAAGCGTTTCACGCCGCTCAACAACAAGCTGACAGAGGTGTATCAGGACAAGTTGAACTTATATATGACCCCGGGGTGCGCCGATGCGTTCAAAGATAATGTCAGCGAGACGCTGTACAAGGATGCCAGCCGCGCGGCATTCGAGATCAACGGCAGCGATCCGAAACCCGGAATCGTCGACAAGGACGAACAGACGAAGGCTGTAGTCTCCAAATTCAAGGAAGCGGTCCCTGAAAAGTTCCGGAAGCCGCTCTCCATGTTCATGTGCCAGGATATGGGACGAGTCATGGGAGAACTGCTCAATGATCGTCTTACTCTGCAAAATGACGACCCGGTTCTCGGCGCCGACTACAAAGGCGGCGAACTCATGCCGTTCAGCCCAAAAGACGGCGAACTGTTCAACTCGATGGCCGGACTTGTCGGCAAAGGGCAGGGTATCCGTTACCGGCTCGAAATGAGCGACGACAAGAAGAGTGCGACGATTACCATGGAAGTCAACTACGACTTGCTGTTCCGCCTTGAAGACGCCACCTATGACAGTTATAACGCTTGCGGCAACGTGAAATACAGCGAGCAGTTCAAGTTCGACCTCTCGGGCGACGAGCTCAAGATGACGAGCCACTTTACCAGCCAGAAGATTGAGCCATAATGGAAAAGTCGAAAGCTCGTCAGTTCATGGCTTCTTCACTCCGTTTTTTCTGAGCACGGCCTTGTCGGCGATGCGCTGGAACTTCTAGCCCAGGAGGAACGGGTGCAGGCAGGCCATCGGTCGGCCCGAACCTTACGGTTTTTTAACGCAGAGACGCAGAGAACGCAGAGGGAGAGATGCGAGGCATGTGTGGGGGGAGG
>JAZQBR010000079.1:0-4153 GCA_045545855.1 Kiritimatiellia bacterium | reverse complement strand
CTGCCCCCGGCACCCTCCCCCAGTGCGCGAAGTGCCCGCACCGCAAGCTCGCCGACAAGATGCGCAAGATGCTGGACGGCGGATGAGAGAAGCGATTGGCATTAAATACAATGCCTGGGCGCGTTATGAAGCGGGAGGTTCTCTGCCAGGGGCTGAGATCATTGAGAAGATATGCCGGATACATTCTTGTTCCGCCGATTGGCTCTTAGGTCTAACGGATGGCCGTGAACCGGTAGCGACAAAGCCTCCGACGCCTACGGTCAATCTTGACGAACTCAGGGCGACCGCAACGCAACTTGCCGAAGAATCGGCTTCATTAGCCGGGACAATCAAAAAGCTGAAGAAGATGTTGTAAGGATGGCAGAAGAACGACAGACAATCAAATCACGGCTGCTCGACGCCCTGATCGGGTGGGGGGTACCGGCTTTGTGTTCGGCGGTTCCTCTTCTTGCGTGGATCGACGCCGCCAGCTCAGCCCTCAGGCTGCTTGGCTGGCGCTTCGTCACGGTCTTCACTTCCCTGCTCGTGTTTGCGTTGACGAAGCTGGTCGTCATGCTACTGAAGGAGAGGGGCAAGGTCCGCGCATTGAAAGGAGAGCTTGACAGCGACTTCCGGCGGCGATTGGCGCCTGTTCCGGGGAAAGGCGTCTACCGTGACAAGGATAGCGGGGAGATCATCTGCCCCCGATGCGTCGCGGAACGGAACACCCCGTCGCCCATGGCGGTCGAAAGAGAGTACTATGTCTGCGGGGCGTGCGACAACATGGTCGGTCGTTAGTGCCGCCTGCTTTCCGCTCGGTTTCCTGGCTTGTCTCTCGTCATACCAGTCGCAGAGGATCTCCAGCCCCTTGCAAAACGCGGCGCCGAGCGAGATGGCTATGAGCCAGGGTATCAGGGCCCCCAGTTTCGCGGCCACTGCGACCGCAAGGCCAAGAGCGGCAATGAGTGCCGCGATCAGAATGTTTTCTTTCATCTTCTTCCGGTTCCTCTCTGTCTTATGGAAATTCTCAAGTCTTCACGCTTGCGCCCCGTCAAAGGATTGTGGTATAATTCCCGACACTGGCCCGCAACAGCACCGGAAGTAATCCACTGAGGCACGGTGCCGTAGGTATGCAATGGTAGGTTAGAAAAGTACCGCATATCATCCGCCTTTAGTCCCTCGGAGCTTCGGCGCCGGGGGATAATTCTTTATCGCGGCAAGTTTCTTGCTATCGGGCGACGGCTCGAATCCCGTCAATATCCTGCGACCGGTCTGGTTGAGCGGTATAACGACCGCAAAAGCTGTTTCGGTTACAAAATATGTCTTGTCGGGTTCGGCAGGGTCTTTGACTGCGCGACCGTTGGCGATTATTCCTGGAAGCTTTTTTAAGTCACGTGGATGCTTTTCGGCGATATGGCTGATGCCGTGCCCGTGCTCATAGTCTTTATGTGGATTGCCCAGATCTCCCCAGTCGAATCTAATCCATCCCGATTCTTCGCGAAACATCGCGTCATCGATGTAACCGCCTCTTCTTCGCATGACGGCTTCAAGTGCATTCGCGCCACGCTTGAAGTTCTTCTGCGGGTCTGCTGCAAGAGTGGCTTCGTCGGTGGATCCATAGCGGTCATGCTGCGGTTTTGTCTCCGGTTCCCTCGGCCTCGCCCCGCCGCCCGCCGTCCACTCGCCGTCGGCGTTGCGTGGCTGGCTGGGATCGTAGCCGTTTGCGGCGAGGACGGCCCGCCGGAAATTGGCGGGAAAAGGCGTCTCCGACGTACAGAGATACCAGTCGGCGATCTCCTCCGCGTCCAGCGCGCCGAATCCCTGCCGCTTCAGCGCGGCAATCAGCATCTCCTTGAAATTCATTCTACACTTTACACTTTACACTTTACATTTTACACTCTCCAAGCTGCCGCCCGTCCGACATTGAGCCCGGGGCGGCGGGCGAGCCTAGGGAGCGCCCGGCGGGCAGTCGTACGTCGGCGCGGCACACCCGCCGGACTCCGGCAGGCGGCCACATGTCGGATGATGGCCCCGCCTGCCGCAATAGTGACCAGTGCCGCGCTCAAATCACCTATTTGACATCGGCGCAGTTGCCGTCCGGGCAGTCTGCCGCGCCTGGCGACGCGCTCTTCGCCGCCTCTGCCTGCGCCGCCGCCTCTGCCTCGGCCAGTATGCGCGCCGCCTCTCGCTTCGACGCCGCCTCTATTTCGGCAGTCCTCGCCGCGCTCTGGGCCGCGACGAGTTTCGCGACAGCTTCGGGGTCGGCCGGCTCCGGCGTCAGCGGCACCGACGCCGCGCCGGGCGCGTACATCGACGCCGCCAGCCGCGCCATCGCCGTGAAGTTCTGCATCGTCGCGCCCATCATCTTGTTGAACTCTTCGCTCGGCGTCGACTTCATGCCGTTCATGTCGAACCTGACCGTACCGTCCGGCGCGACCGACGCCGATATGCTGTCGGCCTCGCTGTTCATCCAGTGGCTGAACACGTCCACGGTCCATCCCTTGCCTTCGCCTTTGTTCTCGATTTCAATCGAGCGGCATCCCGTCATGGCCGCCATGACGCTCAACGCCGTGCCTAGAATCAGCAGCTGCAGCGTGCCGTTCTCGAGCATGGTTCTCATCAGTTTCTTCATCGTTGTCTTTCCTTTCTTGGTTTTTGTTGTTGGTTTGATCGGGCCCCCGGGCTTCCGCCCGCCGCAACTTTCTGAAGTCTGGCGTTTTCAGTCCGAAGTCCCCGAAATTCACTTGAACGACAGGCTTATGTGCCGTCTCGCCTCGGCGACCGTAGCCGGTGTCTGCCTGAGATATGTGATCCATCCGAAGAGCCTCACGCCGATCCAGACGAGACGGCGCTTGTGCTTCTTCACCCCGCTTTCGGCCATCAGCGCGAGAAACGCTGTGTCTGCGTCGCTGCGCGGCACGATTCTGCCCCGGTACATCGCGTCGTGCGCGATCGCCGCCGCGAAGATGTCCGGGTCGTAAGGCGAGCCCAGAACGCGCCACAGGAGCCGCGGTATAGACGCGCCGTCCGTCTTGAAGCCCGGCATCACGTGCACGGTCGTGTCCCACCCGCCCACCCTCGCCGGGAAGTAGTAGTTGTCCTCAAGCACGTAGTCCGTGCCTTTGAGCGGCCTTACCGCTGGTTTGACTGGAAACACTGCTTTGCTCATTGTGCCCCGTATTATCTCAAATCCGCCGCGTTCCGGCACCGCCGCCGTGCGTACGGTGCGCGCATCGTCCGCACGGCGCGGGTGTGGGATTGTCGGCAAGATGGTACAATTTACGGCGCAATGGCAGAATAGGATATAACCAATGCATGACAGTATGACATATTTCATCATCGTAGGCGCGGCCGTGGTCGCGCTCGCGGCGCTCGCCGCGCTCGTCAACTACGTAGTCTCCATCGTCGTCGCCTTCCGGCGCTCGCCGCCGCTGCCCGAATCCATGGCCAGGGAGTACGCGACCAAGCGGGAACTCGCCGGGGAAATCGCGGAACTCAAGCAGGAAAACAAGGAGGAGCGCCAGCGCGTGGACGCCATCCTCAAGCAGCAGTTTGATTTGATCCGGAAACTATCGGAGGACACCTTCGAAAAGTTTACCGCTCTTATGTCATCCCTCAAGGAATGGCAGCTCGGCATCGAGCGCATGATCGGCAGAATCGAAGGAAAGGTAGATAAAAAATGAACCTCAAGCAGCTCACAATCGCGTTTCTCTCCCCTCGCTATCCCGCGGCGTACACCGAGGCCGCCATTGCCCAGCGCCTCAACGCCTCGCAGATGCTCGACAAGCGCTGCGCGGTCGATGAGGTCTCCGACGCGCTGCGCGCCCTCCACAAGATGAAGATGGTGGACCTCCAAATCGACCCGATGGACAACTCCGCCGTCTGGCAGGCCACCGAAGAAGGCATAAAGAAGTGGGTGCTTGAAGGGAGGGTGACGGTCGTATGAACGTGAGGTGCTACCGCTCGAAGATAGGCCGCCTGCCGTTCGCGATCCGCAACGAGCTCAATGAGCGCATCCGCGACGGCGCCCAGGGCGGCGACATCCTCGTCTGGCTGAACGGCCTCAAGGAGATGAAGAAAGTCCTCCGCGAAATGGGCCCCTCAGTATCGGGCCGGGCGGCTTCAGCCGCCGCCGTCAACGCCCAGAACCTCACCGACTGGCGCTCGACCGGCT
>JAZQBR010000078.1:0-8654 GCA_045545855.1 Kiritimatiellia bacterium | reverse complement strand
CGACCACTGGGCAGCCCGTGGGCGTGGATGGAACGGCATGGTAGGGGGCGTGCGGGCCGCCCGGTGGTCGGCCCCTACCCTTTGGAGACGCGGCTTCCAGCCGCGTTGCCTCCCCTTTTCAACGCGGCAAGATGCCGCGTCTCCATTTTTTCGCCCCACAAGGGGGGTGCCGAGTAAAGTCTTGCCCCTATTGGGTAGGGTCGCGTGCGGCATTTGGGTTTAAACCGCCGACCCTACCCAATAGGGGGGATGCCACCCTACCCAATAGGGGCACCCCGACCCTACCCAATAGGGTCGGCCCTACCCTATCCAATAGGGTGAAGCTACCCTACCCGGTAGGGTAAGAGCTTTTATTTACACCCTCGCGAAAGCCGTCCACGCGAGGCGGCGGCGGCCAAAACAGAAACGCCGAATATCGCCGCCGTCTCGGCGCGCAAAATCGTCGGCCCGAAGCTGACCGGCGTCGCGAACCCGAGAAGCGTTGAAAGCTCGGCAGGCGTAAAGTCCCCTTCCGGCCCGACATAAACCGACCAGCATTCGTCGCCCGCGCCCGCACCCGCGGCAAGCACTTCATCGAAAATCGGGCGCGCCGGCGGGTCGACAAGCGCGCCGACAAAACAGCGCGTCGCCTTTGCAAGCGGAATGGAGCCTGCGAAATCCACCGCTTCGTGCACCTCTGGCAGCCATGCCGCGTCGGACTGTCTGGCGGCATCCTCGGCGACTCTGAGCCAGCGCTCGCGCTTCGCCGCGCGCTCTTCTTGAGGGATGCGCACGATGGTGCGCCCCGAAATCACCGGCACGATAAGCGAGACGCCCAGCTCGGTCGCCTTCTCGATTGTCCAATCCCAGCGGGAGCCCTTCGTGACGCAGGCGAAAAGCGCGACAGGCCGCGCGCTTTGGCGCGGGACGCGCCTGGGCTCGCCGGCCGCTGCGAGTTGACGCTCGGCGGCTACGTAGCGGAAACCGCGCACGAGACCGCGCCCGTCGAAAAGCTCGATTTCTTCGCCGTCTTTCGGGCGCACCACCTTCAAGTGGTTCAGCGCCTCGCGCGCGAGCGCCGGCCGCTCGCGCATGATTTCGACGGTATCTGCAAGAAACCTGTGCACCGGCTCTACTCCCCGGCGACGGTAAGTGCGCTCCGGCGGGAGTCCTCCGCAAGAAACGCTAGTCTATGGGCCTCGAGCGCCGCGTCGAATATCTTGGCGTAGCGTTCGGGCGAGGCCGTTCGCGCGAGGCGGGCGAAGGCGGACATTATACCGCTGTCGCCGCCGCCGTGGTGTCCGCTGGACTCGGGACGGATCACTGTCGGCTCGCCGTCAAACGGCATTACCTCGATCTTCTCGCCATCGGCGACGATTTCGCCGCGCGTCCCGTAAAAACGCGTGACACGGCTGCGATGCTTCGAATAACACTCCATCTCGATGGTTATGGTAAGACCGCCGTCGTATTCCATAAGCACCGTCTGGTGATCTACGGCGTCATTTCCGCACGCATATACGCAGCGCCCGTAGCGCGATTTCTCGACGACTTCGCGCATCGCCTCGTCAGACTCGTCGGCGAAGTGGTACCTGAGGTCGCTGCGCTCGAGGTAGAGCTTGGCGGCGTCGAACGGACAGCCGCTTCTCACTTCGGCCGGGCAGAGCGAGCAGCGGTCGGCCGCGCCCGCAGGCCGGTTCTCGGGCCGCCAGTGCATGAGCGAGCCGAAGCTCGACACCTTGAGACAGCGCCGCCCGCGCGTCCACCATTCGACCAAGTCGAAATCGTGGGTGCATTTCTGGACGAGCGCCGTGGCGCCGTCCGCCTCGCGCGCCCAGTTGCCGCGGCAGAAAGCGTGCGCGGCTTTGCCGTAGGAGACCGCCACGAGATGATGGACGCTCGTCAGCTCTCCTATCGCGTCCGAGGCCACCACCTCGCGCAGGCGCCGGTAGAACGGCGAGTACCTGAGAACGAAACCCGTAAGCACGATTCGCCGCGCCTTGCGCTGCGCGTCGCGAATCGCCATACATTCCGCCCACGAGCAGCCTATCGGCTTTTCGAGCAGCACGTGCAGCCCCTTCTCGAGAGCGGCGATCGAAGCCGGCAGATGCTGCGCGTCAGGCAGGGCGACGATAGCCGCGTCGGCCTGCACGTTCGAGTCGAGAGCCTCGCGCCAGTCGCGCCAGACGATGGCGCCCGGCTCGTCGCCGGGCCTGGCCGAGGGATCCGCGACGCCCACCAGGGTGAAATCGGCGGCGTCCGCCTTCGCGAGCGACGCATACACGCGCCCGCGAATGCCGTAGCCGAGCACAATCACCCTGAGAGGCTTCAACATCAGCTCCTGAGATAAGCCGAGTAGGCGCAGTAGGTCTGCCAGCAGTCGAACTTCGACGCGAGCTCCCACGGCGCGTGCATGTTCATGAGGGGCGTGCCCATGTCGAGCACCTTCATGCCGAAGCGCGACATGTACTGGGCGATCGTGCCGCCGCCGCCCTTCTCCATCTTGCCGAGCTCGGCCATCTGCCATGTGACGCCGCCGTCGGCCATGATCTTTCTTATCTCGGCGACGAACTCGGGGCCGCAGTCGCTGGACCCGCTCTTGGAGGTGCCGCCCGTATACTTCGAGGCGGCCGGCCCCTTGTGGAACACCGCGCCGTTGCCGGTCGAAGCGACGTCGGGAAAGTGCGGGTCGTCCACCGCGGTCACGTCGGCCGACAGCATCGACGAGCGCTCGAGCGCGCGGCGCACCATTATGTCGCGCGCGTTCTTCTCCTGGCGCTCTATCAGCTCGGCCACGGTGTTCTCGAAGAAGCTGGACTGCATGCCTGTCGAGCCCATCGAGCCGATCTCCTCCTTGTCGCACATGAGAATCGAGGCCGTCCTGTCGGGCGTCTGGCCGGCAGCGTCGATGAGGGCCTGAAGCCCGGCGAACGAGCAGACGCGGTCGTCGTGGCCGTAGCCCGCGATAAGCGCGCGGTCGAAGCCCACTTCGCGCGGCATGCCGGCCGGCACTATCTCAAGCTCGGCCGAAAGAAGATCCTCTTCCGTCACATTGTATTTCTTCTTGAGATATTCGACAAGGGCAGCCTTGTCGGCCTTGGGGTCGTCGCCGGGCTTGTCGTCCTTCTTGGGCTTGGCGTATGTAGTCCACGCGATCACGTCGAGATCCTCCGCCGGATAGAACTCGTCGCGGGTCTTCTTCGCCTGGTCATAGCCGAGGTGGGGCAGAATATCGGAGATGAGAAACACGGGATCGCCCGGCTTGTCGCCGACTTCGACCTGCACCTTCGAGCCGTCCTTGCGGACGATTGTGCCGTAGAGCGCAAGAGGCATTACGAGCCACTGGTACTTCTTTATGCCGCCGTAGATATGGCAGTCGAAGTAGACGTAGCCGCCCTTCTCGTAGAGCGGCCTGGGCTTGAGGTCGAGGCGGGGCGCGTCAGTATGGCCGCCAACGACCTTGAGGCCGACCTCGGCGATCGGCTTCTTGCCGATCACTGCGGCCATGACTGTGCGGTCCTCATAGCCGCGATAGACCTTGTCGCCGGGCTTGAGCGTTTTGAACTTCGAAATCTCCTTGAATCCGCTGGCCTCCAGCAGACGCACGCTCTCGGCATAGCTCCTGCGTTCGGTCTTGGCGATCCCCAGATACCGCATGTATTCCTTGCAGTACCCCTCCATTGGCTTGTAGTTCATTTTCATAACGGGTGGTATTATACCACATTTCGGCCCCGCGCGCCACTGCACAGAGAAACTTTTGCAACATGAAGTTTCCTAAAGGCAACAATTCAGATTGCATGCGTAAGTCAGGATCAACTTACAGATTCATGGATTCTTGAACTGGCGCATTTCCCGTTTTCCTTTCTTTGCCCACGAACGCCTACAGCAGATTGTTCAATTCTTCAAGGCAAGTCTGAAACTTCATCGTCAGATCTTCCAGGCGAATCCTCGCCTCGTCGGCAACCTTGGCGTGAACCTCACGCTTACGCGCCTCAATGCGCTCCTTGTCCGCAGACGACTTTGCAGTCGATTCTTCCTTGTCAGCGGACGCTTCTGCCGCCAGTTTCTCACTTGCATCGCGAATCGCGCCCTGCTGTGCCAATATCTCGGCAAGGCGAGCGTCGCCAGCTTGGATAGACTTTGCCAAGCCTTCCAGCTTGGCCTCAAGACCGGACATCTCCCGTTGCATGTTTTGCAGCTGCCGCCTGCGCGTTTCTGTCATGGACGCCACTCTAAGCTCCTCTAGGCGCGCCGTTGCACGCACCCGGCTCTTCTCGCGCTCCGCCTGAGCGTTAGCCAGTCTCTTTCTCTCGCGTTCAAGAGTCCCCTGCTGTCGATTCCAGTCGCTCTGTTTCGCCGCGCGCTTGTTGCAACGTCGGGAATACGCATTCTCCTGCTCTTTGCGCGCCAACTCCAACGGTTCTATCTGCGACTTGTAGAGTTCAGCCCGCCTGTTCTGCACAAAGGATCTCGCGCCCCAGCGGACTTCGTTGGTGACATTCTGCAACTGCTTTGCAAGGTCATTCAGCAGCGCGATATCCGACCTTATCTTCATGCACCGGTTCGAAAACGCCACATAGGCCGCTCGACCGCCTGGTTCGTCCACATCAAGCCCCCCCAGCTCCTTCAGCAATTTGTCGCCGAATCGCCGCTTGGGATCGAATTGGTGAAAAACCCCCTCGTACAAAAATGTCTTCTCCCTTACACTAAGCGGGACAAACACCCCATGTTCGTTACGTGTACGATAGCAGGTAATCGTATCAATACCTTTCCCGGGCTTCCTGTCCCCTACTGATATCCTCCGCACCAGCAATGGTTTCTTCTTCTCAAGATTCTGGGCCTTTGTCTCTATTCCATTCGCAATATCAGGCGCAATATAGCTTTTTGCCAAAGGCGACACATATCCTGGGCTCCACGCAAAACTCCAATCAAGGTCGGCCACCTTGTAATGCTTTGCTTTTTTCTCCGGCACGATGCGGACTTCGCAGACAATTTGATTGACGGGCCCGGCCAGTGATTGCGTCATCTTGCTCTCCACGTTCTCCAGCCTTACATCCTCATACTGGAGAAGCTTCCACAATTTGCGCGGACAGTGTTTCTCAAAGTCCTCGCGAATGTATTTTTCTGCAAAATCCTGCGGATCGCTGTAATCTTCACTGGAACAGCCTGCGACCAGAACAAGAAACGCGGCAAGTTGCCACAGCAGCGACTTTTTCATCGTGCAGGCGCACGTCTTGCGCGGGCCGACACCTTTCTTAGTCAAACATTCGTCCATGACCCACTCCTTTCCATTTCAGACATCCCGCTCGCGGGATACGGCTTTTCATGTTTCAAAAGGAAAAACGCTCCCAGAAGCGCACCTACGCTCATGACTTGAGCCGGTGACAACGGGCACCCGGGGTATACCGTTCCACGCATGTCACCCCTAAGGAACTCCAACGCCATGCGCCCGCCCCCCATGAGAATCAGATACCAAGCGGCGCGACGGGAGAAGCGAATGCGCAACAACAGCACAATGCCAATAGCAAACAGCCAAAGCGCCTCCACAAGCTGAACTGGGAAGATATGGCTGCTACCATACACCAAAGAGGCTGGCGCTCCCTCTGGATATACAAAACCAAGGCAAACAGATACGGGCTTGCCAAAGCAACACCCCCCAAGAAAACATCCGACACGCCCAAACGCCTGGGCTATGGCAATGGGTGGGAGGAAAAGATTCAGCAAAAAGCGACCATCAAGCCTGAACAACTTCGCATAGACCAGCCAAAAGCCGATGCATCCCGCCAGCCCACCGTAGAATGTCATGCCGACTGCTGCATGATTCGCACAAAATGCACGCCATCGGAAAGCAATGTCAGACAAGCACGCAAATAACACACATGCAATCAGGGCGAATGGCATCGACTGCAATATCAGGTTTTCCTGCGCGCCTCTTATGCCAAGGCGTCGCAGTTGCCAGATGGAAAGACACACAAAACAAACCAGCCCGGCCCCGACAAGCAGGTTAAAAGTGCCAAGCCTGGCAGCACCGAGCTGGATTGTGGGGAACAAGGTACACTCCTATGCGGGCCGCGAAGCATTGGATATGCAGTACGAGCCAGAGATGAAAAACAGGATTGCCGGCACGAGGTTGAATGGAGCGCCAAGAATCACCGACAGGATCATGAACGGCACTGACAGGCATATAATCAAAATGCCGGCGCCCTTCGCCCGGGGGCCCTTGCACATGAAACTCGCGATGAAGTTCACGACAGCGACCGCCACAAGAATCCATACACCAAATGCGGTACTGCTCCTTCCCTCGCTTGCCGTCGCAACCACTGCGGAGCATACGGTTGCGCACAAAATCCCAGGAATGGAGAAAATCAACCCCAGGGTGCCCAGCACCATTGGAGCCCCCGTCTTGGGCTTCACCATAACAACCACCTGCTTTGCTTCATCGCTCATTGTTATTTTCCTTTCTTTTTTGTTTTGCCTCTTGGTTTAAGCAAGCGCCAAGACGAGGCATGTCCTCGCGCTTGAAAACGACGTTATATCACCACCATATCAAGAATTGTAGCTTATTTGTCAAATCGTAATTTCCATTTCCGGTGCCACGCTCTGCGGCGCATTCGGCTCGGTTGCCGGCGCAGGCCGGGCCGCCTCCACTGCCGGAATGCCGTCTGAAATACCGACACCAAACCCGCGCTTCTCCTGGCATTGATCATAATAAGCCTTCGCGACCTCAAGGTTTGCGCTCAATGTGGAAATCCGGTCCGCGTCGCACGGATGCGTAGACGTGAGCGCCGTGATGATGTCGTTCTTCCCCTTGTCGAACCGCTGCCAGAAGTTGATTGCCGCTTGCGGATCGTACCCGGCCTTCGCCATGAGCTGCAGGCCGATCAAGTCTGCCTCCGTCTCGTGACTCCGGCTAAACGGCAACATCACGCCATACTCAGTGCCGATTCCATAGACAGTCTGGGCTGTGGTGTTGCCGATATGCGAAAGACCGAACGTGCCGATTTTCTGGAGATAGCCCCATGACATGCGTTCTCCGCCATGGCGAGCGATGGCGTGCCCCACCTCATGAGCGACAACGCATGCAAGCTCTGCTTCGTTCTTGAATTTTTTCATCAGACCGTTATATACGGCCACCTTGCCGCCTGGCAGGCAGAAGGCGTTTTCGATGGACGAATCCAGCACATTGAACTCCCAGGCGAAGTCTGTCTGTCCGGAAACTGCGGCCAGCGCCTTCCCGACGCGGCGGAGAACCTCCTGTTGCCTTTCGTTCGCGGTTGGTTTGTACTTGTCGGTGTATTCACGGTAGCTTGATGCACCAAGGTTGTTCTCGTAACTGGACGTCAGCACCACGAACTGTCTGCGCTCCGTAATCGGAACCGTGCGGCAGCCCGTCATCACAAGCAGCAACGCCACCAGAACCAAATGCACTCTATTCTTGACATTCTTCATTTTTCACTCTCTTTCTGTTTCTTGTTATTTGCCGCTATGTACAATTTCTTCGCTTCAGGCATCAGGCCATTCAGGTGCGCCAGACGCTCGCGCGGCTTCGGGTGGGTGCCGTCGCCCTCCCACCAGCCGGTGCGTTCGTAGTAGCGCGTCCAGAAACTGACCGCCGCCTGCGGGTCGTACCCCGCCTCCGCCATCAACATCAGGCCCTTCGCATCCGCCTCGTTCTCTCGCGCAACGCTCTTCGGATCCGGCGGTCCGCAGAAACGCGGCTTCGACTCGTCCACGAACCATCCCGTAAACCATTCGCCAATCTTCTCATACCACGTCTTCTCACCATGCTTCAAAACCAAATGCGCCTTCTCATGCGCCACAATCGCCGCCAACTCGTCCTCGCTCGCGCACAGGTCGCGCATCCACTGGCCAATTACGATGGTACCATCGCTATTAGAAACTGCGCTTTCTAAAAAGCATTCCTTAGAACAACCAATTTGCGACGCCATCCCTTCGCTCATATTAGGGGTTCTCATGTGTTCCAAACCAGAACTGCCCCATACATTTCCAATGTGAATGGCAATAAACACCTGAAATAATATTTTCAAGCTTCTATCAATGAATATCATTACGAAGTCCTTTTAATATCTGCTCTGCTGAAATGTTTGAAAACGCCGAATCTAAAGTCTTATATTTATTCCGCGACAATGCACCACTACTAATGGCATTGCCAATCCAGTTTAAGATTCCATTCTCGGAAGCAACTGCATCATTCAATGTTCTTTTTAGTTCTCTCCATGCATTCCCATCAGGTGATGTCGCTATCATCCGATCACAATATTTACTCACATATTCATTATATGTATAGCCAAAATTATCTGGCAGATTTAAGTTACGAAAAGCCGACACCCCCGAAAGTTTTTGCGCCATTAGCACAGCAAACGCCTCTGCTGTCGCAACGCTTTGTGGATTATGGGAATCCATAAGAGGATACAGGCCACTTTGAGACAATGCCTCAGCTTGATAGTAGTGTGATAATTCGTGCCACAAATTATACTTGTCAAGGTCAAATTGCCCATCATTTGACATTATTTTTTTCAAAATGTCCGGATCTCTAATTTCAAACTTTTTATTGTCAACATCGTAACGCATCTCGAACGAAAGAGATTCATCAAATACTATCATGTCTTTTGTTATTGGAGGAGGTATTGCAACTCCATCACCTCTTGGGAATTTAT
>JAZQBR010000077.1:0-3770 GCA_045545855.1 Kiritimatiellia bacterium | reverse complement strand
GACCCCTTATCAAATGAAACGCCCTCAACCATGTTAAGGTCACCATCAACCCAGCAAGGCTCGGCGTACATCCAAGTATTCCAAGTATAGAACTTGTCCGTGTAGCCAGCCGCTGTAAGCGTTTGGATTTCAACGCCTTCTGTATCATCGCCAGTGGGTGTTAATGCCTCAAGTGGCATGGCATCCGAAATTCCAATATTCAAGAACTGAGGCGCAACCATCGTTGCACCATTCTGGAGTCCATTCTGCGCGTAGCCCACAAAGAGCGAACGCCGCCACACGCCCGCAAATTGGGCGCGCGGCGGTGTTCTACGCCAAGGGCAAGTGCAGTATAAAGCAGAAGAGCGACCCCGCTAGAGGTCGCTCTTCGCTTGGCTGTGTAGCCGTTCTCTTCAGGCGCGTTTACGCTTCAGAGCGAGACCCGCGAGACCGAGGAGCATGAGAAGCCCGCTCGTCGGTTCCGGGACAGCCGCCCAGTTGGAGGCGTTCTGCGTGGCAGAGGTCTGATTGCCAAACGCAACGGCAGTATCGCCAACAGTCTTGATCGTAACGTTGGCCTTAGTTGCAGATGTGAACACCTTGCCACCATCTTCAAATGTGAAGTAGAAGTTGTAGACATCATCAGCTGTGAATATGTCCGATGTTGTTTTGGACACATTGCCTGCTGCTGTAAGGGTGAATGTGTCAAGTTTAGTGTATGCACCGACACTTTCACCTGTTACGAGTGCGCCATAAAGCGAGACCTCACTGCCAATAGCCAGCTTGGTAGTCAAGTCCGAGCTGTACACATTAGCAGCAGACCATTTTACGGACGCTGCATTTGCTGCGACAGCCATAGCGATTGCGGCTGTCATTACCAGTATTTTCTTCATTGTTTGTTTTTCCTTTTTATTACGCACGTGAGCCTATCCCACGCACATAAATCGTTTTAGAGCTCAGGGGCGGGGAAGCGAAGAGACTGCTCGGTTGAGGAGCCATCGACCCAAAGACCTGTTCCTGGTGCAAAGTCCACATCAACTATCTCAAATGTGTCGGTGTCAATCCATGCTTCTTGATCCCCAGAATCTCCAGCGTAGTCAACCCAGTTGTACATGGCAACGCCATGACCATACGCATCAAGCGTCTGGATAATGACATTGTCAGAGGTGTCATCACCAACGGGAAGAATGTCTTGAATGTTTACCGATGTCGGGAACGGATTTACAATAGCTGTGGAGCCCGGCCTAAGCGCAACGGTTACATCTTCTTTTCCAACCTTGCCAGCCGTCTGAAGTCCCTGTGCGCTAGAAGCGCCATCGACCCAGAGACCCGTTCCAGGAGCAAAGGTGACATCCGTAACTATTTCAAATGTATCGGTGTCAATCCATGCTTCCTGATCCCCAGAATCTCCAGCGTAGTCAACCCAGTTGTACATGGCAACGCCATGACCATACGCATCAAGCGTCTGGATAATAACATTGTCAGAGGTGTCCTCTCCAGTTGGCTTGATGTCCTGAAGATTTACGGCCGTAGTAGCACCGATGTTGAAGAACTGTGCGCCGGTCATAGTCGACCCAGCCTTAAGTCCCGACTGCGCGTAGCCCACCAAAAGCGAAAGCCGCCACACGCCCACAAATCGGGCGTTGGGCGGCGTTCAAGGCGGTGAGCTTGTGCAGTATAAAGCAGAAGAGCGACCCCGTCAGAGGCCGCTCTTCGTTTGGCTGTGTAGCCGTTCTCTTTAGGCGCGTTTACGCTTCAGCGCGAGACCAGCCATACCGAGGAGGAGCAGAAGCCCACTCGTAGGCTCAGGTACGGCAGCCCAGTTCGAGGCATTCTGCGTGGCAGACTGCATATTGCCGAATGTAATCGTTGCAGTAGAAGTGGCCTGAGCAAGGACATTTACACTCTGCGAGGTGAACATCTTACCATTATCTTCTATCGTGAAGAAGAAATCATAGTAATTACCACCTGTGAGGGCGTCAGATGAGAACGTCTTGTTTGCGACAGTTCCATTAGCCGCCGTTGCTGTGTCAACAAGCGTTTTAACATCGTCAACCATAGCGTAAAGGTTGACAGTGCTAGCCCACTTGGTGGTGGAGTCGGTGCCATACATATTGCCCGCCGTCCACTTGAATGCAGCTGCATTTGCAGCAAACCCCGCGACTATAACAGCCGCCAATATTACTAGTTTTTTCATTGTTATTTTCCTTTTTTAAGCGCGCCACACATTGCAACGCACATAAATTATTGCCATTACAGTTCGGGTGCAGGAAAGCGAATGTACTGCGCTGACGACGAGCCTTGAACCCAAAGCCCCTGTCCCGGCCCGAAACTGACTGCTTCTACGGCGTTAAGATCACCATCAACCCAGCAAGGCTCGGCGTACATCCAAGTATTCCAGGTATAGAACTTGTCTGTGTAGCCAGCCGCAGTAAGCGTCTGAATTTCAACGCCTTCCAAATCTACTGTATTGTCCCCTCCGCCATTCGGAAGGATGTCGTTCAAGTCAAGTGCAACAGGGAACGGGTTGCCAGTAGCTGTTGCGCCATTGCGGAGTTGCACATTGACATCTTCTTTCCCGACTTTTCCAGCGGACTGGAACCCCTGTGCAGCACTGGAACCCTGAACCCAAAGACCAGACCCCTTATCAAATGAAACGCCCTCAACCATGTTAAGGTCACCATCAACCCAGCAAGGCTCGGCGTACATCCAAGTATTCCAAGTATAGAACTTGTCCGTGTAGCCAGCCGCTGTAAGCGTTTGAATTTCAACGCCTTCTGTATCATCGCCAGTGGGTGTTAATGCCTCAAGTGGCATGGCATCCGAAACTCCAATATTCAAGAACTGAGGCGCAACCATTGTTGCACCATTCTGGAGTCCATTCTGCGCGTAGCCCACAAGACACGAGATGCGTAAATGCGCACTATTTGCGATGTATATTGAGACAAGAAACGCTGTCCAAGTGCAGACAAGGACAGCGTTTTACGCGGAATCCAGTGGTTTTACATCTCCGAGAGGATGCGGGCGCGGTGGGTCGCAAACTCTGATTCGGAGATCAACCCCTTGGCGAACATCCTGTCGATTCGCTTAAGGCGGCGGGAGATGTTCCCTATCGAGCAAGGCGTCGCTCCAGTCGCGCCAGGAGCGGCGCTGGCGGCAGAGGAGCGGGCGGATGGCGAGCCTGCCCCGTCCCCGCCTCCGAGGGCGGGAATCGCCTCTACAGCCGCACGCAGCGCGCCCTCGTTCTCATGGTAGTAGTGGCGGGTCATTGCCGACGAGCAGTGCCCGACAATGCTCTGCACCACTGGGAGCGGCACTCCGGCGTTGGCGGAGATCGAGACGAATGTGTGCCGGAGCGAGTGGAACGAGGCAAGGACGTGCTTGCGCTTGCGCCCCTCGACATGGACGCTCATCGTTATCCCGGCGGCGTTGAATATCTTCCGCAACCCCTCGTCCACCCTCCAGCGAGTCATGATGTGGTACTCGGCCACCTTGGGATTGACGTATTCCGACCAGAGCGATGGCGAAGGTTCGGATTTCGAGGGACTTTCCATGTCGCCCGTCCCATGTTCCGCGTCCCCGATCTCTTCTCTTCCCTCTTCCCTTTTTCCTCTTGCCTTCTGCAACTCGGCAAGGAGCTGCGGATGAATCGGAATCGTCACCGGCTTGCCGTGTGCATGCTTCTTGGTCTTTTCCGGGATGACCTGAATTATGCCGCGCTCAAGGTTCACGTTCTCCCACTTGAGGTGGCAGCAGTCGCCAAGGCGCAGCCCGGTGTAGATGCCGGTCAT
>JAZQBR010000076.1:0-10135 GCA_045545855.1 Kiritimatiellia bacterium | reverse complement strand
TGATGCGCGGCGACATGATACTCGCGACGGACGGCGATTCGGTGGCGGCCCACCGCAAGGCCCTGACCGACGCCTACCTCAGGGTCGTTTTCATGTACAACGACCCGGTGTGCAAGGACGCGCGCCGCGACGCGATGATGCGGGCCGCCGCGAGCTTCAACCAGCTCGGCATGGCGACCCGCGCCGAGGCCATGCGCACGCAGGCCAAGTCGATGTAAGCCAAGACAATCAAACCAAACCCTAACTTCAACACACCAACCACAAAGGAACACAAATGAAGACGCTCAAGAAATCACTGATGGCTTTCGCTATGCTCGCCGGGACCCTCGCGGCTCCGCTCACGACCGCATACGCCGCTAACGAACTCGTCGGCAGCGACGGGCAGACCATTGACGCGAACGCGGCCAAAAGTTCGTCCTCTTCGGGCGGCTTTCTGCAGGTCATCTACAACCCGAACGACCCCGACATTCTGGGCACGTTCCTCTGGCTCGTCATTTTCGGCGACCTGGCTCTGGCGATCTACTTCATCATCGACAACTGGATTCTCATCAATCCCGAGAAGCTGATGCCCCGCCGCGTCGTCGACAACGTCCAGGCCGCCATGGCCGAGGGCGATGTCGTCAAGGCGATGGAGGTCTGCAAGAACAACCCCTCGGCGATGAGCTCTATCGTCATGGCGGCGTTCCAGCATGTCGAGGAAGGCTTCGAGGCCATTCAGGAAGCCGTCACCGCCGCGTCGGACCTCGAGCAGGAGAAGATACAGCAGCGCTTGAACTGGATTTCGGTGTGCGGCAACCTCGGCCCGTCGCTCGGCCTTCTCGGTACGGTCGAAGGCATGATCTTGACGTTCGCCAAGCTCGCGCAGGGTTCGGCCGGCGACGCGTCGGCGCTTGCGGGCTCCATCGGCCAGGCCCTCTACACGACTGCCGGCGGTCTCGTCATCTCGATTCCCGCAATCACCTTCTTCTATTCGCTCAGAAACAAGGCCAACCGCCTTATTCTCCAGATGACCGCCGTCACCATGGAGCTTCTGAACGGACTGAGGAACGTCGAGGTCGCCCCCGAGGATGGCGCAGCCCCCGCCGAGATGCCCGCCTGACCTGCTGCCGAACCACCGGAGGTAGAACATGGCACGCAGGCCACAAGAGAACCCCCAGCTCGACATGACGCCGATGATCGACGTCGTCTTCGAGCTCATCATCTTCTTCGTCGTCACCCTGACAGAGGCGCAGAAGAAGGATGAGACGATCGAGCTGGAGACGGGGCAGCACGGCATCGTGCTCACGGCGGACGAATTGCCGCCGGAGCGCATGCAGATCGACATCGCGAGCGTGGACAAGTCGGGCAGACGCCTGAAGGCCCCGCGCATCTCGATGGGCGATCAGACCATGACCAAAGAAGAGGTCAAGGCCAGGGTCAAGCAGAGGATGGAAAGGTACGGCCACGAGTTCCCCGTACTCATCCGCGCCGACTTCGAGACGCCGCACAGCGCGGTCAAGGACGTGATGGACGCTTGCACATCCGCCGGCATCTGGAAGATCTCGTTCATGGCCGTCGCCGAGGACAAGACGGACGGTTCGCTCCGCCCGAGGCTTTTCACCGGCAAGATCAAGGGAGGCAGGTAAGATGGCGAGAAAGCAGCAGGACAATCCGCAGCTCGACATGACGCCGATGATCGACGTCGTCTTCGAGCTCATCATCTT
This sequence comes from Kiritimatiellia bacterium, assembly GCA_045545855.1. Classification (GTDB taxonomy): domain Bacteria; phylum Verrucomicrobiota; class Kiritimatiellia; order RFP12; family UBA1067; genus UBA1067. The sequence continues at coordinate 8,432 of JAZQBR010000076.1, read as the reverse complement.
CTTTGTCGTTACGATCAAACAGGAGGATATCCTCTCCAAGCTGAACGTCAACCGTCCCGCGCCTTCGGAGAGCACGAGCTCGTCGTCTGACAACGATGTAACATTCAAGATCGACATAGGCAAGGCGTACGGTTCGTACCGAAAGGGCGTCTACATACGCGACGGGCGCGAGGTCACTCTGGAGCAGCTCGACAAGAGCCTCGAGGCGACGGCGCGCCTTTCGACCGACACGCCCATAATCATCAAGTGCACGCTTGACAGCCCCCACAAAGCCCTTGTCGACCTGTTGGACAGGTGCTACAAGTACAAGCTTTACAGCGTCAGCGTGTTTTCCATGTAAGGAGGCCGTGAGCAATGAGTGAAGAAGAGATAGTCGAGGAAATTGCGCCGGTAGATATAGATGAGCTTGGGGCCAAGTACCGCGAGAAGGGGTATTTCAAGCGCCTCAAGGACATGTTCGCCGGCCTTGGTGCGCCGCACAATACTGCCGAGTACAAGCTCGCCCGCATAGAACTGCAGCGCCAGGCCGCGCCGCTCATCGCGATAACGACCGTGTTTCTGCTCGTGATTGTCATGATCGTCATGACGATGATGCCCAAAGACAAGGGCGAGGAGTACAAGGTAACCATCGCAGAGGCCAACGAAGAAGTGCCCGAGGTGGAGGAACCGCCCGAGGAGCCGCCGGACGACATCGAGCCGCCGCCCATGGATGAGGTCGATGTAATGGTGGACACCCCTAACCCCGGGCCGGTTTCGGAGATTACGCCCGTCGCCTCGCCGCCTTCGCAGCAGGTTTCGGTCAAACCCGCCCCGCAGGACACGGTCGCTTTCGTCGACTCGCCCGTAAAGATGAAGTCCATGGTGGGCTCTCGCACCCCCGGCTCGATCGGCGCGGCGACGAAAGGCGGCGCAGGCTGCGGCGACCCAATCACCGAGGCGACGGTCATGAAAGTTCTCTGGTGGCTCAAGGCCCACCAGAACACCGACGGCAGCTGGAACGGCGGCAACAAGCTGGCCAACACCTCGCTCGCGGTTTTGACATACCTCGCCCACGGCGAGTACCCGGGGTCGCCTTCGCCTTTCCAGAAGGACTTCGGGCCTACGGTCAAGCTCGCACTCGACTTCATAATCAACTCGATCGATCAGAGCGGCAAGGTCGTGAAGATGCGCGGCGCAGACGGCAACGAGTATGCGTTTCTCATCGCGACATACGCTCTGTGCGAAGCGTTCGGCATGACGAAGAACCTCGACTGCAGGGACGCCGCCTACGTCTGCCTTGACCGCATCGTGAGGGGCCAGTCGCCGACCGGCGGCTGGGACTACAAGATAAACCCGCAGAGCCAGCGCGATGACATGTCTTTCGCCGGTTGGGCTTTGCAGGCTCTCAAGGCCGGCAAGATGGCCGGGCTTCATCCAGAAGGTCTCGACGATTGCATAAAGAAGGCCATTCGCTGCCTGCAGACGCGCAACTTCAAAAACGGCGGCTTTAACTACGTCGCCAACGGCAACCCGACGGGTCTTACGGCGACCGGGTGCCTCGCGATGCAGCTTCTCGGCTACGGCAACAAGAAGGAGGTCGCCGACGCGCTGAATTTCATGCGCGAGTGGGAGCCTTCCTTCGAAGGCCAGGGTCAGCCGAAGAGCGGCGGTCCGCTGCCCGGCAGCTGCCCCCAGTACTACTGCTACTATGCGACGCAGTGCAAGTACCAGGCGGGTATGAAGCAGGGCGCGACCAAGACGGACGAGATGACATGGCATAAGTGGAACGCCGCCATGAAGAAGCTCTACCCGGCGAAGATCATTGAAGACCCGGTCAAGGTCAAAGACTGGTCTGGCAAGGAGCATAAGCAGGGCCACTTCGTCAACACCGACGCGCACACGTCGCGTCCCGTCATGGATACGTGCCTCGCGGCTCTTCAGCTGATGGTCTACTACCGCTATCTGCCGACGACCCAGACCAAGGCCGCGGTGGCTGAAGACGACCAGAAGGATGCGGCCGAGGCGGCAGTCGACAAGAGCGACGTCGACGTTGTCGTCGATTTTTGAGGAGCGCGCCAGTCGTGGCCTTTCCGCTGTTTCTGGCGCTCAAGTACATTAGGCCGAAGCGATCCGTCGCTTCGGCCATTACTTGCGTGTCGGTGCTGGGCGTAATGCTTGGCGTTGCCGTTGTGGTGATTGTCAGAAGCGTTATGACGGGCTTCGGCGAGGAGTGGCGCGAAAAGATACTGGAGTTCAAGCCCCATATATCGCTCTTGTCCACCGCGGGGGGGCTGATATACGGCGAGGACCGCGTCGTCGAGCGAATCGCCAAAGTCGAGGGCGTCAAAAGCGTCACCCCCGAAGTTGACGCGCGCGTGCTGCTGTCGGCCAACAGGCGGGTGCACGCGCCGATTCTTATCGGTATCGCCGGCGATGGTTTTCGCGACGCTTATGATGTGGGCAGGCCGGTCGCGGGGTCGTTCGACCTCGAGCCCGACTCGGTTGTCATCGGTGTCGAACTCGCCCGTTCTCTCGGCGTCTGGGCCGGCGATATTGTGACAGTCTGCGCGCCGCCCCTCCCCGACGAAGTGTTTCTGCCGCGCCAGTGGCGCATCGGCGGCATTTTCTCCAGCGGACACTACGACTACGATACAGGTTACATCATCGCAGACGTCGACTCGGTTCGGGATCTACTGGGCATCGAACAGGGCGTTCTCGCCATTCATATCAGAACCGACTGCCCGACGGACGATGCGCGCTTCAACGCGCTCGTCGCCAATCTGCCGGTGTCGGCCGAGCGCTGCCGCGTTCTGACCTGGCGGGAGGCGGACCGCCAGCTCTTCAACGCTCTGGCGGTCGAGACGAACATGACGGCCATTCTTCTCTTGCTTATTTCGCTTGTGGCGCTCTTTTGCGTCATGAACACTCTTCTGGTGCTGACTGTCCAGAAGACACCCGAGATCGGGCTGTTGAAGTCGCTTGGCTTCGGACGGCTGCAGATAATGGGCGTCTTTCTGACCCACGGCTTGATACAGTGCACGACGGGTGTCGTGCTGGGGCTCTTGGCAAGCTGGGCGGTATTGTCGAATCTTCAGCGGCTTGTGGAGCTTTTGGCCAAAATGGGCATGGAGGTTTTCCCGCCGCAGGTGTACAATCTGAGCGAGATACCCCACAGGGTCGTCGCTTCTGACGTCGTCTATGTTGTTGTCATAATATACATCTTCGGGCTTCTCGCCTCGCTTGTGCCGGCAATGCTGGCGGCGGCGAAAGACCCCGTAAAAGCTTTAAACGAGTGAGGGCCGGGCCATGGCGGTTTTGCAGACTGTAGGGATACGCAAGGTGTTTCAGATACCCGGCCAGCCGCCGGTGGAGGTGCTGAAGGGCGTGGATCTCGAGGTGGAGCAGGGCGAAAAGGTGGCGATACTTGGCCGCTCCGGTGCCGGCAAGTCTACGCTTTTGCACATTCTCGGCGGGCTTCTCAAACCCACCGCCGGTACGGTGGCAAGGCCGGGGAATGTCGGCTTTGTGTTTCAGTCGTACCATCTGATGCCCGAGTTGACGGTAATGGAGAATGTGCTTTTGCCGACGATGGCCCGCCGGTGCGACAGGGCGGCGGCCCGAGAAAGGGCGCGCGATCTCGTCGAGGCCGTCGGCCTTTCGGCGCGCGCCGGCCATCTGCCGGCGGAGCTTTCGGGCGGCGAACGCCAGCGCGTCGCCCTCGCGCGCGCGCTTGTCGCCCACCCGGAAGTTGTGCTTGCAGACGAGCCCACCGGCAACCTTGACGCGATGACTGGCGCCGACATACTTAAGATGCTCACCGATCTCTCGAAGGGGTCGACGGCTCTCGTGATGGTTACCCACTCCAAAGAGGCCGCCGCCGTCTGCGACCGCACACTTACGCTCGTCGACGGCCGCCTGGTCGACAGCCGGGACGCCGGGCGGCGCATCCCCGGCGATGCGTGATAAGGCCGCTAGGGCTTTGGGCGGAAGGGGCACGGGCGCGGGCAAGCGGTTTGCAGCGAATTTTGCCCCCCGCAGAGCGCCGAAAAATGCTATACTATACACCATCATGCACATCAAGAACTATATGGGCCGGGTTGTAGTGAAGGTTGGCACCCACGCCATCGCTACCAAGGCGGGGCGTCCGGACCGCGCCGCGCTGAAGCGCGTCGTGGACGGTATATGCCGCCTCAGGGCGGCAGGCAGCGAAGTTGTGTTTGTCTCGTCAGGCGCGGTTGCGGCGGGCGTCGAGGCGCTCGGGCTTTCGGCGCGTCCAAAAGAGACCAGCAGCGTTCAGATGTGCGCCGCTGTCGGCCAGGCCCGTTTCATCTGCGAGTACGAGGGGCTTTTCGCGCGGCATGGCGTCAAAATCGGTCAGGTGCTTCTCACCCACTACGACTTCGAGGATCGCCGCCGCAGCCAGAATGTCAAGCAGACGATCGACCGTCTCGTTCGCGCAGGCATCGTACCCGTAATAAACGAGAATGACGTCGTGGCCGATGAGGAGCTGAAGGGGCAGACCTTCGGCGACAACGACTGGCTGTCGTTTCTCATAGCCAAATTGACGCGCGCCGACGCGCTCGTCCTGCTGACGACCGTCGACGGACTTCTCGACCAGCAGGGCAGGCGCATCCCCGAGGTTGTCAGCTTCAGAAACGTCATGAAACTCGTGCGCGCCGGCGAGAAAGGCAAACTCTCCAAGGGCGGCATGGACTCGAAGCTCAAAGCCGTAAAGGCGGCCGTCGCCGCCGGTATCGACACGTTTGTCGCGAACGGCCGCAAGAGCGTCCTCGCCGATCTCGCCGCCGGCAAGTCCATCGGCACATTCTTCCCGGGAAGCGCCCTTTGAGATGCGCGAATGAAAACATCGTACGACACCGGCGTAAAGTCCGGCGGCGGCGCCCGGCTTGCGTCGCTTGACGCGCTGCGCGGCTTCGACATGTTCTTTATAATGGGCGGCGAAGAACTCTTCTCGGCCATCGCTGCGGCTTTGGGCTGTCACGGTTTCGCGAAAGCGTTCGGCCACGCCGAGTGGCACGGGCTTCACTTCATGGATGTCGTCTTCCCGCTGTTCCTGTTCATAGCGGGCGTCAGTTTCGTGTTTTCATGCGCCAAAAGCCGCGCTCTCGGCTTGAGCGACGGGCGTATCGCGCTCAAGTCGCTGCGGCGGGGGCTCGTCCTCGTCTTTCTGGGGCTGTGCTGCGAGAAACTGCTGTCTCTCGATTTCGCCCACATGCGCGTTTGGAGCGTCCTTGGCAGAATTGGCGTCGCATGGGCGGCTGCATCGTGGATATATCTTCTGTGCGGCGTCAAATCTCGCGTGGCCATCGCCGCCGCGACGCTCGCGCTCGTCACGGCCGGTACGATTCTCGCGCCCGCTCCCGGTGTGCCCGCGCCTGTCGACCCGTTCTCGCCGGAAGGCAACTTCGGCTGCTGGCTGGACCGCACGCTGACGGCCGGTCACACGTACAGGCCTCTTTTCGATCCTGAAGGGTTCGCGGGGCTTTTGCCTTCCATCGTTACGGCAATGCTCGGCATGTTCGCGGGGGAGATTGTGCGGCGCGGGGGCTCTGCCGCAACCGCCGGCAAGGCGCTCCGGCTGCTGGGCGCGGGGGGCGGGTGCCTTGTCGCGGGGCTGGCGCTTTCGCCCGTCTGCCCGGTGAACAAGGCTTTGTGGTCGCCAAGCTTCACGCTAGTCGCCGGCGGAATCTCCTTTGCGGCTTTCGCGGCGTTCTATTTTGCCGTGGATGTTCTTGGGCTGCGCAAGTGGACGCTTTTTTTCACCGTTATCGGCCTTAACTCCATAACCATCTACATGGCGCAGCGTGTGATCGGGTTTTGGCGCGCGAGAGATTTCCTTTTCGGCGGCGTCGCCGCGCTTCTGCCCGGCGAATGGCGGGAGGTCGCGCTTTCGGCCGGCTATGTCGCCGTCTGCTGGCTTATGCTGTACTTTCTTTACCGAAAAGGCGTTTACCTCAAAGTCTGAGGCGCTCTCCCCTGTGTCGGTCAAAATTTTCTTGATTTGGGTACTTGCGCGATTGGGGGCAAAAATGATATACTATGCGACATTCTCCGCTAGGGGAAGGCTGCGATACGGGCGAGTAGATCCCGTCGCGTCGTGGCCGCAGGGTGAAAGCTCGCGGCTACGGTGTAGCCGCGAGCCTTGTTTTTGCGGGGGATGCTGGGCTGAAACCCAGTCGTGAGCGGGGCGCCCCGAGGGGCTCCGCGCGCCAACGGGACGAGCGTTCCCGAGCGCGTATTTCACGACCGTGGAGGCACAGCCAACGAAGGGGCCGGACGGCGGGGTGAACCCGCGGCGAGGCCGAAACTGAAGTAAAAAGGAAACAAAAGATGCAACAGCAAAGAGTACGCATCCGTCTTCAGGCATACGATCACCGTGTGCTTGACCAGGCTGTCGGTGGCATCATCGACACCGCCAGGGGTACGGGCGCGCAGGTCGTGGGGCCGATACCGCTCCCGACCAGGGTCGAACGCTTCACGGTGAACCGTTCGCCGAACGTCGACAAGAAGTCGATGGACCAGTTCGAGATGAGGACGCACAAGCGTCTTCTCGACATTGTCAACCCGACAGCGCAGACGATTGACGAGCTCAAGAAGCTTAATCTTCCTGCGGGCGTCGACATCAGCATCAAGGTCTGAGGAGGCGCGATATGGAAGGTTTGATAGGCAAGAAAGTGGGGATGACCCAGGTGTACGACGCAGACGGCAAGCGCACATGCGTGACCGTCATCGAAGTCGGTCCCTGCCCGGTCGTTCAGGTGAAGACGCTTGAGAAGGACGGCTACGTCGCGGCCCAGCTCGGCTACGGCGAGCAGAAGGTTCAGCGTCTGACGAAGGCCGTCGCGGGCCACCTCAAGAAGACGGGCGGCCTTGAAGGCGGCCTCAAGGTGCTCAAGGAGTTCGCTCCCGAAGCAGGCGAAGAGGTGAAGGTCGGCGATGTTCTTACGGTGAAGAACTTCGAGGGCGTCAAGTATGTCGACGTGACGGGCGTCACGAAGGGCCGCGGGTTCGCGGGCGTGCTGAAGCGCTACAACTTCGCCGGCGGCAACATGACGCACGGCGGCCACTCCAAGCGCCGCACGGGCGGTCTCGCCGCGCGCGACCTCCCCGGCTGGATCGAGAAGGGCAAGAAGATGCCCGGCCACATGGGCGATGTCAGCCGCAAGGCGATCAACCTCGAGGTGGTTCAGGTGCGTCCCGAGGATAACGCGATTCTCGTCAAGGGCTCCGTTCCCGGTTGCCGCAACGGTGTCGTGTTCGTCCGCAAGTCCCTCAAGAACAATGTAATCGCCTACAAGGCGCAGAAGGGGGCTAAGTAAGCATGAAGAAGATTGACGTAACAGTCGACCAGTCCCAGCTCACGCTCGACAAGGGCGAACAGGCTGTCAAGGACGCAGTGACCGCGATTCGCAACGCCATGCGCGCGGGCACGGCCTCGACGAAGGGCAAGGGCGAGGTCGCGGGCTCCAACAAGAAGCCCTGGAAGCAGAAAGGCACGGGCAACGCCCGCGCGGGCTTCCGCCAGAGCCCTGTGTGGCGCGGCGGCGGCGTGGCGCACGGCCCGAAGCCGCGTTCCTTCGAGCAGAAGGTCAACAAGAAGGTGATGCAGCTCGCGTTCGCACGCGCGTTCTCCGAAAAGTTCGCCGCCGGCGACGTGATTGTCGTCGACGAGTTCAAGTTCGAGGCGCCGAAGACGAAGCTCATGGCCGCGTTCCTCAAGGAGCTCGGTGTCGACCGCACCGCCATCATCGTCCAGAAGGACGTCGACGACACGACGCTCCTCGTCACCAGCAACCTCCCGCGCGTCGACTATTCGACCGCCCAGGCGCTTGACGTCTACTCGCTCATGCTGGCGAAGAAGGTCGTCTGCGACAAGGCGGGCTTTGACGTTCTGATGGCGCGAATCGCCAAGTAAGGAGCAAAGGCCATGACGAACGAAGAAGTGATCAAGAGAGTCGTGATAACCGAGAAGGGCACCAAGCTCGGCGTCCAGAACCGCTATGTCCTGGAAGTCGCCAAAGACGCGAGGAAGCCCCAGATCGCAGACGCAGTCGAGAAGAAGTTCGGCGTGCACGTCCTTGCGGTCCGCACCGCCAACATGAAGGGCGGTCTTAGGTACATCCGCGGCACCCGCCGCGCGGTGAAAGAAGCAACCTGGAAGAAGGCGTACGTTACCGTCAAGGAAGGCGAGCGCATCGAGCAGGTCTAAGGAGCCACTAAAATGGGACTTAAGTCATATAAACCTCGCTCGCAGGGAATGCGTTTTCGCGTTTCGGCGACGTTTGAGGAGATAACCGAGAAGAACCCGGTCAAGAGCCTCACCAAGGCCGTCCGCAAGACGGCGGGCCGCAACAACCAGGGGCGCATCACCGTCCGCCACAGGGGCGGCGGAAACCGCAGGAAGTACAGGATAATTGATTTCAAGCGCGACA
>JAZQBR010000075.1:0-14195 GCA_045545855.1 Kiritimatiellia bacterium | reverse complement strand
CATTCCTCTGCATCGGAGTCCGGCGACGGGTCATACTCCTCCAGCACGAGCCTGCCGCCCGAGGCGCGCACGTATTCGCGCAGAAGATAAGAGACTTCGTCTGAATACTTCTTGAGCTCCTTGGGCATATCCTCGGCGCTCGAGCTGAAGTAGAATTTAAGCGCCACATCGGTGTCAAGTTTGGCGAGGACTGCTTTTGAGCCGTCAGAAAGCGTATAGAGCCGCTCTTCTGTGAAGTCGCCGCGAATCGACGCCTTGGCGAGTATAACGTCGGCCGCGACCGCTATTGCCGCGACCGCGACAAGCCCGGCGACACCCTTTGAGGCGCCGCGGCGCCCGTCGGTCACGGTCTTCGCGGCCGCGATGAAGAATACCATCATGCCGAAGTAATAGCCGACGTCTGCGATGTCGATTACGCCGCGCCTCAACGCCTCGAAGTGGGTAAGCAGCGAAAGCGAAGCCACGCCGTCGACAATCTTGACTGGCACTCCCCACTCGGCAAGGGCGCCCGAGACCGGGTCGAAGCCTATCACGAGAAGCGCGAACACCATCGCGAGAGACGTCACGAAGCCCACAACGCTGGAGCGCGAAAGCGACGAAGCGAAAAGGCCGATCGCCGTCGCGGCGCCCGCGAGCAGGAACGAGCCCACATAGCCGCACATCACGACCCCCCAGTCGGGCGAGCCGAGATAGCCCGCCGTGACAGGCACGGGGAACGTCAGCGCGAGCGCGACGCCTATGAACGCCCAGGCCGCGAGAAACTTGCCCGCTAGCGCCTCCCAAGCCGTCATCGGCAAAGTGAGCAGCAGCTCCGCAGTGCCGTTGCGACGCTCGTCGGCCCATAGACCCATCGTCGCCGCCGGCACAAGCAGAAGATACACCCACGGGTGCCAGAGAAAGAACGGCGTAAGCTCCGCCTGGCCGCGCTCGTAGAAAAACGCCACCACAAAAGCGAGAAAGCCGGCGAGCGCGAGGAACGCCGTCAAAAACACGTAAGCGACAGGCGAGTCGAAGTAAGACTTGAACTCGCGTTTGAAAACCGAAAGCGCGTTTTTCACTTCGCGGCCTCCTTCCCTTCGTCTTTGCAGGTGAGATTGCGAAACACGACGTCGAGCCTGCCGCTCGGATCCATCGCCTTAAGCTTGGCCGGCGAGCCGTCGGCCTTGATTTCGCCGTCGGCTATCACGATCGCGCGCGTGCAGACGGCGTCAACCTCTTCAAGAATGTGTGTCGAGATTACAATCGCCTTCTCGGCCGACATGGCCTTGATCATCTCTCTTACGGCGTACTTCTGATTAGGGTCGAGACCGTCGGTGGGCTCGTCCATGATCAGCACCTTCGGGTCGTGTATTATCGCCTGGGCGAAGCACGTGCGCTGGCGATAGCCCTTCGAGAGCGTTTCAATCGTCTTCTTCGCGACAGGCTCCAGACGAGCCTGGGCGATTACGCGCTCGACGGCCTCGCGCCTCTTTGCGCCTCTGAAGCCGCGTATCTCGGCGATGAACGCGAGGTACTCCTCAACGACCATCGACCTGTAGCTCGGCGCGGACTCCGGCAGATATCCGAGGCAGCTCTTGGCCGCGACGGGAGACGCAACGATGTCGTGCCCGCATATGGACGCGGTTCCCTCCGTCGGCGGCAGGAACCCCGTTATCATCCTCATCGTTGTCGATTTCCCGGCGCCGTTCGGCCCGAGAAACCCGAGCACCTCGCCCTTCGAGACGGAGAAGGATATCCCCTTCACCGCCTCGAAGTCGCCGAAGCGCTTCTTAAGGTTTTTTACTTCTAGCATCTCACTCCTTGGTTGAGTTTACAGACATTGTCTTCAGAATGCGTCGGCCGCGTCGCTGACGCGCCGCTGGCGCTTCTCCTTGGCGGCCTTCAGCTCCTCCTGGCGGATGGCCTCAGCCTCATCCGCCGCGACGGTCAGAACACCGTAGTCCCAGCCGATCAGCATCGTTTCATAGTCGGCCGAGGCGCCGCTCAGACAGGCTGTCACATAGCGGCCGGGGCCGATTTCGAAGTCCCAGAGCGGTCTGAACGGGCTGCGAGGACGCGCCCATGTCTGGTAGCGCTTCTCAAGCGCCTCGACTAGATAATGGCGGCGCCACCTCGCAGAAGGCTCGATCGCGTTCTTGGCGCACGCGCACACCTTGGCGATCTTGTGGGTCTTCGGCGTCACATAGACGAAATAGTCGTCGAAGCCGGCGAGCTCCTTCTTGGGCGTGAACCGCGCCCTGAGAAGCGTCGGTGCCTCGGCGTCGTTCGCGAACTCCGTCCCGTCGAATTGATCGCCGAACTTGAGCCCGAGAAAAGAGTCGACCTCGGCGGCAGGCTTCTCCTTCTTCTCCTCTGCAGGGGCAGTTGCGGACTGAAGATCCGCCGGGCCGTCATAAGCCGTGTAACTCGTCGCATATTCGCTCGTCGACGACTCAAGCACATTGCCCGCCGTATCGAGCGTCGTGCGCGTCTCGCGGCGGCGCTCCGTCACCATATTGCCGTTGGTGGAGACGTTGCACTCTGTAAACGAGCGCGTCACGCTCCCGTTGTCGTTCGTGACGACCGTCGATTCGGACGTCTTCGAAGACTGGTCCCGCGCCGCCTCGGAACCGCCCGCGACCAGAGCCGCGAGCGCCACCGCCGCGCCGACCGTACATATCACTGCTACGTTTCTTGCTTTCATTTCTGCACTTCCTTTCTTTTATGGCCCGGGGCAACTCCTCCCCGGGTCGACACCGCATATTGTATCAGGCCATTGTTAAGGAAGTGTTAACAAAACGGTATTTCCGCACGCGACGCTACACGACGGGTTTTATGTACTTCGACTTGAGCGCGCGCCACAGAACGACCCAGAACGCCGACAACGGTATCGCCAGCAGGAGCCCCAGAAACGAGTTGAACACCGCCCCCCAGAAGAAGAACGAAAAAATGACGCCGGCATAGCCGAGCCCCGTTTTGTTGCCCTGGATCTTCGGCGTGATGAGGTAGCCGTCCATCACCTGGCCGACGAGCCAGACAACGAGCGTCAGGACGAGTTTCGCAGTCGAGCCGTCCACCCCCCAGTATGCGAGAGGCAGCGCTATCGGCAGGCAGAGCACCGTGCCGAAAAGCGGCACAAGATTGAGCACGCCCAGCGCGAACCCGACGAGAAAGCCGTACGGCACCTGTACGAGCATGAACCCGAGCCCGTAGTATACGCCCTCCAGAAGGCAAATGACGACCTGCCTTTGGAAGAAGCTCACGATTATGTCGAAGAACGCGTCGATATGGGTGGCGACGAACCGGCGCGTGTCCTCTTTGAGAAACGGCATCTCCTTCACCCAAGACTCGCCCGTGAGCGCGGGGCGCGTCACGAAGTACACGAAGAAAACGAGCGACACAAGCCAGTTGAGTATGCTCGTCATGTAGCCGACAAAGCCCATCGAAAACCTGACGAACGCCTCCTTTATGCTGTCTGCCCACGTGTCGTACGGTATCTCGAGCTTGTCGGCGAGCGGCTTCGCGTTGGGGAACGCATCGTTGAACCACTGCGTCACCTTGGCGGCACGCTCGGGCGCGGACTCCACAAGCCCGGCGACCTGCGTCGCCGCCACAGAACCGAAGTACCAAATGCCAAGCGAAACCGGCACCAGCACCGACGCGAGCATCAGCGCCACGGCAAGCGTCGGGTTCTTCACAAGCTTCAGCCAAAGCGAATAGTAGGGCCTGAAAAACATCGCGAGGAACATACCCATCACGAGCGGTACTATCGCAGGCGCCAGAACACCCAGCGCCTTGACGACGATCCAGCCCGCTGAGACCGCGAAGCCCACAACAACGGCGATTGCCAGCGCCGTGAGAGCGCTCGCGATCGTCTTGCTCTGGCTGTCGGAGAAATCGATCATGCCGGCGCTCCCGTCAGAACACTTCGCACGCCGGGAGTTCCCCGACTATCGGGCGGGCATATTCGACGAACTTCTCGGTCACATCGTGCCCGTTCTTCGCTATAAACTCCTTGGGGACGCTGCGAGTGAACTTGGCCGCGTTCTGAATCGGTACCGCCGCGAACGCGACTTTGTACTTGCGGCCCGCCTCGCGCACAATCGCAATCGTGCCCTTCGAAAGCTCGCCTTTAAGCGCGGCCTTGACCGCCGCCGCACCCGCAGCGCGTCCCTCCTGCTGGTCGACCTTTGAGGCTATCCCCGGGAACGAACGCTGCAGATAGCCGAACGTGTCGGCTCTAACGCGCTTGATCTCGGCCTTTTCCTTGAGAACCTTCGCGAGCGCATCGCCAAGCGCTCCCGTGCCGGACATCTGAACATTGCCATGCGAGTCTTTCTCGCCCGAGCCCAGTTTCGCGCCGATCGGCACACCGTCCTTGCCGCGTATACCTTCTGACACCGCGACCACGCAGCGCCCAAGCTTCTTCATCACGGCCTTGACGTCCTTTACGAACTTCTCATCGTTGAACGGAACCTCCGGCAAGTAAATGAGGTGCGGGCCGTCATCCTCGCGGACGCGCGCGAGCGCCGAAGCGGCAGTGAGAAAGCCCGCGTCGCGCCCCATAATGACTTCTATCTTGACGCCGCCAAGAGCGCGACTGTCAAGGTCGTCGCCCCTGAGCGCACACGCGACGAAGCGCGCCGCCGAGCCGAAGCCGGGCGTATGATCGCAGCTTCTGAGGTCGTTGTCTATCGTCTTGGGTATATGGTAGACAACAAGCGGATACCCCTCCTTCTCGGCCTCTTCGGCAACGATGCGCGCCGCGTCCGCCGAGTCGTTGCCGCCGATATAAAAGAAGTACCCGACGTCGCGCTTGCGAAAAGCCTCGAAGATGGCGCGGCAATCGGCCGCATCGGGCTTTCTGCGGCAGCTCCCGAGAGCGGAAGACGGCGTTTCGGCGATTGCCTCGAGCTTCTTTGCGGTGGGCTTTCTCAAGTCGATATAGTCGTCGCCTAGAATGCCGAGTATGCCGTGCCTCGCGCCGAGTATCTTGCCGATTTTGGCGCTCTTGCGAGCCTCCAGCACCGCCCCGACGAGCGACTGGTTGATGACCATAGACGGACCGCCCGACTGGGCGATCACCATATTCATCTTTTTCACTTCCATTTTTCCTTTCATTCTATTTAAAAGACGGTTGTCGCCTCGCGTCAAGTCAGCGAGCAAGGCCCGTTCTGGCAGCCGCCCTGACAGGCCATGACCTCGAGAAAGTTCACTGGCATTTTACCTGAGGCGAAAAGCTTTACCATCGTGCAGGTCTTGCGGTCGATGCCGCTGATCTGCTTGGAGTCCAGCTTGAAGCCGGGTATTTTGGCTGTCGCTTCGGCGAGCACCGCGTCGGTTACGCCGCAGCTGTGCGCGTAATTGCGGGCGGTCGGGTTGGCGGGTCTTTCGACCGGCCACGGTTCACAGGCGATTACATCTATCTTGCGGCCGGCCAGTATCGCGCCCAGCTCTTCAAACGAAAGGACGTAGTCGACATCCTTGCGCCGCGCCTCGCTGCGCTTCGCGACGCAGGGGCCGACGAACACGGTCTTGACCGAGGGGTCCTTCGCCTTCGCGATTTCGCGCGCGTACACCATCGGGCTCGGGGTGAGCGAGACATGGTCTATCAGGTCGGGCATATGCTTGCCGACGAGATTGACCCACGCGGGGCAGCACGATGTAGTCATGAAGGTTTTGGGATTTTTCTCAATGCGCTCGATAAACTCCGCCGTCTCATGCGCGGTTGTCTTCTCGGCGCCGAGCGCGACCTCCATAACATCTGCGAAGCCGGCCTTTGCGCACGCCGAGAGAAGCTGCTCGATCTTGCCTGGGAACTGCTTCTCGGCGGCCGGCGCGACCATCGCGACGAGCTTCTCGCCGCGCTTCATCGCCGCCAGCACGTCAACCAGCTGGGAGCGCTCCATCACGGCCGCGAACGGGCACGCGTTGAAGCATTTGCCGCAATAGATGCACTTCTCAAAGTCTATCTGCGCGACACCATACTCGTTCTTGCGTATCGCCCCGACGGGACACGCCTCTTCGCAGGGCACCGTCGTCTTTACGATCGCGTGGTACGGACAGGCCGTTATACACTTGCCGCACTTGATGCAAAGCTTCTGGTCTATAACCGAACGGCCGTCGACGACCTCGATCGCCTTCCTCGGGCAGTTATAGACGCACGGCCGCGCGAAGCACCCACGGCAGTTCTGGGTCGAGACGACCTGCGCGTCGGGGCACCCGGAGCACGCCGGCCCGCATACGCTGAGCGGCGTCTTGGGGCGCGCGTCGACACCCGTACCCCGGTCGCCCGTCCAAGCCTTCTCGGCGTAATAAGCCGAAAGCGGCTTCGCCTCGTCGGTCTCGTCCTCGACCGACACGCCCAGCAGCGCCATAAGCCGGTACTTGAGTATCGCGCGGTCGTGGTAGACGCAGCATCGCGACGAACGCTCGTTTTTCGGGCGCAGCTTGATCGGTATCTGGTCCAGCTCCGTCTCAAGCGAACCCGAGTCGAACGCGCGGACGATGCGAATCATCAGTTCGCGGCGGATGAATGTGGAACCGTTCAGCATCTCAGTCGGCTCCCCCGAAAATTTCGCCAAGACGCGTCAGGACTTTTTCGACGCTGGCCTGGGCCATGATTTCGTCGCCGTTGATGCGCACATATGGCGCGCCGCCGAGATTTTCTCTTTCGCAGAGCTCAAGGCACGATTTGGCCTCGACTTCGACCTTGTCCCGCCACTCCGGCGGTATCTGGTCTTCGATATTCATCATGTTGGCCGCGCCCAGCAGGTAGCACGCCGTGCCGCAGCATATCTCTACAGTTACTTTTTCCATCTGTTTCCCCTCCATGTCGGCCTCGTTTGTCAAACCATGAACCGCCTGCCCGCGTCACGCGTCCGCAAGAAGCGACTTCACAAGCCGGGCCGCCTCTTCAGGCGCGACAATGCGCGTCTTCGTTTTGTCCTCGCGCCTGAGCTTCACCTCGACGCCGCCGGACGCGAGACCCTTGGCCCCCACTACGACGCGCACCGGGAAGCCTATCAAGTCGGCGTCTTTGAACTTGACGCCCGGCCGCTCGGCGCGGTTGTCGACTATGACGTCAACACCGTCGGCCTCCAGCGCGGCCTCGAGATCGAAGGCCGCCTTGGCGACATCGGCGTTATCGGGATCGAGCAGACACACGCAGACCTGGAACGGCGCGACAGCCGCCGGCCACACTATGCCGTCCTTGTCATGGCACTGTTCTATGACGGCCTGAAGCGTGCGGCTGACGCCTACGCCGTAACACCCCATGATCATAACGTGCTCTTCGAGCTTGTCGTTCTTGTAGACCGCGTTGAACACCGCAGAATATTTCGTGCCGAGCTTGAACACCTGGCCGACTTCGATGCCGCGCTTGATAACCATCGGCCTGCCGCACTTGGCGCACACGTCGCCTGCCTTGACCACGGCGAGGTCTGCAAAGTCGGCGTCGGCGATGGCCGTGTCGCGCCCAAGGCTCACGTTTTTCAGGTGGCGGTCGGTCGCGTTCGCGCCGACAATGCGGCCCGTCGCGCCCTTGAGCGAAATGTCGGCTACGATTCTGAGCGATGCGTCCTTCGGCTTGACCGGCCCTACAAAACCGGCCTCGGCGCCCGTAACCTCCAGAACCGTGCCGAAGTCGGCGAGCGCGACGGACTTCGCGCCGAGAAAATGCTTCAGCTTCACGTCGTTCACGTCGCTATCGCCCGGCACGCACACCATGACCGGCTTGCCGTCCGCTACATAGACGAGCGACTTCACAAACGCATCCGCCTTCTCGCCCATGAAAGCCGACACCTGTTCTATCGTCTTCGCGCCCGGCGTCGGCACCTCCTCCACCGGCGGCTCCGCGCCACCGGCGCCCGGCGCCACACCCTCGGCCTTTCGCTCTGCCTTCTCAAGATTCGCCGCATACCCGCACCCTTCGCAAAAAGCGATGCCGTCCTCGCCGGCGTCGGCGAGCACATGAAACTCGTGCGTCAGACTGTCGCCCATGTCGCCGCCGTCCGCCTGTACCGGCACCGCCTTGAGGCCGCACCTCTTGTAGATGCGCTCGTAGGCGTGGTACATATTCCAGTAGCTCTTGTCGGCCCCTTCTGCGTCGACGTCGAACGAATACGCGTCCTTCATCAGAAATTCCTTCGAACGCATGAGCCCGAACCTCGGGCGCGTCTCGTCGCGGAACTTCCACTGAATCTGGTAGATTGTCACCGGCAGCTGGCGGTAGGAGCTGACTAGCCCTTTCGCGAGATCGGTAAACACCTCCTCGGCCGTAGGCCCGAGAGCGAACTCGTGCTCGCCGCGGTCGCGCAGCTTGAACATGTTCGGGCCCATCGTATCCCAGCGGCCTGTCGTGCGCCACAGCTCGGCCGGCTGGAGGATGGGCGAGACTATTTCAAGCGCGCCTGCGCGATCCATCTCCTCGCGCACGATCTGCTGAATCTTTTTGAGCGAACGCATCCCAAGCGGCAGATATGCATACAACCCGCCCGCAACCTTTCGCGCGAGCGCGGCCCTTATCAGAAGCTTGTGCGAGTCGATTTCTGCGTCGCCAGGATCCTCCCTGAGCGTCTGCACCAGATAGTTAGTCCATTTCATGAGTGCGTATTATATCATTTTCCGCGCTCGTATGGAATGACCCATCACGATTTTTTTCGCTGGGGGTGGGCATTCCACTTCACGGCAAAATATGATATAATATGCGCCAATCATTTCAGTCTGTGACGATCGGGCGCGGTGCCCGGCGTGCGACACAAGCTGAGTCTACAGGGAATGAAAATGACAACAATGAAAAAACACTGCCATGTCTTTACTTCGGAGTCCGTTTCAGAAGGACATCCCGACAAAGTGGCAGACCAGATATCCGATGCAATCCTCGACGCGTGCCTGAAACACGACCCGGGCGCCCATGTCGCCTGCGAAACAATGGTCGGGCCCGACGCGGTTTTCATCATGGGCGAAGTACAGTACAAAGGTTTCGGCGAGGGCTTCAACCTCGACACAAAGGCAATCGCCAAAAGAGTAATCCGCAAAATCGGTTACGACCGCCCCGACGAGCATTTCAGCTGGGACACTTTCAAAGTAGCGTCTTATCTGCACGGGCAGTCGCCCGACATCAACCAGGGCGTCTCGCGCGCGAAGAAAGAGAAGCAGGGGGCGGGCGATCAAGGCATGATGTTTGGTTATGCGACAAACGAGACGAAGTCCCTCATGCCGGCCGCGATCGTCTACTCGCACGAGCTTCTGAAGATGTTCGCGAAGCTCAGAAAGACTGACCCGAAATACGCATGGCTCAGGCCCGACGCGAAAAGCCAGATTTCAATCGTCTATGAAGACGGCCGCCCTGTCGCGATAGACACCGTAGTCATCTCCCACCAGACGACTGAAGAAGGTGCGACAAAGGCGCACTACGACGAAATTGAGCGCCTGGCGAAAGACTATCTCGGCAAGACGGGGCTCCTCACGGGGAAAACGAAGTTCTTTATCAACCCGACAGGCAAGTTCGTCATCGGCGGGCCGATGGGCGATACAGGGCTTACGGGCCGCAAAATCATCGTCGACACCTACGGCGGGATGGCCGCGCACGGCGGCGGCGCTTTCAGCGGCAAGGACCCCTCCAAAGTCGATCGCTCGGCCGCATACTACGCACGTTACGCGGCTAAGAACATAGTCGCCGCCGGCCTCGCGGACCGCTGCCAGATACAAGTCGCCTACGCTATCGGCGTTGACAAGCCCGTCAGCTTTTGCGTCAAGACATTCGGGAGCGCCCGCGGTGTCACAAACGAGCAGCTTGAGAAAATGCTCGCCTCGGGCAGACTGTTTGACTTCAGACCATACACGATCACCAAGGAGCTCGGCCTTCTCTCGCCAAAGGGCTGGAAGTATGAGGATACTGCGGCCTACGGGCACTTCGGCCGCGCGAAATTCCCGTGGGAGAAGACAAACAAGACGTCCGCGCTGAAAGCATGGGCGGCAAAGCTGTAGCCAACCTCTATGTGCACTTTCCCTTCTGCAGGAGAAAGTGCACATACTGCGCGCTATACTCTCGCGCCGGGGTGCCGTCCGCCGGCCGGGCCGCGTATGTGGCGCGGCTCGCCGACGCGCTGGGCGAGATTCCGGACCGGCTGTCTACGGTGTACTTCGGGGGTGGCTCGCCAGCGCTCTGCGACTTAAGGCCCCTTCTCTCGGCCATCGGCCCTAAACTCGGGACGGCAAACGGTCTGGAGAGCGAGTTCACTGTCGAGTTGCATCCGCTGGATGTCACCCGCGAGACGCTCGAGACCCTTCGCGCTGGCGGGGTAAACCGCATTTCAATGGGCGTACAGTCGCTTAACGACGCGACACTCCGGCACATGGCACGGGGCTACACGGCGGACGACGCGAAGCGCGCCTTCGCTCTCATCAAAAAATACTTCTCCAACGCCGGCATAGACATGATTGTCGGCTATCCGCGTCCGGCCGGCACCAATGCCGCGGCAGAAGCCGAGAGAGAGTTTGCACGACTCGGCGACTGGGGGCTCGCCCACTGCTCGGTCTATTCACTCATCCTTGAAGAGCGCTCTATTCTCGCGAAAAAGCTCGCCCGCGAAGACTGCGGCGGGCTAGCGCCTGCGACAGACGACGAGATGCTTGACGGCGTTCGCGAGGCGGCGCGCGCCCTCGCCGCAATCGGGCTTGAGAGATATGAAATATCCAACTACGCGCTGCCGGGCAGGGAGTGCAAGCACAACCTCGCTGTATGGCGCGGCGAAGACTACATCGGTCTCGGCGAAGGCGCGCACGGGCGCATCGGGCTTTTGCGCACGCGCAATTGGATGGGGTCCGCCGGCTGCGGTGCGGCCGAAACCGAAACCGTCGGTGCGGACTTCGACGCAAAGGAGAGGCGACTTTTTAGACTCAGGACGCGCGAAGGCCTCGATGCGACCGGCCATCCCGAGTGGCGCAAGACGCTCGACAGTTTCACCGGCGAGGGGCTGCTAACGAATCTCGCAGACGGCATCTACCGCCTGACCGCACGCGGCGCCGAAGTGTGCGACTCGATTCTCGCAGAGCTGGTCTAAACAGAATACGCCCCGCCAGCGAATGTTCGCGCCCACGTTTTTCATGCCCGAAAAATTGCGCAGCCGCCAAATCCTTAAGACACCCTATCGGGCTATGTACAAACGCACGCAGGATATGGTATAATTACTGTTGTCGCGCCCGCCTTCGAACAGCCGGGCCATGTAACGAAACAAACAGGGATAGAGTCTATGAAAGCACACATCATCGCAGCATCGGCGGCTTTCTTCGCCGCTGCGGCCGCCGCTAGCGCGCCGCTCACCGTGGCAGGGCCGGACGGACGGCTTGAGTTCGCCGTGGACGTAAAGGATGGCGGTGTCGCCATGTGGCGCGCGAGCTACGACGGCGAAACTGTCGTCGACTGGTCGGCGCTCGGCCTCGAAACCGACGCGGGAGACTTCACCAAGGGTGTGAAGCTGGGGCCTTCAAAGCACGGCGTCTTTCGCGACGAATACAGCCTCGCGACGATCAAGAAAAGCCGCGTGAAAGTCGAGATGAACACGCTTAAAACGGCGCTCCTCGGGGCTGACGGGCATAAGCTCGGCCTGGAGGCGCGCGTAGGCAAAAACGACATCGCCTTTCGCTACTCGTTCCCGAAAGGCGGGAAGTCCGTCACGGTGAAGCGCGAAGCGACGGCTTTCGCCCTGCCGTCCGACACGACGATATTCGCGACCCCGCAGTCGAAACCGATGATCGGCTTCGCCAAGACTAAACCAAGCTACGAAGAAACATACGTCTACGACGCGCCAGTCACGGCACGCTCGGGCTATGGCGAGGGATGGACGTTCCCGATGCTCGCGCACGTAAAGGCACCGCGCGCCGCGGGCGGCGAACTCTGGGCGCTCATCTCCGAGACCGGCACAGACGGCAACTACTGCGGGTGCAGGCTGATGAACTGGGAGAACGGCGCGTTCAGCATAGGCTTCCCGATGCCCGGCGAAGCCCGCGGCAAGGGGGCTGTCGAGCCGACATGCAAGGCGGGATCCGCGACGCCGTGGCGAACAGTCACCATAGGCGGACTCGCCGCCATAGTCGAAACGACCGTCGCCTGGGATGTGGTCAAGCCTGTTGTCAAGGCTCCGGATAGACCCTACCGCTACGGCAAGGGTTCCTGGAGCTGGATTGTCTGGGACGACCAGTCGATGAACCCGACCGACCAGCGCGCATTCGTCGATCTAGCCGCCGAAATGAAGTGGGACCATATTCTCGTCGACGCCTACTGGGACCGCTTCAGCGAGAAAGACCTCAAGGACTTCTTCGCCTACGCGAAATCGAAGAATATCGCGGTCTACCTCTGGTACAACTCGAATGGCGACTGGAACGACGCGCCGCAGACGCCAAAGGACCGCTTCAACACGCCAGAGTCGACCGAGCGCGAGATGGCGTGGCTCGAAGCCAACGGCGTCAGAGGCATCAAGGTCGACTTCTGGGGCGGCGACAAGCAGTTCGTAATCAAGCGCTACTGCGAGCTTTTTGAAATCGCCAACCGCCACGGCATTGAAATCTTCGTGCACGGCTCGACCCTGCCCCGCGGCTGGGAGCGAATGTACCCGAATTTCGTCGGGGCCGAAGCCCTTCTCGCGAGCGAGAACCTCAAGTTCTCCCAGGGCGCGATGGACAGCCACTCTCAGTGGGCGTCGCTGCACCCGTTCTGCCGCAACGCTGTCGCCTCGGCCGAGTTCGGGCCGGTCTTTCTAAACAAGCACCTTCGCCGCGACAACAAAGGCGGCTCCAGACGCGTCACCACCGAGGGCTTCGAGCTGGCAACCTCGATCATCTACCAGAACCCGGTGCAGAACTTCGGTCTGTGCCCCAACAATCTGCGCGAAGGCTACGACAAGGAGCTCGCGTTCCTTCGCGAAGTGCCGACGACATGGGACGAAACGCGCTTCGTCGCGGGCTACCCCGGCAAGTACATCGTCCTCGCCAGACGCAGCGGCAAAACATGGTACGTCGCCGGCCTTGCACGCGAGGACGCGACAATCGACGTTAAGCTCGACTTCTGCGGCGGCGCCAACATCAAGAGGACGCTAAAGCGCGACGACGGCTTCGCGCTCGTCTTCTGACGCCGGCCGGCTGCGGCAAACCCCAAAACCCGACACTGGTAAAGTCATGCAAATACCCTACAAGACATATCTCACCGAGAGCGAGGTTCCATCTGCGTGGTACAACGTTCGCGCCGACATGAAAAAGAAACCGGCGCCGCTCATGAACGCGGCGACCCTCAAGCCCTGCACGGCAAAGGACCTCGCGCCCGTCTTCTGCGACGACCTTGTCGCCCAGGAGCTTGACGACACGACGGCGCTCTTTCCCATACCGCAGGAGATTCGCGACTTCTACAAGATGTTCCGTCCATCGCCGCTCGTACGCGCATACTTTCTTGAGAAGGCGCTCGGCACCCCGGCGAAGATATACTACAAATTCGAAGGCAACAACACCTCAGGCTCCCACAAGCTCAACTCGGCCGTCGCCCAGGCGTACTACGCCAAGGCGCAGGGCCTTAAAGGCGTAACGACGGAGACCGGCGCCGGACAGTGGGGAACCGCCCTTTCGATGGCCTCGGCGTTCTTCGGTCTGGACTGCCGCGTATACATGGTCAAGTGCTCTTACGAGCAGAAACCGTTCCGCCGCGAGGTGATGCGAACCTACGGCGCGAGCGTGACGCCCTCGCCCTCGATGACGACGCGCATCGGCGAAAGGATAAACCGCGAGCACCCCGGTACGACAGGCTCGCTCGGCTGCGCGATATCCGAGGCTGTCGAAGCGGCCGTCTCGAACCCGGGCTACAGGTACGTGCTGGGTTCCGTACTGAACCAGGTGCTTCTGCACCAGTCCATAATCGGTCTCGAGGCGAAGACCGCGTTCGACAAGCTTGGCGAAAAGCCCGATATCATAATCGGGTGCGCGGGCGGCGGCTCAAACCTTGGCGGACTGATCGCGCCATTCATGGGCGAGAAGCTGCGCGGCGAAACAGACTACCGCTTTATAGCCGTCGAACCGGCGAGCTGCCCTTCTCTCACTCGCGGACGCTACGCCTACGATTACTGCGACACCGGCCGGATATGTCCGCTCGCCAAAATGTACACGCTCGGCGCGGACTTCATACCGTCGGCGAGCCACGCGGGCGGACTGCGCTACCACGGCATGAGCCC
>JAZQBR010000074.1:0-5950 GCA_045545855.1 Kiritimatiellia bacterium | reverse complement strand
GTCGAGCGAAAGATCGATATCCTCGAAGAAGATGCCCCACATATCCGGAGCCATCGGATGCTTCGCCTCGCCAATCGTCACCCGCGAGACCTCGGCCGCCTGGCCGGCGCCCGCCGCCGCGGCCGCGACCGCCACCGCGGCCGCAGCCGCGCGAAACCCGCTCCACCCGCGTAATGCGGACCCAGTTTTTGATTTTCTTGCGTTCATGGCCAGGTAGTATATCAAAATTCACCGCCCGTCGCACAAAAAAAACGCGAGCCCCGCACATAGGGGCCCGCGCCATTCCAGTCTCACGATCTGCGTCAGCCGAGAATCGCGTCCTTGAGCGCCTTGCAGGCGACAAGCTTGACGACCTTCTTGGCCTTGATCTTGATCTGCTCGCCAGTGGCAGGATTGCGGCCGATGCGCGCAGGACGCTGAATCTTCTTCACCTTGCCGATACCCGGCAGCGTGAAGCCCTTCGCCTCCTGCTTAGCCCCCTTGATAGCAAGGTCGACAAGCCTCTCATAGGCCTGAACGGCCTGCTTCTTGGTGATGTTGGCCGCCTCGGCAATCGCGGCCATGATGCCGCTCTTGGTTGTAGGGACGATTTCTTTCTTTGCCATTGTTATGATCCTTTTGTTTCGCGCGGGAACCATTCCCTCGTGATTTTGCCCATAATATATCAGTATTTACGGGGCTTTGCAAGGGGGTAATTGAAAAAAGTTCAATAAATACAGGGCGACAGAAACCTTGACAGGCTCAAAACCCCTGATTTTATTGGGTAAAATCGACTTTTCGCTTTCCCGTAAAAAGGTCGGTGATTGTGCCTTGCCGCGAGGCGCGGCACAAGGTGTTGTGGCCTTGCGCCGCGTTTTCACCCCTTCGCGCCACATTTTATGGACGCGAAAAACGCCCGCCTACGCTACATATTGTGCACATCAACCGAGCCGTCGCGGCGCGTGACGCGTATCTCGCCGTCAGCGAATTGCACGCTCTTTACAGTGCCGGTCGGGTCCATGACCATCGCGAACGGGCGGCTCCACGCCTCGCCTCTCTGCCTGACGACGATTACCGGCGTACGCGAGTCGCGCGTAACGCCGTAGTCCGGCGACTTGACGCGAGAGAGGCCTTCGGTCGCCGGGGCGAACGCCTTTATGAAGGTGCGATCGCGCCCGCCGTTTATGAACACCCGGGTGTCGACTGGTCCCTCCGGCCTGGCCCAGCGAAAGACGGCCTCAAGATCCCCTTCGCCTTCGCGCGCCTCCTTGTCCTTGATATAGCTGAGGCAGTATAGCCCGCTTTCGACAAAGGCGATTTCGTCGGTCGGCCGCGTCGCGCCGTTGAACTCCAGCGTGTCGCCGAAATTGTGGTAGTAGTAGTCGTGCCACTCAGGCTCGCCGCCGGCGGCGCGGCTGCGGAACACATCGACGAAATACGCGCCTTTCGCGTCCTTCACATACTTGACGGTGCGCTCCTGGTCTGCGCCGGTCTCAGGCTCGCGAAACGCCACTGTCGCCCAGTTCGCGCCATGTGCGACGAGCCTTAACGGGTGGTGGCTCTTCATCACCTGGTAGGTCGAGCGCGAATTCACCATTACCGTATTGTGGGCCGGGAACTGCGAGTAGTACTCTTTGTAATCGTCGCCCGAGTAGAGCGACCAGCCGACGCCGGCGTCAGGCGCCAGGCGGTAGCCGCGAGCGTACAGTTCCAGCGATATGCCGTTCGCGTGCTGGTGGTTGCCGAGAGAACCGTTGATGGCGAACGCCACGTCGTTTGTCGCGTCCATGCCGCTGCGCGCGACAAGCCAGCTCGCGTTGGGCGACCAGAAAAACGGCGACGTGTGCAGTCCCCTGGCGTGCTTTAGAACCTCCTTCGGGATCGGCGCCGGGTGGGTGTCGCCGAAGCCGATCAGCATCCCGTCCGGGAAAATGTATTCGCCCGCCGCGTCGAACGCCGTTTGCAGTACCGGTATCTCGGCGACCAGGTCGACGCCGAGCTCGTCGCGCGCACGGTCGGCGAAGCGCGCGAAATCTTTCAGCGTCACCAAAACCGAATATCCGGGACACTCGAACCAAGTGCCCGCAGCCGGGTCGAAACCTTTCGCCGCGAGGTCGCGTATCGACAGGTTTCTCACTGACGAACGGTTGAAGCACACGTCGATGTAGTGCGAGCGGTCGGGTTCGTCGAGGACAAGCGCAATATCCAATATGTAGTTGAGCTGCATCATGTCCCAATTGTTGTCTGCGACGCCGTTTTCAATCTGCACGTCGGCCCACTTGCGAAGCGCCGCCTTGTACGCCGCCAGGCTCTCCGGCGCGCGCTTTTCGACATACGGGCGCATGAGGCCGTAAAGCTCGGTCGCCTCGTGTATGACATCGTCGTGTATCGTCTCCATCGTCTGCATGCCAAACAGCGTCTGAAGGTGGCCGCGGTTCAAATCGGTCGGTACGTTCCTGTACAGCACGCCCAGCAGAAAGGTGTCGAGCGTCTCCCCGGCGAGGCGCGCGTACTTCTCGTCGCCCGTCTCGGCGAAAAGTCTCGCCGCGTCGCGGGCGAGAGAGACTATCTCGCGGTTGACGCTCGCGACTATGCCGCCCGTGGCGCCGTATGGCGCAAGCTCGCGCTTTCCGTCCGACTTTCGGGCGAGCACAAGGCCGCCTTCGCGCTCGTCGCGGCGCGCAAGCTCTTCGATTTTCGGGCGCTCGTAGGCGGTCACGTGCGAGCGCTCCCCCGAAAGCATCAGAGTCGGCGCCGGCGCCCTCGCGCCACCTATGCCGGTCACCTTCTCGTCGCGCACGAACACGTCGGTCGCACGCGAGTTCCAGTACATGTACAGCCGGTCGGCGAGCGCGCGGTCGCCCTCCGCGGCGAACGCGTCTATGCGCGCGATGCGGCGCGCGTCAAGAGGAGCAGGGGCGCCTGCCGCGGCGAGCGACAGGGCTGCTGCTGCGAGCAAAACTGTTTTGCGGTGGTTCATGACTGTATTTTACCATATTCACCGCCCGGACGCACTCCCCATAAGAGGGGATATGCCGACATCTGCAAACTAGCGTTCGCGCCGGTACACCGGTATGCGCTCGATCGGCGTCTTCACTTTGACGGCCCTCCCGCCTTGGATCCGCTCGCTGGTGTGCAAATCGCGCCAGCCGCCCTTCGGCAGCCATATCTCCATCTCCTCCACATCGTCGACAACCGGGCATACGAGCAGGTCTTCACCGAACATGTACTGCGTCTCGAATCCCCTCGGCGCATCGTACAAGGGGCGCATGAACATGGCGTTTTTCTTGGCTACGGCTTCGGCGGTTTTCCTTATATAAGGCCTCAGCCACTCCCTCAGGCGTATCTGATCGCAGATGATTTTCTCCATCTTGGGCCCGAAACGCGACGGAGTCGAGTCGGTCACGAAACCGTGCACGCGCTGAACCGGGCAGAAGGTCGCGAACTGAAGCCAGCGGGCGAAACGCTTGTGGTAGGCTTCGTTGGTATACTGGTCGCCCGGACGGAAGAACCCGCCGGCGTCGCTCGTCCAGTACGGAAAGCCCGCCATCGCGAAGCCGAGGCCGGCGACGATCTGCTTGCGGAGGTCGGCCCACGAGTTACCGACATCGCCGCTCCACATGACGCAAGGCAGGCGCTGCTGGCCGGGGAACGCACAGCGCGTCAGCACCAGTGTGTCGCCGCCCGGCTTGAGCGCCTTGAGGTGGCGGGCGGCCTCGGTGTTCACCAGAAGCGGATAAATGTTTCTATAGTCGTCGCCCTCGCCCAGCGCGATGCGGCGGCCGTGCAGGCCGTCGTTCTCGGGCTCGACCGCGTCGAGCCACCATGCGTCCATCCCGGTCGAGACAAGCCTGTCGCCGAACCACCGCCAGTATTCGTCAGACACCTTCTTGTTTGAAAAATCAATCCACGATGTGCCGGGCACGAAACCGTCGACGCGCTTGATCGCGCGGCAGAAATCGCTGTCGCCCTCGGTCTTCGACCAGACGCTGAGCATCACCTTTACGCCATTCGCGTGGCACTCGTCCACCATCGCCTTTGGATCCGGGAAACGCACGGCATCCCACTCCATCGAGTTCCATGTTCCTTCGCGCCACCAGCGCCAGTCCTGGACTATCACCGAAAGCGGCAAGTTGCGGTCTTTGAACCAGTGCATGGCCTTTAGCAGGTCTGCCTGGCTGACAAAGCGCTCCTGGCAGTGCCAGTAGCCCCAGGCCCAGTCGGGCAGCGCGGCCGTGCCGCCGGCATCGGCCTTGAATGCGGCTATGGCGGCCTCCGGGCGCCCGTCGTAGACTATGTAATCGGTGCCGACGCGGCGCGAACGTGTCGCGAAGCGCGTTTCGTCCATATCCTTGCGGTAGGCGAGCGATGGTTTGTCGCGCGAGTCTGCGACGAGCTTTACGCTGTGCCGCCCTGCATCCAGACTGACGCGAAAGCCTATGGCCGGCGGGAGCCAGAGGTTGATGTTGTCGACCACCACCTTGCCGTCGATTTCGACAATCTGCTGGCGGGCCATCTCGCGGCCGCAGTCGAGCATGAAAGCGTATTCGCCGGGCCCGGCGACTTCGAACGACCCGCCGTACACCACCCCGCGCCGGCGCTCCTTCGCGGAACCGAGGCCTGTCGACACCTCGACGGTCGATTCGGCCCCGTCGCCTATCTTCGCGAGCTCTATCTTTTCGCCGCACGGGTTGAAGTCAACCCGCTCGTAGGCGTGCCAATAGAGCGCCCAGCCTCGCGTCGAAACGAGCAGCGGCGACGAAATCTGGGTGTTGACCTGCAAAAGCCTTCGCGGCAGGTTTCTGATGTCAAGCTGGCCGTCCTGAAACTGGCCAAGGCCGAAGAGCCGCTCGTCCTTCGGCGAGTCGAACGCTATCTCGCGCGCGCCGGCTTCGCGCTCTGCGAGTATGGTGCCGCGCGCATTCTCGAACTTGACGAGCCCCGTGTCATGGGCGACTGTCGCCGTGAGCGTGCCTGAGGTGACGCGGGTCTCGCCGTCCCGCCTGGCGACGGCCACCGGCACGGCCCGGGCGGTCGTGAAAACAAGCTCGGGCGAGACCCTCTCGCCGCGCGTCACCCTCAGGCTGCCGCGCGAAAACGACGATATCGTTACGTCGCCCGCCGCCGTAGGCACTGTCGCAGATGTCTGAACCATCGCCGCCACCGCCGCGAGAATCGCCGTGAATGCCATTTCTCTCCTCCAATCGTTATATGTACAATACCGGCGTTTACGCCGCAACACGCATATATTGTACCACACTCCGCGCCAATCGCACCATTACCCGTTCGGGTAACGGCCCGCCCGGACGGCCCCGCCGGCTCTTCACATTCTCGCCCGGTTGACGAAATACACGGCCCCGACCATGCAGAGGAACGCCCAGAGATAGTCCCAGCGCCACTTCTCGCCCATGAACAGCATCATGAAAGGCACGAACACGCATACGGTCACCACCTCCTGGATGATTTTGAGCTGCGCGACATTGAGCCCCGAAGCGGCGCCGAGCCTGTTGGCAGGCACCGCTATCACGTACTCCACAAACGCGATCAGCCAACTGACGACGATGATGGCTATCGTCGGCCACGACGCGCCGCCCGGCTTCTGCAGCCTGAGGTGCCAGTACCACGCGAACGTCATGAAGAGATTGCTCGCGAAGAGCATCGCGATCGCCGCGGCCACGCCCCAGCCGCGGCCTATGCCTTCCAGCGCGCTCATGCCGCGCCTCCTTTCGCGATGCGCCGCGCGAGCGCCGGCAGATCGGGGTCGCGCGCGCCGCATGTCGCGAACGCCTCGTAATCGCCGCGGTGCGCGGCGATCCAGTCAAACGCCGCGTCGAGACCGCCGACGAGCTCGACGCGCGAGGGGTCGATCTTCGCCGCAAGCGCATCGGAGTTTATCGAACGGTCGGTCGTGCCGCCGGCATCGTAGACCGGGAGCAGCAGCAGCCTGTCCTAAGTCGGATCGTAGCCATGT
>JAZQBR010000073.1:0-14704 GCA_045545855.1 Kiritimatiellia bacterium | reverse complement strand
TGAAGGCGAAATTCCAAGATAAACTCTACGGAAGAAAGAACAAAAGAATGAACTACAAGTACAACTGCCTCAATCCGATAGCGGACTGCGGCCTCGGGAACCTGCCCGACAACTATGAACGCACAGAGAACTTCGCTGAAGCGGATGCGGTTTTCGTGCGCAGCGCCAAGATGGACGAACTCACGCCCGGCGCGAAACTGCTCGCTGTCGCGAGAGCCGGCGCGGGCGTCAACAACATCCCGCACGCTGAATACGCCAAGAAGGGCATAGTCGTGTTCAATACGCCCGGCGCGAATGCAAACGGCGTCAAGGAGCTCGTCATAGCCGCCATGCTTCTCGCGAGCCGCGACATTATAGGCGGTGTGGAGTGGGTCAAGGCCAATGCGGCCGACCCGGCCGTGAACAAGGCGGCCGAAAAGGCGAAGAAGGCTTTCGCCGGCACCGAGATACAGGGCAAGAAACTTGGCGTTATCGGGCTCGGGGCCATTGGACAGAAGGTGGCGAACGCGGCAGTCGAGCTTGGCATGGAGGTTTTCGGCTACGATCCGTACCTGTCGGTCGACGCCGCTTGGCAGCTTGATCACGCCGTAAAGCACTGCAAGAATGTCGAGGCTATCTACCGCGCCTGCGATTTCATAACGATACATGTGCCCGCGCTGGAGTCGACGAAGGGCATGATCAACGCCGATGCGATAGCGATGATGAAGCGCGGCGTGATTGTCATCAACGCGGCTCGCGACGCGCTTGTCAACGAGAAGGACATGCTCGCGGCCCTCGAGTCCGGCAAGGTCAGAAAATACGTCTCGGACTTTCCGAATGCGACGACCGCCGGCCAGAAGGGCTGCATAGTCATACCGCACCTGGGCGCTTCGACCGAGGAGGCCGAAGACAACTGCGCGGTCATGGCCGTCAAGGAAATGCGCGACTACCTCGAGAACGGCAACATTGTAAACTCCGTCAACTACCCTGCGTGCTCGCTTGGCGTGCCGACAAAGGCGGGGCGCGTGGCGATATGCCACAAGAACGTCGCGAACATGATTGGCCAGTTCACGTCGATACTGGGCACGGCCGGGGTGAACATCGATGCGATCGCGAACAAGAGCCGCGGCGATTTCGCCTATACGCTGATTGACACCGACAGCGCCATACCGGCCGAAGTCGCCAAGGCTCTGGCCGACAGCGAAGCGGTGGTTCGCGTGCGTGTCGTAAAGTAAGGGGCTGGGCCGGGATGGGCTACGCCAAGAGAAGGACGGCTGCCGCCGGCGCCGGTGCTCCGGCGACGGGGGCGCGTCCCGCCGCAGGCCCCTCGCCGCAGGCCAAGGCGGACGGCAGCCAGAAGACGCGCGCTTCGTCATCGATCTGGACCATGCAGATTGGCGGTGCGGCAAAGACCGCAATGAAACGCGTCGAGGTCTTGATGTTCACGTCAGAGCTCGCCGACCTCATCGAAGCGGGCATGACGCTCGGCCAGGCTCTGCAGGCGCTCGCAAACCAGGGCGAAGAGGGCAGCGGACAGAAGTTTGTCTGCCAGGACCTCTGCGACAGAATCGTCAGGGGCGAAACTTTCTCGGACGCGTGCGCCCATCATCCGAAGACCTTCGAGCCGCTCTATTCCAATATGGTGAGAGCCGCCGAGGCGTCCGGCGCGATGGTTGAAGTCTTGCGGCGTCTGGCCGACCACTACGAGCGCTACGACAACATGCGCGCGAAGATCAAGAGCGCGATGAGCTACCCTGTGATCGTGCTGTGCTTCGGTGTCATAGCGGTCGTGGCGGCGCTGGTGTGGATCATCCCCAAGTTCGAGCGGGTGTTCTCGTCGATGGGCGCGACCCTGCCGCTGCCGACTCGCATACTGATAGGCATGTCCGACGCGCTCGTGCACTACGGCTGGCTGATGGCGGCAGGTCTGGCGCTTGCAGGGCTGTGGTTCAACCGCTGGAAGAAGTCCCCCGCCGGGCGCGCGAAGATAGACAGCTGGAAGCTCCGCGCGCCGCTCATCAAGGGCATTGTCGCCGCCGGCGCCTATTCGGCGCTCGCCTACACTCTCAAGACACTGCTGGTAAACGGCGTGAACGTCTTGCAGGCCCTGCGCATAGCCGAGGAGACCTGCGGCAACGCCGTTATCGCCAAGGCTCTCAACACCGCCCGCATGAGAGTGACGGACGGCACGTCCATTTCGGGTCCGCTCGCGTCCTCAGGCGTTTTCCCGCGCATGATGACCGACATGCTCGCGGTCGGCGAGCAGGCCGGCGACATGCCGAGCGCCCTTGAACATATAGGCAAGCGCTACCAGAAGGATATGGACAGCAACATCGCGGCGTTCACCAACGCTCTCGAGCCGATTTTGATCGTGATGATTGCCGGCGTAATCGGCTTTATAGCGGTGTCGATTCTGATGGCGGTCTTCGAAGTGTCTTCTTCACTGGGATGATCGAGCGCTCTCCAGAAGAAGTCGCGCGCAAGTTGAACGCGCTGGGCCTTTGGGAGGCGTTGCTGCCCTACAACTGGGCCGTAAAGCCGAAGGGCACCGCCCTGCCGTATTTTTGCACCGTGCTCCAGAGCGGCGGCGCCCCGGTGGCGGTCAGGTTTCTGATGATCGAAGGCTGGCAGACTTTTCACGACTACATTCGCACGCGCGTCGACTCGAACTACGGCTTTTATTCGACGCCCATGGAGATGCCGCACTTCGAACTGGTCGCGATGGTTGACGGCTCGGTGCACCTGTGCCGCGACGATCCGGGCTATGTGCCGCGCGCGCTGACGCCCCAGGAGGGCGAGCTCGTCGCGAAGATATTGTGGGAGACGTACGGCATCATGATGAGGATCGAGGCCGACAGCCGCCTGCCGCTCAAGTACTCCGACGAGCGCGCGATGTTCGCGCGCGTCGAGACGTCGCCGGGCGAATGGGCCGACCAGCCGCTCGCGATACCCGCGCCGCCGCCGCATGTCGAGAAGGTGTCGTTCCCGAAAGCGCTCGTCGCGAAGGCGAAAGACCTGCCGTTCGCGCAGGGCGAGGCGATCGAGCTTGACTTTCGCCTGCAGCCGACTCTCATGACGAACGAGCCGCGTCCGCGCTGCGCGTATCTGCTTGCGGCCGTGGATTCGGCGACGGGCGAGCGTGTCGTGTGGGACCGCGTCTCCGTCGCGCCGGAAGGCGGGCTCAGGGCGCTGTGGGAGGGCATGCCCGCGCGCGCACTCGCGCGGCTTGTCGAGCGGGGGCGCATACCGGGCGAGATAAAGGTGGCCTCAAGCCGCGTTTTTCGCCTGTTGCGCTCACTTTGCATCGAACTGCCGTTCAAACTTTCTTTGCATGATTCACTTTCTGCACTTGAATCTGCGATAAAAGCATGATATAATATACGGCCAAACGCCAGGGTAGCACAATGGCAGTGCATCTCATTTGTAATGAGAGGGTTGCGGGTTCGACTCCTGTTCCTGGCTCCATCCTTCCCCCAAGTTAAAGCCGCGCTTGCTTTCGCCGCGCCGTTGCGCTATAATATTGGGCAAATGCACGCAACACTAGCAGATGTAATCGCCGACACCGCCCAGAACTCTATCGAGGCCGGCGCGAAACATGTTGCGCTTTCTCTGACCGAGGACGGCGCGACTGTTTCGGTTCTGATCAAAGATGACGGCAAGGGGATGGACGAAGCGACCCAGGCGCGCGCGTTCAATCCGTTCTACACCGAGCCGGGCAAGCACGACAAGCGCAAAGTCGGGCTGGGCTTGCCGATACTCAAGCAGCTGTGCGAGTCGACCGACGGCACCGTCTCGCTTAAGTCGCAGAAGGGGGTCGGCACCGTTCTCGCCTACTCGTTCGCCGCGCGTCACATCGACCTGCCCCCGATGGGCGACATCGTCGAGGCGGTGCTCATGCTCTTCAACTATCCGGGCGACTTCGATCTCGTGTTCACCCACCGCAAAGGCGGCAACGAGTACTCTATATCGCGCGCGGACCTCGCAGACGCCGTGGGCGGGCTGGAGTCCGTCGAAGGGCTCACCCTCGCGAAGGACTTTCTGCAGTCTCAAGAAGAGGCTCTTTCAGGCGCTTGACCCCGGCTTTTTAGCGCGAAGGCCGTAGACAAGCGCCGCGAAAGATGGTATACTTCTCAACAATGCAAAATGACAACATTCTAGAAGTCAGGGATCTCAAGGTCTGGTTCCCCATAAGAAAAGGGGTCTTCGGCTTCATCTCCGGCTATGTCAAGGCCGTCGACGGGGTCAGTTTCGATCTCCGGCGCGGCGAGACGCTTGGCGTCGTGGGCGAGTCGGGCTGCGGCAAGTCGACGACCAGCCGGGCGATACTGCTTTTGAACAGGCCGTGCGGCGGGTCGATCAAGGTTGACGGCGTCGACATAACGAATGTCTCCGGCAAGGATATGATGGCCTACCGGCGCAAGGTGCAGGTTGTCTTTCAAGATCCTCAAGCGTCGCTCAATCCGCGCCACACGGTGCAGGAGATACTGACCGAGGGCATGTGCTACCACGGGCTTTGCACCGGCGCGGAGCGCCGCGACAAGGCGGCGGAGCTTCTGGAGGCGGTGGGTCTGCCGACGGATATCCTGGAGCGATACCCCCACGAGTTCTCGGGCGGCCAGCGGCAGAGGCTGTGCATTGCGCGCGCGATCGCTTTGAAGCCGGAGCTCCTCATCTGCGACGAGGCCGTCTCGGCGCTCGACCTCACGATACGCGCGCAGGTTCTCGACCTTCTGGGCGAGCTGAAGCGAAAGCTGAACCTGAGCATGATCTTCATAACGCACGACATAGGCGTCGTGCAGCATGTGGCGGACCGCATCATTGTGATGAACAAGGGCCGCATAGTCGAGTCCGGCACGTGCGCAGAGGTCCTCAAAAACCCCAAGGAGGAATACACGAAGTACCTGATGGCATCGGTGCCGAAAATCGGCAAGCCCCTTGCGTGAACGAGACAATTGCGCTATAATACATCCATAACATGACAAGCAACGACGAATATGTGCTGCAGCTTCTGGTCGAGCGGGGGTTTTTGACCCCCGATCAGGTCGAGGCCGCCGCGAAATCGATGAGGGCCGAAAACGAGACCACGCTCGACGTGCTCGTCGCCGGCGGGACCATAGGCGAGGACGAGGTTCTGGGCACCGTGGCCGACCAGTTCGGTCTAAAGTACTGCCATGTCAACGCCGAGGCAATCAACGCCGACATCGTAAAGGAGATACCCGGCGACATCGCGAAAAAGTACGGCGTGGTGCCGGTGCTTTCCGACGAAGACTCGATCACCGTGGCCCTCAGCGACCCGATGGGCTACGACGCCATCGATTCTCTCAGGTACGTGCTGCACGGGCGTGACGTCGAGGCGGTCGTCTCGCCGCGCTCCGAGGTGCAGGCGGCCATGGCGAAGCTGTATCCGGCCGAGACCGACACCGATGTGCAGACGCGCGACGAGTTCGGCGGCCTCGGCGATGAAGAGGCGTCCGGCGACGACGCTCCTGTCATCAAGCTCGCGACGATGCTCATAACGACCGCGATCAAGATGAAGGCGTCGGATATCCATCTCGAACCGATGGAAAAAGAGTTCCGCGTGCGCTACCGTATCGACGGCGCGCTGAGAAAGATGGACTCGCCGCCGAAGCGCCTGCAGCAGGCTATCATCTCGCGAATCAAGATCATGTCGAAGATGAAAATCTCCGAGAAGCGCATCCCGCAGGACGGGCGCATCCAGATCTCGGTGAACGGCAAAGACCTCGACCTGCGTGTGAGCTCGGTGCCGACAAATCACGGCGAATCGATCGTCATGCGTGTCTTGGACAAGTCGAACCTCTCGCTCGGCCTGCCGCAGCTCGGCTTTCTAACCGACGACCAGTCGACGTTCGAGCGACTCATCAAGCTCCCGGACGGCGTCGTGCTCGTGACGGGGCCTACAGGCTCGGGCAAGACGACTACGCTCTACGCCTGCCTCGGACAGATCAACACCCCCGACAAGAAGCTTATTACCGTCGAGGACCCTGTCGAATACCAGATGAGCGGCATAAACCAGGTGCAGGTCAACAAGGACGTAGGCCTCGACTTCTCGGCGGCGCTGCGCTCGATTCTGCGTCAGGCGCCCAACATCGTCATGATCGGCGAGATTCGCGACGCTGAAACCGCCGACATCGCTATGGAAGCCGCTCTTACCGGCCACCTCGTGTTCTCGACCCTGCACACCAACGACGCGCCTTCGGCCGTCACACGTCTTCTGGATATTGGCGTCAAGCCGTTCCTCGTGGCGTCGGCCCTGCGCGCGGCCATGGCCCAGCGACTCGTCAGGGCGATCTGCGAGAAGTGCCGCGAGCCGTACAAGCCGACCGAACGCGACCTCAAGATGCTCGGCTCGATCGCGAAGACCATCCCCGAGACGATGTATCACGGCGCCGGTTGCGACAGGTGCGGCAAGAGCGGCTACAAGGGGCGAAAGGGCATCTTCGAGATATTCAAGGTCGACGACACCATCCAGAGGCTCATCTTCGACCATGCGCCCGCGACGCTCCTCAGGCAGAGGGCCCGCGAGATGGGCATGCGAACCCTGCGCGAGGACGGCATGCTCAAGGTCGCCAGCGGCATGACGTCGCTCTCGGAGATTTTGCGCGTCACCATGGGCGACGCTGACTGATTCCAAAAAAGAAAGGAGTTTAAGAAATGGATATATCGATGGAGGAACTGCTTCAGGCTACGATTGACGAGGGGGGCTCTGACCTTCATATACGCGCCTACATGCCGCCGGAGCTTCGCGTGCACGGCGAGTTGCTGCCGCTTTCGGACGAGTCGCTCACCGAAGAGGACTCTTACAAGCTCGTCAGGGAGATTGCGACCGACGAGCAGATGGCCGAGGTCGAGAAGAACGGCGGCGCCGACTTCGCCCTCGCCCACCCGGACGGCACGCGCTTTCGTGTGTCGATTTTCAAGGAGCGCAAGCGCTACGGCGCCGTGCTGCGTCAGATACCCTCGAAGCTTATGACGATGGAACAGCTCGGCCTGCCGCCGGTCGTCAAGGAGCTTCTCTTCAAGCCTCGCGGGCTCATCCTCGTGACCGGCCCGACCGGCTCTGGCAAGTCTACGACTCTGGCCTCGATGCTCGACGTCATCAACCATGAACGCGGCGTGCATATCATCACGATCGAAGACCCGATCGAATTCTACCACACCTCGGCCAAGTCGCTCATCACCCAGCGCGAGGTCGGCGATGACGTGCCGAGCTTCGCAGAGGCCATCCGCCGCGCCCTCCGTCAGGACCCCGACGTGATTCTCGTCGGCGAAATGCGCGACCTCGAGACTATAGGCGCGGCGATTACCGCCGCAGAAACCGGCCACCTTGTTTTCGGTACCCTGCACACGACAGGCGCGGCCGAGACCATCGACCGTATTGTCGACGCCTTCCCTACGAACCAGCAGGAGCAGGTGAGAACCCAGCTCGCCGCCGGTCTCCAGGCCGTCATCTCCCAGATACTGCTGCCGAAGCTGGACGAGAACGGCGAAGTGCACGGCCGTATCGCCGCTTTCGAAATCATGACTTCCACCGACGCCATTCGAAGCCGCATACGCGACAATAAGACAAATATGATCAAGTCAGACCTGCAGACCGGCGCCAAGTTCGGCATGATGACGCTCGACTCCTGCCTGCTCGACCATTATCGCAACGGCTACATCTCGTACGAAGAGCTGATCACCAAGTCGCAAGACCCCGACAGCGTCGTCCAGAAGCTCAAAGAGGAAATGGGAGAGTAACCGATGCTCGACCCTATACTGCAGATACTGGTCCAGAACGGATATCTGGACGAGCAGGGCGCCAAGGACTTGCAGGAGCTCGCCAAGACTGAGTCGAAGACGGTGCGCCAGATTGTAATCGACCAGGAGATACTTTCCGAGGACGACCTTCTGGGGTGCATGGCAGCCTATCAGGACACCGAGGCGATTGATCTCGGCTCCATGACGATAGAGTCTGAGGTTACCGAGGCGATACCCGCCTCCACGGCGAGGATGTACAACGTCTTCCCTGTCGCGGCCGACGATTCGTCCGTGACTCTCGCGACGTTCGACCTTGTCGACCCGCGAATCTCCGACGAGATGCTTTTCACGCTTTCGAAAGAGGTGAGGTTCGTATTCGCCCGCGAGAAGGACGTGATGGACCGCATCTCGCAGTATTACGGCGACTCCAGCGACTCTGTCGCCGATATGATAAAGTCGCTGGGCGAGGGCATGGCCGACGACGAAGAGCTCGCGAGCGCGAACGCGAACGATATCGCCTCTATGGAGTCCGCCGCGAACTCGTCGGCGATTATACGCTTTGTCAACCTCGTGCTCTACCAGGGCGTTGTAGACAGGGCGTCTGACATTCACATAGAGCCGTTCGAGCACGACTTCAAGATACGCTACCGCGTAGACGGCGCGCTCTACGAGATGAAGGCGCCCGACGTGAAGATGGCGCCTGCGATCATCTCGCGCATCAAGATTCTTTCGAACCTCAACATCTCCGAGCGGCGAATTCCGCAAGACGGCCGTATCGCGCTGACCGTCGCCGGCAAGCCCGTCGACCTGCGCGTGAGCTGTCTGCCTACCGCCCACGGCGAATCGGTCGTTATGCGTATTCTCGACCAGTCGGCGACCTCGCTCGACCTCGAGAACGTCGGCCTGCCCGAAGACGTGTACGAGCAGATTACGATGGATGTCGAGAAACCCAACGGCATATTCATCGTGACCGGGCCTACAGGCTCCGGCAAGACGACGACGCTCTATTCGATTCTCAGGCGCATCAACCAGATTGACACGAAGCTGCTGACGGCCGAGGAGCCTGTCGAGTACAATGTCGATGGTATCGTGCAGGTGCCGATAGACCCGAAGGCCGGTAATACGTTCGCGAAGGTGCTGCGCGCCTTCCTGCGCCAAGACCCCGATGTGATGATGATCGGCGAGATCCGCGACTTGGAGACGGCCGAAATCGCGATTCAGGCCGCGCTTACGGGCCACTTCGTATTCTCGACCCTGCACACCAACGACGCCGCCGGCGCGGTGACGCGTTTCGTCGACATGAATGTCGCGCCCTATCTGCTGTCGTCCACGCTTGAGGGCGTTCTCGGCCAGCGACTCGTGAGAACGTGCTGCCGCGAGTGCAAGCAGGGTTACGATCCTGATGACGAGACGCTTGACAGAATCGAGCTGAAGAGAAGCGACATCGGCGGGCGCCAGTTCTTTTTCGGCAAGGGTTGCAAGGTTTGCAACGGCACCGGCTACAAGGGTCGAAAGGCCGTGGTCGAGTACCTGCGCATGTCCAACCCGCTGCGCGAGCTCGTCAACAACCGTGCGCCTACGCTCATTCTTCGCGAAAAGGCGCGCGAGTTGGGCATGCGCACGATGCGTGAGCACGGCATACAGGCCATCCTCGACGGCTACACCACGGTCGACGAGGTGTTGCGCTACACTTGAGGGGCGAAGGGCGTTGGCTGTGGGCGGCGGCTGGCAGATGGCGGCTATGCAGGCGGCGAGGCTCGCTCTTGTCATCGCGCTTGTCTGCGTCGCCGCCGCGCTCGCGACGCCTCCGGGGCGGCTGCACCCTGCCTTGAGGGGCATTCAGAGACTCCTCCGGCGCGACGCGGGGCTCTCCCCCGCCGCCGGCGAGGTCCGTGCGACGCCCGCCAGAAGGGCGCTCGCTTTTATTCTGGTTTTGGCGGCTGTGGCTGTCGCTGTTCTCTGACGGCCATGGAGATCGTGGATATTCTAGGCGTGAAGGCGCGCGTTGCCCGTACATTCTTCGAACGCGCGCGCGGACTCATCGGCACGCGCGACCTTGCGCCGGACGAAGGCATGCTCATACTGCGGTGCAACTGCATACATACCTTCTTTATGAGTTTCGCGATTGACGCGACCTTCCTCGACCGCGAAGGACGCGTCGTCAAGGTCGTAAGAGGCGTGCGTCCGTGGCGCCTTTTCGTGTGGGGCGGCTGGCGCGCGGCAAAGGTGCTCGAGACCAAGGCGTCTACCGTTTGAAGGCCGAGAGCGCCGGCGTCGGCCTGACGGTCTTGCCCTCCGCCGTCGACGCGCCCATCGTGTAGCCGCCGTGCTCCGGGAAAGACTCCGGCTCCCAGTAGAACACACCCCGGCATGACTTGACCTTCTTCGCCGCGCGCAGCATTGCCGCCGTCGCGTCGCGCGCAGGGTCGAACGGATGCGTAGGCATGCCGAATTCGCAGACCATGGCGTCCTTGCCGTATTCCTTCTTTACGCGCGCCATGTTCTCGCAGCACGCGGCAATTGACGGCCCCCAGTCTTTGGGCGGATAAAGCGAGACCCCGAATATGTCGTAGTCAACCCCTCTTGCCGCGTTCAGAACGCCTGCGATATCGCCCCATCTGTCGCCGTGGTCGCAGTGTACTATTATCTTCGCTTTCGGACAAGTCTTTCTCGCCGCCTTCGCCCCGGCGTTCAGAAACGCCGCGAAGTTCGCCGTGTTTTTCGCGGCGACTGTTTTGCCGTCTTTGGCGATGTCGCGAAGCGCCCCGCTCTTCGCGGGGTCGGGGTCCCACAGCAGCCCCGGCCTTACTTCGTTGCCTATCTGAACCCACGCGACTTCGGCGCCTGTCGTCAGAATCTGCTTCAGCACGCGCTCGGTGTGGGCGTGGACGGCCGCGGCGAGACGCCGCGCGTCATAGCCCGCCCATTTCGCAGGCTTGTACTGCTTGCCAGGGTCCGCCCAAGTGTCGGAGTAGTGAAAGTCGACCATCACCGGCATGTGCAGCTTCGCCGCGCGCCGCGCCTTTTCGGCCAGGTCTTCGCCGGCGTTTTCACCGTTCTTCGGGTCGACCCACACCCTGAGCCGCACCGAGTCGAACCCTAGAGACTTCATAAGCGCGAAGCACTCTCTGGTGCGGCCGGTGTGGTCCTGCCAGCTGTAGCCGCGCTTTTCGAATGCCGTAGCCCAGCTGAGATCGGCGCCCTTGGCGAACGTTTTCGGCGCGGCGTCGGCCGCCGCTGCCGCCGCGAGTGCCGCAGCGAGCAGGGCCGCCGGCAATATTTCTGGTTTCTTCATGCACACATTATACCATAAATATGATATACTATGCGGCAAATGGATTCGAATTCTAGCAACAGGGAAGGGCGCGTATATTTCGTGTCCGGCATCGACACCGACATCGGCAAGACGGTCGTGACCGGGTTGATGGCGCGGTATCTCGCGTCGGCCGGTATGGACGTGATAACCGTAAAGATGGTTCAGACGGGCTGCGACGGCTTTTCAGACGATCTTACAGTGCACAGACGCCTCTGCGGCATCGGCACGCAGCCGGAGGACTTTGCGGGCTTTACGGCCCCGCAGATATTCAAGTTTCCATCATCGCCGGCGCTGGCCGCCCGGCTCGAAGGGCGCGTTGTAGACCTTGCGCGCATCGAGTGCGCCGTGGCCGAATGCGCGCGCCGCCGCGAGCTGGTGCTGGTGGAGGGCGCCGGCGGTCTCGCAGTGCCGCTTACGGACGATGTTCTCACGGTGGACTTCGCCGCCGCCCGCCGCTGGCCGCTCGTGCTGGTCGCCTGTTCGCGCCTGGGCGCGGTGAACCACACGCTTCTCTCGCTTGAGGCGGCCAAGGCGCGCGGCATGGCCGTCGCGGGGGTCGTCCTCAACTACCATCCTTCGGTCGACCCGGCGATTGACGCTGATACCGAGGCGACCGTGCGCGCCGCGCTTTCGCGCCTCGGCTGGCGGCCTGTCGTCGTGCGCGTCCCGCGCGTAGACGCTGGCGCCCCGCTGCCGCGCGTCGATTTCTCGGAGGTCTTCGCATGACACCGCTCGAATACGACCGCGCATTCATCTGGCACCCTTACGCCTCGCTAAAGGATCCGCCCCGCGTTCGTATGGCGGAGCGCGGCGAAGGCGTGGAGCTCGTCCTTTCTGACGGCCGCCGTCTGATCGACGGCGTTTCGAGCTGGTGGTGTGTCGCCCACGGCCACAATCACCCCGCCATTGTCGAGGCGATTCGCCGGCAGTCCGGGCGGCTCTGCCACGTAATGTTTGGCGGTTTTACCCATGAGAGCGCCGTGGAACTCGCCCGGCGTCTCGCCGCAATCGCCCCCGAGGGGCTTGACAGGGTGTTTTTCGCCGACTCGGGCTCCATCTCGGTGGAGGTCGCCGTAAAGATGGCGATTCAGTACCAGCAGGCGAGGGGGCGTGCGTCCCGCGCGAAGATGGTCGCCTTGAAAGGCGGCTACCACGGTGACACCGCGTGCGCCATGGCGCTCTCCGACCCGGACGGCATGCATGTCCTTTTCAGAGGCATGATGCCGCGACACTATTTTGTCTCGAAGCCCGGCGCTCCGGAGACCATTGACGCGTGGGCCGCCGAACTCGACTGCCTTCTGGACGAGCATGATGGCGAGATTGCAGGCGTGATATGCGAGCCTTTTTTTCAGGCCGCGAACGCGATGAACTTCTACTCGCCCGATTTTCTCGTCAGGCTGCGCCGCGCCTGCGATGAGCGCGACCTCGTGCTGGTCTTCGATGAAATCGCCGCGGGCTTTCATCGTACGGGGCCGCTGTGGGCCCATTCGCGCGCGGGCGTCTCGCCGGATGTAATGTGTGTGGGCAAGGCGCTTACCGGCGGCCACATGACTCTCGCCGCAACCCTCGCCTCTGGCCGCATCGCCGATGTTATTTCGTCCGGCGATATCGGTGCGTTCATGCACGGGCCGACTTATATGGCCAATCCGCTCGCCTGTGCGGCGGCTGTCGCCTCTCTCTCGCTCTTCGAGACTGGCGGCTATGCGGCGAAGGTCGCGCGCATCGAGGCGCAGTTTCGCGCCGCTCTTCAGCCGCTCGCGGCGCTTTCGAACGTCCGGTCGGTGCGCGTTGCGGGCGCGGTTGGCGTGTTGGAGGTCGAGCGCCTCCCGGCGCGCGCCGACATCGATCGCGTCATCGACGAGACCGGCGTATGGTTGCGCCCGTTCGCCAACTTCATATACGCGATGCCGCCGCTTGTCAGCGACAGCGCGACGGTGCGCCGCGTTGCGGACGCTCTGGCCGCGATGGCGGCGCTGCCACCAGGGCCCGAGGCAGCGGGGGATTTTCATGAATAGCGATCGTGCGCTGTGTGTGAAGATGCGCGCCTCGCGCGCCGGCGGGCATATCTCCGGCGCAGAACGCATCGTCCCCGAAAGCGCCGTCCCCGAGACGCTCGCCCGCCTTGCCGAGCGCGCGCTGGCCCATTCAAAGGGGCGGCCCGATTTCTTGAATCTGAAGGTCGAAGAGCCTGGCGAGATCGTGCGTCTCGCGGCGTTGCCCGTAGGCGTGAATGTCACATCCACCCCGGCGGAGGGTCGCGCCGCGGCGATACGCCTGCTCGCCGCCTCGGGTGTCTCCCGCGCGAGCGAGGTAATGCAACTCTTCGCCGAGTCGTACTCCATGCGCGGAGCGATGCTCGTAGACGCCGACACTCTGGAGCGCCTTGAGCCCGACCGCTCGCGCGGCGTAAGGGCGACGCGAATGGATTCCGCCGCCTCGCTGGACGGCGGTGCCGCGTCGTGCGGCAAGAATCACTTCGCCGAGGCTCTGGTGCTCGCCACAAAGGTCGCCAACGCCCCCGGCATAGTCGGCGAGGTGTGCGTCTCCGACGACCCAGATTACGTCACTGGCTATGTCGCCTCGCGCGCGATAGGCTATCAGCGAATTACCGTCGTCAAGTCGCCCGGCGACGAACGCGGCGGCAGAATATTCCTTTATCGCGGACCCCGCGAATGCGTCGCCGAGACGATACGTTTTCTCGAACGCCAGAGCGTGCTCGTAGATTGCTCCGCCGCGCCGGCGCCGCGCCGCATGTCAATTGCCGACGAGCTCTCCAAAATCGCCGCGGACGGCCTTTCGCGCCGCTGCCGGGTGATGGACTCGCCCGCCGGCCCTGTCGCCAGAGTCGCGGACGCCGCGGGCGGGGGGCCGCGCGACCTTGTCATCCTCTCCTCCAACGACTATCTGGATCTCGCGCGCGACAGACGCGTTGTCGAGGCCGCCGCCGCTGCGGTGCGCCGGTGGGGCGCGGGTTCGGGCGGCTCCCGGCTCACGACCGGCACGCAGGGCGTACACGCCGCCCTTGAGCGCCACATCGCGAGATTCAAAGGTGCCGAGGCCGCCGTTCTGTATGCGACAGGGTACATGGCAAATGTCGGCGTTGTTACCGCGCTGGCGCGAAAGGGCGATGTTGTCTTTTCGGATGCCTTGAATCACGCTTCGATAATCGACGGCTGCAGGCTTTCCGGGGCAAAGGTTGTCGTATATCCGCATGGCGACATGGCTTCGCTCGCCTCGAGCCTCGCCGCGCACCGCGGTGCCGCAGGGCGCCTCGTTGTCGTCTCTGACGGCGTATTCTCGATGGATGGCGACATTCTTGATCTGCCGCGCTTTCTTGAGGTGTGCCGCGTAGCCGACGCTGTATCGGTCGTGGACGAGGCACATGCGACAGGTGTCGTCGGCGCGACCGGCAAGGGACTCTCGGAGCTCTTTCACTGCGGCAAGCCGGATGTCATCGTCGGCACACTCTCGAAGGCGCTTGGTTCAGAGGGCGGTTTTGCCTGTGTTTCGGCCGAACTCGCCGAATATCTGGTCAACAAGTCGCGTCCGTTTATTTTCTCGACTGCGCCGGGCGCCGGGGCGGTCGCGGCCGCAGGCGCGGCGCCTTCGGTTCTCGGGGCGGGGCCCTCAGGCGGGTCGGAGCCCAGGCGT
>JAZQBR010000072.1:0-5934 GCA_045545855.1 Kiritimatiellia bacterium | reverse complement strand
AAGTCGGAGGCCAAGCGGTCTTAGGAAGACAAAGGGCTATGACAACTCCTTGGCTCACAGAACGACATGGCTACGATCCGACTTCTAAGTTCGCAAAGCAACCCTAAAAACGAAACTTCGCGTACTTTGCGAACTTGGCGTGAGATATATTCGGGGTTTTTGCAATTGCCTCGCAAGATAAAACGATAAGGGGGCGGGCGATATGCTAGGCCATGCGGCGGGCTGATATCATGGAAAAGGCCGCCGCGACAATGACCAGCGCAGCGCCAATCGTCAGAAGCGGCGGGAAGTATTCCTGCCAGCGGTTCCAAACATCCGCCTCGATAGGCGTAGTCTCAAGCTTGTCGATCTCCTCAAGCGCGTTCTCCAGCGCCTCGCGATCATTGACCCTGAAATACATACCCTTCGTGCGCCGTGCGATATCCCTCAACTGCGCTTCGTCGAAACCCGAGGGCCAGTTTCGCACGAACTGCCGGCCAAGGTTGTCCGTGACAAGCCGCGGCGCATAGCCAGCACCCGTGCCTACGCCGATCGTGTAAACCTTCACCCCCATCTTTGCGGCGACATCCGCCGCGTCCTCTGGCGTCACGACACCGTTATTGCTCATACCATCGGACAAAAGAATCACAATCTTCGACTTGAGCTTCGCCTCCTTGATGCGCAGCAGCGCCACAGAAAGCCCGTCGCCAATC
Organism: Kiritimatiellia bacterium; assembly: GCA_045545855.1. GTDB lineage: Bacteria > Verrucomicrobiota > Kiritimatiellia > RFP12 > UBA1067 > UBA1067. Next base: position 5,242 of record JAZQBR010000072.1, on the reverse strand, counting down.
GCCGTCTCGGCCTCGCCGTCGCCTTCAGGTATCTCGACCGACTTCAGTACGCCCAGCAGACTCTCGTGGTCGGCCGTAAGCGGAGCACGCGCCGAAGCGAACGTGCCAAAAGTCACGAGGCCTATGAGATCGTCGGGACGCTTTTCAACGAAGTCCGCGAAGACTTTTTTCACGACAGCGAGGCGCGTAGTATCCTTTGAAAACTCGGCGCCTCGAGGCGTAAGGTCGAGCGCGAGCATTGAGCCGGAAACATCGACGGTCATCATGATGGCAATCGCGTCGACATCGCGCCGCTCGTTGGCGAGAGGCAGGCGCGGACGCGCCGCAGCGGCAACAAGCGAAACAAGGCCGGCGATCAAAAGCCACGGCGCGACGGACGAGAGAACAGTGCGCCAGCCCGACGCCTTCGCCGGCAGGCGCGAAACGGCCGAGAACCTGAGCCCGCTTCTGCGCGCGCGCCTAAGAAGCCGCCACGCCGCGAACGCGAGCGGCAACGCCAGCAAAAGCGCGTGCGGCAAACCAAAGTTCAGCCCGAATACTTCCATCTCAAGCCAACTCAGAAAAACCACTTGGCGCAGGCGAGCAAGCCCTGCTTCCACGGCACTCTGTGGGAGACGCCGCTTTTACCCTTGAACTCGTCAAGGTGGGCTACGTACCAGTCGTAGTTTCTGACGAGAGCCTGCTTGTTGGAATACTTCGGCCGGTACCCTAGAAGCCTCTCGGCCTTCTCTATGGACACGAACGAATCTGTAGACGCCGTCTCGTACACCCACGGGTATAGCGGCGAGAGATGAAGCTTTTCCAGCACGCGGAGTATAAAGACGAGCGGCTTCGCGGGCATGCCCCGAATCTTCCTGCCGTGCCCAGCCCGGTCGAGCACCGCCTGGTAGTCTTCGCGCATCGTCGTGAACTCCTTCGCTCCGATGTTGAACTCTGTGGCGACAACATCCTTCGGGTAGGTCATCGCGTTCCAGATCGCGTGGTCGAGATCGTCAACATCCATAAGCTGGTAGCGGTTGCCGCCGCTGCCGATCATCGGGAAGCCGTGACCGGTATACGCCCAGTCGTAGAAGAGCGCAAAGACGCCGAGCCGCTCGGGGCCGACAAAGCTTTTCGGGCGGATGATGCTGACCGTATACCCCTCATTGATCGCCTCGCGGCAGATGTTCTCGGCCTCGATCTTGGCTTGGCCGTAGGGGCCGACGCCAACCAGCGGGTCGGTCTCTAGAATCGGGTGCTTCTTCGGCACACCGTACACCGCAGTCGACGATATCTGCACCATGCGCTCAAGCTTGAACTTTCTCGCCGCGGCGAGCACGTTGCGACAGCCGTCCACCTCGGTGGTGCGAATATCCTCTTCGCTGTACAGCGGCAGCGCCGCCGCGCAGTGCACAACGATGTCGCAGCCTTCTGTGACTCTCTCGACCGCGGCGACATCCCTGACATCGCCTTTCGTGAACTTCAACCAAGGCTCATCCTTTTCGGGATAATCAAAGTCGGCTATGTCAAGAACGCGAACCTCATCCACCCCCTTCTCGCGAAGGAAGCGAATGAGGTTGATACCGAGAAAACCGGAGCCTCCGGTGACGAGTACCTTCATCAGCCCTGGGGCCCCTCGCTCTGGCTCTGCTGCTGCGGGGCTTCAACCGTGTCGACGACCGATGTCGCAGAGGCGGTGATCTTGGCGAGGATCAGGGTGTTGAGCATGAAAATCGTGCCGAGTATGGCTGTCGCCTTGATGAGGACGTTGCCGGCGTCTGCGCCGAGCGAAGCCTCAAGAGCGCCGCCGCCGAAAGCGCCGCCAAGACCGCCCTCTTTAGGCTTCTGCAGCATGACCGCGAGCCCAAGCATCAGGCAGACAACTACTTCAACGATATAGAGAAGAACTTTTAGAACTAGCATTTCTTTTTCCTATCTGGTTTGGTGACCGTATATTATATCATACCTTGGCCCTGCAATACAAGTGGCCGCGCAAAAAACACGTCAGTCGTTGCAATGGCGCAGAACGGCCATCGCGCGGCCCATCCATGTGCGGCGGACGCGCGAAGGCGCCGCGACGGCGTCCCAGAGCGCTCCCGTGCACGTGGCTATGACATCGCCGACGAATGTCACGTCGCGATCGGCATACGGGCAGACGGTGCCGTTCGCGTCTACGACCTCGGCGACGACCCACTCATAGCGCCCGATCGTCTCGCGGGTATAGCGCAATTCTTTCGGCTCGCCAGCAGTCCTAAGGACGAACTCCTCGGCCGTACCGTCGCTCGCGCGGCCTACTGCCTTCAGCTCGCCCGGCTCGTAGGCAAGCTCGAACTCGGCTTTCCAGGCGGTATCGGCCGAGACGTCCTTTGCGCCGACCAGCCTGCCGTTAAGATAAAGCTCGACTTTGGGGCAGCGCGTATAAACCTCGGCGGTTACGCGACGGCCCTCCCATCCGGTGAACGTCCAATGCTCATGTGTCGGCCAGACGCTCCACATCGAAGTCGCTATCTTGCCCTTCCAGCCGTCGGGCTCGCGCACCGCCAGATATGTGCGCGCCTTCGGGTTCCACAATGTCTCGCGATAATGCGATATCGGCTTGCGCCAGCCCGTAAGGTCGATGTCGCCGCAGTATGCGCCGTGCCACGGATAGTGCTTGACGTGCGGCTGCCAGTGCTCGCCCCGCGTCTCCCTGTCCTCGTAGAAATTGCGCCCGATACTGGTTTCGCCAAGATAGTCGATGCCCGTCCAGACGAACTCGCCGATGACATACGGGTGCTTCACAATGCGCCGCCACACGTTCGCAGCGTCGCGTGGATACGTCTCTGTATAGACGATGACGCGATTCGGCAGGCGCTCATGATCGCGCTCGGTGAGATTCTCGAGGTAGTTGTAGCCGACGATGTCGAGATTGGCCGCCATCGCGTCTTGATCCTCCCACTTCTCCCCCCAGAGGCAGAGCGCCTGGGTGACGGGGCGCGTACCGTCAAGCGAATCGATAAGCTCATGCATCTTCTTCGTCGTCTCTGCGGCAAACGGCTCGCTGCGCTCGAGAATTTCGTTGCCCACAGACCACATGACGACGCTCGGGTGCACGCGGTCGCGGCGGACGATCCATTCAAGGTCGCTCCGCCAATCCTGCTTGAACACCTCGCAGTAGTCGCCGTTCGTCTTCTTCCTCTCGCGGCCGTCGAACATATCGTCCATGACGAGCAGTCCGACCTCGTCGCACGCCGCGAGGAATGACTCGCTCACCGGGTTGTGACTCGTCCTGACCGCGTTGAACCCGGCGGACTTGAGCTGCCTCGCCTTGCGAAGCTCGAACTCCGGCTCGCTCGCCGCGCCGAGCGGACCATGATCATGGTGGACGCACGCGCCGTGCAGCTCGACCGGCTTGCCGTTCAGGAGAAAGCCCTTCCCGGCGCTCCATTCGACAGAGCGAATACCGAAACGCACCTTCTCGCCGCTGCCGATTTCACGCTCGTACATCTTCGGCGTCTCGGGCGTCCAAAGAACGGGATTCCAAATCTTGAAACACTTGCATACCTTTCTCTCGACGCCGCTGCGGTCGACCGAGAACCATGAGATGGCGACATCGCCCTCCAGCGTAGTGCGCACATCGACTGAAAGGGGCTTGACGTAGGGGTAGCGCAGCTTGTCGAGCTTTACACTGCGGTATATACCGCTGCCCATGTACCAGCGCGAGCCGGGCAGCGCCGAATTGTCCACCGTCACGCGAAGGTCGTTTTTACCCGCTTTCACTTTGCCGTCGAGCGAAACACTGAAGCCAGTGTAGCCGTAGCGCGTGCCCTTGCCGGCGAGCAAGCCGTTGACATACACGGCAGCGTTTCTGAGAACTCCGTCGAAACTAAGAACAAGGTGTTTGTCGAGATCGGCTGCGGCGAGCTCGAACGAGCGCTCGTACTCGCCCTTGCCGGCCTCGTAAAAGCCCCACTCTTTGCCGGTTGGCGCGTCCTTGGCCGGAGCCGATTCTATCGACCAGTCGTGAGGCACGGCAACCTCGCGCCATTCGCCTCCCTCGCGCCTGAAGCGCCATGCGCCGTCAAGTGAAACCGTTTCGCCGAACGCCGCGAGCGCTGGAACCAGAGCGGCCATGGCGCACGTCATTGTTTTTATCATCTTCATTTATTCATCGTTCCTTTGCTTTGCAGCATTTATTTTGACTGAATCAGACACCCCAGACGTAGCAGAGGACGGCGAGTATGCCGTCCGCGACAGCTATCGCGACAATACCGCCAACGACAGCCGAGGTCGCCGCGACACCGACGCCGTCTGCCGTGGATCTTGTGCGCATGCCGGCGCCGCACCCCACGAGCGCAACCAAGAACCCGAACAGGGCCGACTTTGCGAGCCCGAAAGCGACCATAAACATGTCGGCGGTGCCGGCAACATGATCCCAGAAAACGACAGGCGGCACGCCCATGACGTTCAACACGAACGCACCGCCGGCAAGACCGGCGATTTCGGCGGCGATCGTCAAAACCGGCATCGCCAGCACCGCCGCGAACACGCGCGGCGGCACCAGAAACCTGACCGGCGGCAGCCCCATCGTCGTGAGCGCGTCAAGCTCTTCATCTACCTTCATCGTGCCTATCTCGGCCGCAAACGCGCTGCCGGAGCGTCCGGCGAGAATAATCGCCGTCACGAGCGGACCCAGCTCGCGGAAAAGCCCGATGGCCAGCAAATCCGAGACATACACTTCAGCGCCGAACATGCGAAGCGCCGCGGCGGACTCGAACGCGAGAATCAGCCCCAAAAGAAGGCCTATGCCGGTGGATATCGCAATCCCGTCATAGGCCGCGCGCTGCAGCGCGAGAGCGAAGTCGCCGAAGCGAAAGCGCCCCGGGCGCAGCATGGCGATCGTCGCCTCGCCTATGAAAGCGCATATATCAGCAAACGACGTCGAGAACCCGACGGCGCGCTTGCCGATGCTGGAGAAAAGCGCCATGCCTCAGAGCCGCCTCAGCGCGTCGGTCATAGCCGCAGTGAACGCCGCTGAAAAAGCAGCCGAATAATCGCCGGCCGATGCATCCTCGGCAGCCTCTGCCGCGGCGGCCGCTACGACGCGGCGGTGCGCGTCCACGAGAGTCGCCGTAAGCGAAACCAGGGCCTTGCGCGAGCCTTGCTCGCGGCAGTCGAGCGCCAGACGCGTGACTGTCACCTCTACCGTGCTGTCTGCAAAAGCCGAGGAGTGCTGGGCGACAATCTGCTCGGCGAAGGCGCTTGCCGCCATTATGTCGGCGGC
>JAZQBR010000071.1:0-14026 GCA_045545855.1 Kiritimatiellia bacterium | reverse complement strand
CGGCGCCGGCAAGGTCGAGGTCTCGCCGCTAGTAGTAGCGGAGAACGAGCGCACGCGGCTGATGAGGGGCAAAGGAGTGCGAGTATTCGCCGATGGCAACCCCTCTGACCTGGGCACAACTGACGCCTTGAGGGGGTGGATACTGGCGGAGGCCCCGGCAGACGGCATTGCGCTGATTTCCAGCTGCGCCACAGGCAGCCGCGCTCTGCGGTGTCCGGCGGTGGTGCAGTACTGCCGCAAGGGTGAGAAGATCCGCGCACCAACGACGGACTTGGTGAAAGTGACGTTCTTCCCGTTCATCGGAAGGGAGGGCCGCTAAAATGTGGAAATGTGAAAATGTGAAAGTATCCAATACCAATACCAATTGGAAATTGGCAACATTGGGATTGGCAACACTGGCAACACTGGCAACATTCACCACTGCATTTGCGGCGGCACCGCAGGATACCGAGCTGACGCTCGGCGAAGTCGAGCTGCCAGTTTACATGAATCCATACGGCGCCGGGTACAGGCAGCCGTCGGCGGCGTATCCGATTTCAACCGCCAAGGCGCCGGTGGCGCCCGGCGACGCCGTCACGTCTATATCGACGAAGAACGCCGCGATGCAGTGGACTCTGGCGGCGTGGACGGTAGGCCGCACGTTGTCCGAACAGCCGCCGGACGCCAAGCTCGGCGATTTCTGCACGGATATACCGTATGAGCCCGACGAGATCGACTGGAGCGCGACGATTGCAGCGAACTCCGAGCTTGTCTCCAGGGGGCAGATCCTATTCAACATGGGTGCGACGAACGAGAGCGAGCGCGTGATCTTCACGGGTAGCGGCGCTACGGAAATGACGTGGGTCGCGCGCAACGGCGACAGGATGATGCAGACGTACTCGGTCGGCAGCTCGTCCTCCGCCCGCCCCTACAGAATCTTCGCCACCCGCGTCGATGAAGGCAATACCGCCGCTTACATCGACCTCACCGGGAAATTCGTTAAGTTCTTCGGCGACCCCGCGCTCCTGCAGAGCAGATACAAGGAGACCTCGCCGGGCTCGGGCGTCTCCAACGTCGTCTATGGCATCGACTACGACCCGTCGAAGACAAAGCAGCTCACAGTCCGCTACGTGAAAGACGAGGCGACGGGTGCGATCGACTGTCCGCAGGGACAGTTCGTGCTCGCATATTACGACACCGAGACGAAGGACCACATGGTCGCTCACGTCGTCGTCGAAATCTGCCCTCCGAACGTCAATACGATTAATGCCGAGGTCGGCGACGCGCTGCGTCCCGCCGGCGGCGGATTCGGTTCCGAGAGGTTGTACGCGGTGGCGGCTGCTGGTCTGTCGGAAGACAAGAACGACCCGTATTCGCCGTATCTCGAGAAGTATTCGGCCCCCGACGGCGAAGAGCTCACAGACCCGGACAACGGAAAGATCTTCGCCATCGCGCCAACTGATGTCACGACCAGCCTGTCGGGCAAGGCGGAGCCTTGGAAGGCCGACGTCTATTGGCAGACGGAGGACCCGATGAGGACGAGGTGGACGTTCGAGCACGACTGGTATCTCGTGAGCTGGCCCGAGAATCCGCTCCGCGTCGTCGTTGCCCCGTCCGGTGCGCCGACGGGCTGCCCGGTCATCGTCCCGACGAACTATGTCGCCACGGCAAACGGCTTCAAGATGCCTGCTGACGTGACCGCGACGGTGAATGTGTCAAACGGGGAACTCACGCTCGGTGGCGAGAACGGCGGACAGATCCTGGTGAAGCTTGCGAACGAGAACGGGAAGGGCTGCCCGTCCTACCTGCCGATCGAGCTCACCGACTACCGCGCAAAGTCAGTCGCGACGCCGTGGGCATTCGAGTGGCCCGTCGGCATCGAGCTGACGCCGCGAATCGGTCAGGAGGCCGGCGTGGATGCGCGTGCGATGTCTGAGCGCATTGACGACGACCTCCCCGGCTACATCTACGAGCCGGAGTCGCCGGCGCGCAACTGGAACCCGCGCCTCTACCACAAGCCGGGTGGCTCGATGGCTGTAACAATCGATACGCCGTCACTCGAGGAGCTTAAGGCCGAGGCGCAGGGAGAGGGCAGCGACGACGATCCCTACGAAGATCTCGAATCCGCCATCTACGGCGTAAACGGCAGCAGCGCCAAGATCCAGGTCTGGTGGCGTGCGAATTTTCAGACTCCGCAGATGAGCAAGCCCGTGACGTATCCGGCGCTCGTGCAGGACTACTGCGTGACGTGGCAGGCTACGATGATGGAAGGACTACTGCCAGAAATCGCGCTCTCTTCGCAGCGCGGCTCCGCCGATCCGAAGATGACGGCGTGCACAGGCCGCTCGCTGCTGCTCGTCGAGAAGAACTCGTCGGCCTCCGCCAACCTCGGCGGTCAGAAGTTCACGGCGAATGCCGCGTGGGCTGGCGTCTCCCTCTCGTGCTACGTATCGCCGGACGGTCTGACGGAGCCCGGCACCTTGGCGACGTGGACGTTTGGAGATTCCGTCGTCGCCGAGGCGGTGCTGGCGCGCGGTGAGACGAACGACTACCAGGTGGAGATCACGACGAACGGCGTTCCCGCAGAGACGTATGACGTGACGCCCGGCCAGTGGGCCACGGTCTCGGCCACGCTACCGGCGGAGGCGCTCGGCAAGTCCGTCGCACTAACCGTGGGCGCGGCGAATTCCTCCGCCTCGAATTCCGCGACGTTCGTAGCGCTTGACGACATCGGCCTCTGGGCTGGTGCGTCGCCGGAGGAGTCGGATGCGTTCTTCAACTTCGACTTCACCACGGGCGACCTCGCCAATCTCGCCAGCGACGGCATGGTGCGCACGGCGACGGATGAATTCGGTAATGTCCTGACGTGCCGCAACTGCTCCATGGCCGGCGCCGGCGCACCTGGTGCGTTCTCGCTCACCCTCAAGGCAGAGGGCGACGCCACGCCAGAAATCTACTACCAGAACGACCCTAACGAAATCGGCTACAACCCGAACGAGGAGCACGCGTTCATCGATCTGAACGGCGACTACGTGGCGTGGGCACTGCGCTACGACCTCAACACCGACCTCACGTCGAAGCCTCTCGTCCTCGTCATGTACCCCGAGAACGGCAAGGGCCGCATGCAGGCATACACGATCACGAAGACGAACATCGACTATCCTGAGATGGCCAGCTCCAACCTCGTTGGAAACGCACTACTGCCGCCAGCGCCGATCGGCCGCATGGCCGGCTGCAAGACGGCAATCGACGCTACGACGGCGGCGTTCGGCTTCGACGACAACTCTGTTGGCTACCGGGACCGCAAGAACGGCCTCTGGGCGCGCCGCGACGGCATTGCGTCCGCCAAGTACGGCTACCCGATGCGCGACGGCTTCTATTTCCCGTCGCTCGCAGAGCAGCCCGCCGCCGGCACGCCAATCGCCTGGCTCTCATGCGAAAACGTGCCTAGCCCCAGCCTCGACCAGATCACGAACATCGCCGACGCTGTCAACTGGAAGTGGACGATCAACTGGCCAGAATACGTGCCGGAGCTTAAGCTCGGCCAGGTGCTGACGAAGGCGGAGCTGGGGCTGCCGGAGATGTGGAACGCCGCCTCCATGGCCGTCTGCTACCCCAACCCCGCAGTCACAAATCTAGAGGCGGCGACGGTGGTCGATCTCATCGACCCGACGGTCGTGCAGGCCTCCTCGGCGACGCTCCCCGTTGAGGCGAGCTTTCCGTCCGAGTACGGCTTTGTGCTCGGTCCGTCGGGAACGACATTCCTGCGCAAGGGCAAGTACTACTTCACGGGGTTGCCGCCGTCCATCTCCGACCGCTTCTACGTGACGGTCGAGAGCGGCCAGGCGAAGATGAACCTGCTCGGTCAGTACGTCGAGAAGGAGTCGGGCGGCTCTTACCTCGAACTCAACGTCCTAACCGATTCCGAGCGCGCCGCCATCAAGGCGCTGTGCGTGCTCGACCCATCGCAGAAGCCGAAGGAGACGGCGGCGTGGAAAGCCGCCGCAGAAGCGCTCGCCACGAAGGAAGTGAATCCGTCGCCGAACTCTAACTACAGCGGTGCGGTCAAGTCCACCGGTCGCAAGGAGGTGACGCTGGCATTCCCGAGCCTCGACCTCTACGAGGAATGGGCGCAGAAGATGACGAACGACGAAGAGGTCGTGATAGAGAAGCGCTTTACGGTGGAGGAGTTCACGTTCAGCAACATCATGACGCCCATGAAGGTAGTCGGGGGCAAGAAGGTCGATGTCAGCGAGCCTGTCGCCTTCGCCACCTGGCACGAGACTGACCGCAAGCGCGTGCTCGTCGGCACGACGCGCCGCGCCGCCGCGAAGACCATTTACGAGAACCTGGGGCTTGACAAGTATCTCGGGAAGAAGTGGGACGACGTCAGCCCGAGCAAATACACGTGCACCGTGACCTACGTGAAGGGGTATTTCACGTGGGAGAGCGAGGAGCATCCCTCCGCCAACACGTACAAGGCGCGCGACCACTACGCGCTCGTCGCAAACGGCTCCGGCGTCGGCTACGTGACGCTCATCGAGAACGACAACCCGGATACTACGCAGGTCTCCGAGGGGCTGCCAATCCAGATGCACGTCATCAAGGTCGTGCCAGAGCTCTACGCCGACGGCATCGCCGTCTTGAGCGATCCGCTGAACAAGCTTTCCGAGAAGCTGACGCTCCTCTACCGCACGCCGCTGGGCTCCAGCGCCGCCAAGTACAACTTCCAGTGGTGCTACACGACGCCGAACACCGATGGCACGGTGCCGGAGAAGGGCAAGGAGCCGTGGCAGGACCGCGCCGTCGAAAACGGCCTCGTCTCCGTGCAGCTCGGCGAGACCGGCCAGAACTTGCAGGACTACGTGAACACGTACTACACGCTGCGCTACCGCCCGATCAAGGACTCTCCCACGTGGCAGCTCCTCGCCGCCGCACACCCCGAATGGACGTCGGACGACGACTTCTGGAGCCCGTGGGCGCCGGAGCAGCTGGCGGAGGGCTGGCTGCAGCGCGTGCTGAACTCTCTCACGCCGTTCGCGCAGCGCGTGGAGGATTTCTACGCTGAGTCGAGCGACATGTGGTTCACGATGCTCGAGCAGATTGGCCGCCCCTACCAGGGTGACGTCGCGCTCAACAACGACAACCTCAGCGAGATTGGCCTCCTAGAACTCTACCAGACCGTCTTCAACCGCGCAGAGTCGCTGCTGATCTCCGCCGGCGGCAACAACATCGACATGTCGAAGCAGCTTATGCTTGCCCAGACCCGCATGGGCGAATTCTACTCGCTGCTCGGCGCGGAGGCGTATTCGGACGCGAAGAACCCGCTCATTTCCGCAGGGTCGGACGGCCAGCAGTTCGCATCGGGCACGTTCTCGTTCGCGAACCAGGTCTCGTCGCTGCTCGACGAGGAGCTGGCGCTGCTGCGCGGCCGCACCGCGTCGATTGCCTATCCTCGCATGACAGAGGCCCCGCTCTACAACCGCCTGGCCTGGAACATGACGAAGGGCATAAGCGAGGGCGAGCCCGCCTACGTCGCGAACTACGGAATCCGGGCGCGCGACGGTATCCTCGACGTGAACTGCGCGGCTGCGCAGTATCCGCAGGGTCACGGCGATGCCTGGGGCCACTACCTCTCCGCCATCTCCGGATACTACCGCCTGCTCCGCAACCCGTACTTCGACTGGGCCGCCGCCATGGGCGAGATGCTCATGGACCAGAAGCTCATGAACGTCGATTACCAGGATGAGCAGAAGCTTGCCGACGCCGCCGTCAAACTCGTTCAGACCGGCGCCGACGCAATGGACCTGACGCTCCGCAAAGCCTACAAGGAGAATGGCGGCGACGCAGCGGCGGCGTATTTCGACTCAGACGCCGAGCAGGCGTTCGGCTACGGCGAATGGGCGACGCGCACGGGTCTCGCCGCCGCATACAACTGGATGACGGTGAACGCGCTCCTGCCGACGAACGACGCCCCGTACCAGGCGTTCACGGACAGGGGAATCGCGAAGATCGACCGCTCGACGGCCACGCAGCTGCCCGTCCTCGCAGCGGCGGTGCGCACCGTCGAGAAGAAGCTCGCCGGCTACGAGGCCGGCTCCAACCCGCTAGGCCTCTCCGAGGATGCGATTCCGTTCGACATCGACCCTGACCGCCTCGCGCAGAAGGAGTCGCACTTCGAGCAGATCCTCGAGCGCGCCGAAGTAGCCCTCGCCAACTGCGAGACCATCCTCGGCTACGCCAACGAGTATGGCAGCCGCCTCGCGCAGATTTCGCAGACCGAGGAGGCGACGATTGCCGACGTCGATAAGCAGGAGATGGCCTACAACAACCAGCTGATTGCAATCTACGGCACGCCGTACTCCGGCGACATCGGCCCCGGCGGAACGTATCCGCAGGGCTACGACGGCCCAGACCTCTACAACTACAACTACATGGACCTGCTGCCCTACGGAATACTCGAGGAGATGCAGACGCAGTTCACGAACTCCTACAAACTCGTTCAGGCGGGGCTCTACGGCTGGGAATACAAGCCGCTGCGCGACTGGGACGGAACGATTACGAACGGCTACGAGACGCTATCGATCAACTATATCGTGAACGACGGCGGCATCCGCATGAAGCCGCTGACGATAACCGGGTCGCGCCGCATGGAAGGCTCCATCCAGACGGCATACCGCAACTACATCAGCGCCTACCAGAAGGTCAAGGAGGCGATGGACGCCTACGACGAGAAGCTTGAGGGACTCAAGATGGCCTGGGCGAAAGTCTGCGAGCAGACCGTCCGCTTCACAGCGAACACGACCGCGAAGCTTGTGACGGAGGTCCTGAAGAACACGGCGTGGTATACGGCCACGGATGAATTTCTCATCGATGGTGGATCGCTTCTCTTGGATTCGATGATGGTTCATGAAGACATGATTGCGAGCGCCGTCCCAGCCGTCCAGGGCACCGGAATGGCCGTCTCGATCGACCCGCGCGCAATTTCGAAGGCGATTTCAACTGCGCCCAATTCAACGGCGTTCCGGATGATGATGGGCGAGATCTTTTCCGCGCAGGCATCAAAGTACGCGAAGGAGATCAAGGCGGGGTACGCCGATGGCATACTCGCGGTAAACGATACCGCGCAGGCGGCGGCGGATACGTACCGCGAGCTGGAGACGACGATGCAGGGCGCCGCCCTTGCCGTCAACGGCGCCGTGCTCGCCATCGCGCCGGCGTTCGGCCAGCTCTCCGCGGCGGAGGCGGCGTACCGCGCCGAGGTGGAGAAGGGCGAGCAGCTGCAGGCCGAGCGCGCCCTCTGGCGCCAGCAGGTCTCGAACAAGGCCACCGAGCAGCGCTACCTCGACATGTACAACCGCGTACAGCGCAACATCGCTCTCACAAAGTACACGACGGCGTTCGACACTGCCCAGCGCTACGTCTGGGAGCTTGCGAAGGTGTATGACTACGAGACTGGGCTGCTCTCCAGCGACCGCCAGTCCGGCAAGCAGTTCCTCGCCGACATCATCGCTACGCGTTCGCTCGGACGCAGCGGCGTGTCGATTTCGTCCGCCACTACCGACGGCGGGCTCTATGACGTCGTGAACCGCATGAAGGCGAACTGGGCGGTTCTCAAGCCTCGCCTGGGCATCAACAACCCCGACAAGCCGGCGAAGTGGTTCTCGCTCAGGCGCGAGCTCTTCCGCATAAAGGACGGCACCGACGGCGATGCCGCGTGGCGCAAGGAGCTGGCGAAGTACCGCGTTGACAACATCCTGGACAACCCGGAGTTCATCCGCCACTGCCAGCCGCCGGCCAGCCAGAACGCAGAAGTCTTCCGCGAGCCGGGCTACATCATCCCGTTCTCGACCTCGATCAACAACGCGGAGAACTTCTTCGGCAAGAGTCTTCAGTTCGGCGACCACCAGTTCTCCAGCTCCGACTATGCGACGAAGATTGACGCCGTCGGCGTCAACCTGGTCGGTCTCGACCAACTCGAGGGCGGTGAGGGCGTCGAGCCCAACATCTACCTCGTGCCGACCGGCACAGACTACATGCGCTCGCCAGCAGGCACAGACCGCGCGCTGCTCGGCTGGAACGTCGTTGACCAGGTCATGCCGCTGCCCTACACCGTCGGCTCCGCCGAGCTGGATGCGCAGGACTGGATCGCCACGTTCTCCGGTCTCGACGGCACGAGTGATGTGACGGCCACAATCCGGCGCCACGCCACGATGCGCTCCGGCGACGACTTCAAGTCAACTCGCCTGGTGGGGCGCAGCGCCTGGAACGACAGGTGGCTTGTCATCATACCCGCCTCGGCAATCGACGCAGACCGCGAGAAGGCGATGAAACTCATCGAGTCGGGCGTCAAGGACGTGAAGATAGGCGTTCGCGCTTATTCCCGCAGCGGGAACTAAAAGAGAGCACCACAGCTGAACAGGCGGCCTGATGCAGGTCTGAGCGGCGAGATTGCAAGTCGGGCGGTACGGGCCGTCAGGTTTCAGCTGTAGGTTTGGCCTTGCCTTTTGGCGAAAAATTCGGTATCATATTGCCGTCAATGTCAAGGAGGATACATAGATGATACTCGCTTTCATTCAGAATCTCGGCCCGGTTCAGCTGCTGATCTGCCTGGCCGTGCTCTTGCTTCTTTTTGGTGGCAAGAAGATACCCGACCTCGCGCGCTCGCTCGGCAAGGCAAAGGGTGAATTCAAGAAGGGACTTGCCGAGGGCGAGAAAGAAGATCCCAAGCCTCTGGAGGAGAAAAAGGCCTGAGTTCGCCTGCGGCGATGGAGGGTTGCAAGTGACCGACCTCGTGCGCGAGCGCCTCAAGACGGTGCCCAACCGGCCTGGCTGCTACATGATGCGCGACCGTCGCGGCGTCATAATCTACGTTGGCAAGGCCAAAAACCTGCGCCGGCGCGTCTTGAGTTATTTTCGCCCCGGCGCGAGGCATCCGCCCAAGGTGCGCTCTATGGTCGAGACGGTTTGGGACTTCGAGTTCATGACCGTCAAGAACGAGGCCGAGTCGCTGCTCACCGAGGCCGCGCTTATAAAAAAGCACAAGCCTCATTTTAACATACTGATGCGCGATGACAAGCGCTACCTCGCGCTCAAGGGCGACCAGAACGCCCAGTGGCCGCGCTTTACGTGCGTGCGCATCGTCCGCGATGACGGCGCGCGCCACTTCGGGCCTTTTCCGTCAAGCCCGGTCGTGCGCGCAGCGAAGGATTTTGTCGAGAAGCGCTACGGCATACGCTCCTGTACGGCGGCCTGCCCCGACGCCGGGACACACGAGCACTGCATGGCCGACGTGATACGCACCTGCTCGGCACCATGCCTCGGGCGCGTCACGAACGAGGAGTACCGCGCGCGCTTCGACGAGGCGTGCGCGTTTCTGGAAGGCAAGCGCCCGGCGGTTCTCGAGGAGGTCGCCGGCAAAATGCGGGAGGCCTCCCGGCGCGGAGACTTCGAGTCGGCCGCACGGTGGCGCGACACGCTTTTCGCCTTGAAGGAGATGACCAAGGCCCACTTCGTCAGAAAGTCGCCGGAGATGCGCCGCGAAGACGCCGCGCGCGGGCTCGCCGAACTTGCCGAGGCGATCGGCCTCAAGGCGCCGCCACGCATCGTAGAGTGCGTCGACATATCGAACCTCTTCGGCACGCACAACGTCGCCTCGCTCGTCGTGGCGCGCGACGGCCTGCCAGACCGCCGCTACTACCGCCACTTCAAGATAAAGAGTTTTGCCGGGGCGGACGATCCGAGAGCAATGCGCGAGGTCGTGCTGCGCCGCTACGGGCCGGAGTCGACTCTGCTCGAAACCTCGCCGCGCGCCGACCTCTACATCTGCGACGGCGGCATAACACAGCTCAGGGCCGCGCGCGCGGCATTCGCCGAAATCGGCATCACCGACATACCGGCAATCGGTCTCGCCGAACGTCAGGAGGAGATTGTCCTCGACGACGGGCGCGAGAATCTGATGCTGCCGCGAGACTCCCAGGCGCTTTTCGTCTGCACGCGTCTCAGGGACGAGGCGCATCGTTTCGCCATCACCTACCACAGAAGCCTTCGCGAAAAGTCCATCAGAGAGTCTGCGCTCGACGAGGTGCAGGGCATAGGCGAGGCCAAGAAGGCCCGCCTCCTGAGAGAGTTCCGGTCGATCTACGGCATAGCCCGCGCGTCTGCGGAGGAGATCGCCGCCGCCGCGGGCGTCGGCGTGTCTGTCGCCGAAGAGGTGCTTCGCGCCGCGCGCACCGCCTCGGGCGAGAAAGGGGGCTCGCGGTGAACGCCCAGGATGTGATACTCGGCTCTCGCGCCGTACACGTGCGCGAACTGCGCGCCGAGGTCGCCCGCCTCAAGGCGGAGAACGCCCGCCTCAGGGACGAGAACGCCGAGCTGCGCGAGCACTTCGATTTGGCGCTGACTGCGGCGGAAGATCTGCGCGCGCTGCAGCCGGGCGGACGCTTCATTATAGTCGACGGCTGGAACCGCGTGCTGGGCGCGAATCGCGTCGCGCGCGATCCGAAAGAGCTGATAGAGAAGGCGAAGCTCCACCTCGCGGAACATCCCTGCGACTTCGTATGGATTGTTTTTGACGGTCCGCGCGAAAATTCGCGCGTCGACGGGCGGCTCAGGGTCTCGTACACCGGCGGCACCGGGCTGCACCGCGCCGACAGGTTCATCTGCGACTTTGTGCGTATGGCCCGTTTCACCGGCAACGTGTCGCGCATCGAGGTTCGTACGGCCGACAAGGATTTTCTCGGCGACATTCGCCGTCTCTGCCGCTGACCCGTCGAGGCCAATTTTGGCGTTGACTTGGGCGCGGATTATCTGATATGATATGCGGTATGAAGAAAAATGCATTGTTTGCCGTCGCCGCAACGCTCGCGGCTGGTCTCGCAGTCGCGCGCGAAGTCGCCGATTTCTGCGACGGGTGGGAGTTTTCGCGCGACCAGAAGTCGTGGCGCGCGGTCGAGATACCGCATGACTGGGCGATAGAGGGCCCGTTCGAGCCGGAGGGCGACCCCGACACCGGCAAGCTCCCTTGGAAGGGCGTCGGCTGGTACCGTAAGCCGATCGTGCTGAAGTCGGCGCCGAAAAGCCGCCGCGTCTTTCTGGACTTCGACGGCGTAATGTGCGACGGCACCGTCTATGTCAACGGCCAGCCTTGCGCCCGCCAGCAGTACGGCTATCTCGGGATGCGCGCCGACGCGACGCCGTATCTCTTCGGCGGCACCAATATCATCATGGTAAAAGCCGATACGACGAAACTCTTCTCGCGGTGGTACCCGGGGGCGGGCATGTACAGACGCGTCAGGAAAATCGAGACCGCCGACGTGTACCTCGACGAGAGCGAGCTTGCCGTAAGCCCGTACATAAACAAAAAAGGCGACGGCCGTACGTGGCAGCTTGGCGTCCGCGGCGCTGTCGCGAGCCGCCGTCTCGCCGACACTTTCGTGAATATCAACGTCGATCTCAAGTCGCCAAAGGGCGAAACGGTCGCGAGCGCCTCGGCCGGCACCCATGTCGCCATGTGCGGCAAGGGCGAGTTCGCCGTCAAGCTCCCCGTTCGCGATCCGGAGCTTTGGGATATGAAGCCCGGCGCCGCGCTGTACACCGCAGTGGTGTCGGCCGTCGCGGCGGACGGCAAGGCCAGCGACTCGGTGTCGATCAGAACGGGCTTCCGGTCGTTCCGTTTCGACGCTGAGACGGGCTTCCATTTGAACGGACGCCACGTGCAGCTCAAGGGGGCGTGCTTGCACTCCGACCTCGGCATTCTCGGCATGGCGTTCAACCGGTCGGCGATGCGCCGCGAGATGGACGCTCTCGTGGATATGGGCGTCAACGCCATCAGAACGTCGCACAACCCCCCGTCACCGGAGCTTCTCGATATGTGCGACGAGATGGGCATCTTTGTCTGGGACGAGTGCTTCGACAAGTGGAACAATACGTGCGGGCGCGGCGAGACCCCGCTTGAGGATTTCGTCGCCGAAAAGCTCGGGGAGTTTGTGCGCCGCGACCGCAACCATCCTTCAGTTTTCGTCTGGTCGATCGGCAATGAGATATCGCCCGGCAAGGCGTGCCCGCCCGGCCAGGAGCAGTGGGGCAGCTCACCCGCAGTCGGTACGAGCGCCGAGCGCTGCACGAGGTTTCGTGCCGTCGTGCGCGAGCTCGACCTCGCCCGGCCCGTAGGTATCGGCAGCTGCTTCCCGGGGGCGGCGCCGAAGGGCGACTACGCCCAGCTGGATATAACGGGCTGGAACTACGGCGAACGTTACAACCAGATGAGAAAGCTCTATCCCCAAAAGCCGATAATCTACACAGAGTCGGCCTCGGCACTATCCGACTGGGGACATTATTCGGATGTGCTGCCGAAGCACAAGGAGGACTACGACGCTGACGCTTTTTCGGTGGACTCGTACGACCGCAACGCCGCGCCGTGGAGCGACATACCCGATCTCGAGTTCGAGCGCATGGAACGCGATTCGTTCGTCGCCGGCGAGTTCGTCTGGACGGGTGTCGACTACCTCGGCGAGCCGACGCCGTTCGCGCGAAACCCGGTGAACGGGCGCAATCTCGCCCGGCGCGATCTCGCCCGCAGTTCATACTTCGGCGTCTACGACCTGCTGTGCCTGCCGAAGGACCGCGTTTGGCTGTACCGCTCGCACTGGCGCAAGGACGCGTTCACGCTGCACATCGTGCCTAGCCACTGGAACTTTGAAGGCAAGGCCGGGGCTGGGATGCCGGTCTACATCTACACTAACGCAGACGAAGCGGAGCTTTTTCTGAACGGCGTCTCTCTCGGCCGCCGGCGCAAAGACCCGAAGGCGAGTTTCAAGACGGGCTACTACGACGTCATGGCCCGCTACAGACTCGTCTGGACGGATGTGCAGTATGCGCCGGGCGAGTTGAAGGCGGTCGCCTACGGTCCGGACGGCAACGCGCTCGGCGAACAGGTCGTGCGCACGGCCGGCGAGGCGGCGAGGGTCGTCCTCGCGCCCGAAAGCGACAAGCTGCCGGCCGATCCGCGCGAATATGTGTTTGTCGAGGTTTCGCTCGCGGATGCCGCCGGTACGCGCGTCCCGCGCGAAAACCGTCTGGTGTCGTTCGCGGTCGAGGGGCCGGCCGAGATTGTCGCGGCAGGTAATTCGGATCCGCGCGGACTGAGGAGTTTTCGCGACGTTGCCGCGCATCCGCTTTACAACGGCAGGGCGGGGCTCTATCTGCGGCGCACCGGCCCCGGCGCGGCGAGACTGACCGCGTCGGCAGAAGGTGTCGGGCCGGCCATGGTGGAGTTCAAGTAGCCGCGTGCTGAAAACAACCCGTTTGGGTAATGGACGGGCACCTTCGCGATGTGGTATAATTCACGCGCCCAAAGACATAAGGAGACAGACAAATGTATACGCTTGGCATAGACTCCAGCACCCAGAGCATCAAGGCACTCGTCTACGACGTCGAGAGCGCCCGCGCGGTAAAAACGGTTGCCGTCAACTTCGGCAAGGATCTGCCCGAATACGGCTCGCCTGATGGCTTTCTGCCCAATCCGGACGCGCTGACGCGACGGGCGAATCCGCTAATGTGGCTCGCCGGGCTTGAGAAGGTGCTCGCGAAACTTCAGGCGGAGTTCGACACGTCGAAGATAGCGGCGATAGGCGGCGACGGCCAGCAGCACGGCAGCGTCTACCTGAATGAAGGGTGGTTCAAAGCTCTCGAGGCACTCTCTTCGCCCGCGCCTGGCGCCGGGTCGCTCGCCGCGCTCGTCGGGCCGTGCCTGTCGCGGCGCGAATCACCGATTTGGATGGACTCTTCGACTTCGGCCGAGTGCCGCCGTCTCGACGCCAAGTTTGGCAAGTATCTTCAGGAGGCGACCGGTTCGCCGGCGATCGAGCGCTTTACTCTGCCGCAGATTATGAAGTTCTCGAAGGAAGAGCCCGAGGCGTATGCGGCTACCGCGCGAGTGCATCTCGTCAGCTCCTTTCTCTGCTCGGTGCTGGCGGGCGCCGACGCGCCCGTCGACACCGGCGACGGCGCGGGAAGTCGGATCGTAGCCATGTCGTTCTGTGAGCCA
>JAZQBR010000070.1:0-12343 GCA_045545855.1 Kiritimatiellia bacterium | reverse complement strand
CTACGCCGACTTCTGCGGCGGCTTCTCCTCGAAGAACCACATCTACCACGGCTCGCGTCTCTCAATTTCCAACCATCTCGATTCGACGGGTGTCTTGCTCGAAGCGGCGCCCTATGTTTCACAGTGGCGCTCGACGCGCGTGCCGGAGACGGCGCAGGTCGAATGTTCGGTCACATACGGCTCGTCGCTTCCCGGCGATACGGCGTTTGCGCTGTCCTTCCCCGATCCCGACGCGGAAATCTGGTATCAGGCATACGGACTGAACAACAATGACTTTGTGAAATACACGGAGCCGTTCACGGTTCCCGAAAGCGCAGGGTACGCATACATAAGCGCATACGCCGTGAAAGATGGCGTATCGAGCGCGACGAACGTGAACTACAGCGTATTCGATACGACCGGGATTTGGGACACGCTTCTCGGTTCGCCGCGTCTCCCATGGGCCATTTACAAATCCATCGACGGCGGCTGGGCGGAGGCAAGCGGCGAAGGGTATCTTGAAGTCGCCGACGGCTTCACTGGAAAGCGCACGGCGGAAAGCACACTATCGACGACCGTCACGGGTCCGGACGTACTGACGTTCGAGCATTGCGAGAAACTGCTGTTCAACGCCGGCCCGTGGTCCGATGTGAGATATCCGCACACACATCCAGATTCATCCTTCTGCGTTTGGGTTGACGGCAAATTGGCCTATTCGCTTCACGGGCCGACGAACACGATCGGCAGCTGGGTTTCGACCGACATCGCGATCCCCGAAGGGACACACAAGGTCGATTTCACGTATTCTCATCGCAGCGGCTACGTAAGCGGCGAGACTGTTCGCATCAAGCGTGTCGCGCTCGCGTCTGCGCAGGAGCCGTCGGAGCGCACTGTCTACTACAAGAGCGGCAGTTTTGGCGGCGACGACGCGCTTGTTCTCACGCTTGCGGACGGTTCGACGCCCGCAACCTTGACTGAAGGCGGGACCGTGATAATCGACGACAAGACAAACAACGATGTCGTGTTCGGCAGTACGCGCCCTGCGAACGTCGGCGCGATCCGCGTTGCGCGCGACGTCACGTTCACTGCTGGTGCAGCGACAGCTTTTGACGGGCTTTCGCTCACGATCGACAGCGGCGCCACGCTGACGATTGGCGACAATGTCGCGCTCGGCACCGCGACCGTTGCTGGCGCGGGCACGCTTGCGTTTGCCGCGTTCCCTGCCAGCAAGCCCACGTTGGACGCAGCCTGGACCGGAACCGTTCAGCTTCCGACGTTTAGCGCGGGTGGGGAGACGCTGACCGACTACTGCATCAACGGCACGTCCAAGCTCAAGCTGCAAGGCATCACCGACGGATTTCTGATGTGGAACGACCTAGATTTCCAGTCGGAGCTGATTCTTGACGGCGACTTCATTCTGACGGACATGTCGGCACGCGTATTCCGGTTCGCCAAGATTTCGGGTACAGGCAACATCAGCCTCTCGCCGGGAACGTACGAACTCACGTCCTTCACAATCGGCGAGCTGGCGGAAGGGTATGTCGGCGTCGTGAGCAACAACATGCGTACGACGGCGATCAACATTCAGAGGCTTTCGCTTCCGGCGGGCGCGTCCATCGCACCGGGAACGAAGATCCTTGCGACGGGCGGAACGTGCGCGATCAATCTGAATGAAGTCTATGTGGGCGGCGTCAAGGCCAATGTGACGTATGCGCGCCGGACAAACGGAGCGGACGGTGACGGGTTCTACGTGAAGAGCGCTGTGACGGTGCAGGGAGGAAATGTCACGATCGCGACTGACGGCACGGTCGCTTCCGTCGCGGTGCCGCTGCCGGATGGTTTTGCCGGCAAGATCGTCGTTCCCGCAAGCGTCTCGACGCTGTCCGTTAGCGGCGCGAACGTTCAGTCGTCGCAACTCGTCCTTGAAACCGCTTACGGCTCGACCCTTGCGCGGTATGAACACATTCTGCTGTTCGGCAACGGCGGTGCTGTTTCACTCGATCCTGACGGAGTTGTCGGAGATGTCGCCATGCGGCCGGAACTGGATTTGAGCATCGCCACGCCATATGATGCGACGAAAGAAAAAGTCTTTATCAAGGCGATTCCGGGACTTTGGTATTCCGTGATCTACGGCGACGCGCTCGTCCAGGGCGGTATCGGCGGCGCGACGGGCGAAACCGAGCCTGTCCAGGCAACCAGCGCGACGCTGACGCTTGAAGCGCCGAAGGACGGTGCATCGCGGTTCTACCGGATCAAGGTCGTACCGGTGAAGCCAAACTAGGCCTCAACCCTCTTCGGGATCGAGACGACGGAGACTGACAATTAAACGAGGATGCGCGAGATGAAAAAATGCATTCTCATGTTGCTGCTTGTCGCCGGGTCGCTGGCCGGCGCGGCGCAGGCTCTCTTCGCCTACAACAACGGCAAGGCGACGGTCGTGCGCGTGCATCCTCGTCTGACGCGCGGGCTTGCGCGGGAGGCGCTTCTCGGCATCCGCTTCGACAACGCCCTGGGCGGCAAGGTGAGCGCGTTCGACGTCAAGTTCCGTCTCGTGAACTGCACGAAGGCAGACATCACCGACATCAAATACTGGAAGCAGCCGTTCGGTCACAACTACGGCTTCTACGAGGCGGAGGCGACTGTGGGCCCGTCCGCCACGGTATCGGCGGCGGATGATGCGACGGCGTTCACCGCGTCCTTCCCGGCGGGGAGCGTCTGGTTCTATCCGCAGGTCGGCACGCGCGAGGACAGCGACTATCTCTGGGTGACGGCGACAATAAACCCTGAGATTTCGCCGGACGCCAAGATCTGGGTCTCAGTGCCTACGGCGAAGATCACGCTCTCCAACGGCGGCGTATTCGATGTCGTCAATGGCGCGGAGACGGCGCCCCACCGCGTCTTCCCGTTCGTCCACCAGATCGGCGCGTATTTGCGGCAGGACGGCACGGCGCTCACCGGCACGTGGGCAGGGAAGCTCGAGGACTCCCCGGCGAACCGCGTCGGCAATCTGACGGACATCGTCGTCTGCAACGACTTCCTTGTCGCTTACGACTCCGAGAACGACACGTTCAAGACGACGTGGGACGCGCGCGGACGAGACAACACCGCGCAGGTTGCGCGCATCAAGGCGCTGCGCGACCAATACAATACGAAGTGCATGATCCGCGCCTCGCTCACCAAGGGCAACGGAACGATAACAGTCGATGGCGTGACGGGGCGGCCCATCGCCTGCGCCGCCGCGTCCGCCGCCCGCCGCAAGCAGCTGATCGACGCCATTCTCGCCGTCATGGAGTCTGCGGGGCTGGACGGCCTCGACATCGACTGGGAATACCCCGGCGATCATGCCGCCACGACGGCGAACACGCAACGCGACTGGCACGCCTACGGACTTCTCATGCGCGATCTCGCCGCCGCGTTCTTCGACAAGGGATACGTCCTTTCGTTCTGCTCCAACCTCGGCTACCAGATGGCGCCCGACGGCTATTACGCCGCGTTCCACGCCGCCGACTTTGTGAACGCCATGGGCTACGGCAATCCGACGCTCAACGCTTCGCCGCAGGTGATGATGACCAGCATCAACGTCTGCACGTCGCGCGGCGTGCCCTCCCGGCGCATCGTCGTCGGTCAGGCGATGTATGCCTACGAAGTCCAGAACCCGGGATGGGACTTCGTAGTGCCGTGGCTGAAGGATGAGTGGCCGAGTGACAAGACGCGCTGGTGGGATGCCGACCTCGTCTGGATGGACCGCAGCGTCACGAAGACCGACGGCACCGTGCTTTCGACTAACAAGGAGACGTTCGAGGGCCCCGCGAGCTACCATGCGAAGTGCAACTGGTGCCGCGCGAACGGCTGCGGCGGCGTCATGAGCTGGGGCTACTACACAGATGTCCCGTGGGACGACGCCCGATCTCATGTCCCTCGCGCGCCACCAGGCCAAGAGCTGCTGGCCGCGCGAAAACTGGTCGTGGCCCACGCCGCCGCAGGATTCGGACGGCGCGTATCTCCTCGACAGCGAAGAGGATTGGTTCTGGCTTCGTGACAACCCCGGCGTCAATGCGCGTTTCGCCGCCGACATCACGCTCGTGCATGACCCGCTGCCGATCGAGACGTTCTCGGGGACGATCGACGGCGCGGGGCACACGCTCACGATCTCCAACGATGTGTGGCTCGCCTACGACTCTAACCCCGCGCTCGTCCGGACGCTGACGGGAACGGTGAAGAATCTCAAGATCGACCTTTACGGACGCGTCGTCAGCCGCGCTTCGCGCTGGAATGACAAGACGGCAAGCACGACCGCCAACACTCTCGCCGACGGGGCGCACAACGCCGCCGTGCTTGCGGTGAATCTCGAGGCGGGCGGCATCATCGACGGCGTAGAGTTGACGCTGCATCCCGGTTCGGAGGTGCAAGGGCCTCGTCTTGTCGCGGGACTCGCCGCGAACGTGTGGGTGCCGAACGGCAGTCATGCGGAGATTCGCAATTGCCGCGTGCACGTCGAGGGCGTTGTGCGCGCGCTCGCCCGCAACACGGCGGAAGGCGACATCACCGTCCAGAACCAGGTCGCGGGAGGCCTCGCCGGATGGGTCGCCTGCCCAGGCGCGCGGAACATCGTCGTCACGAACAACATCGTCTCGCTCGCTTCCACCGGACGCGTCGCCGTCGAGACAGGCAGTTCCTCGTCGGCCGGCGGCGTTATAGGCGATCTGAACAACGCCAATCCGCTCGTCCAGGGCAATGCGGTGTATGTGGCGTCCGGCGCGACGGTCTCCGCCAATGAAAGCGCGGGCGCGAGTATCGTGCGCACGTCGTACGCCAATGCGTCCTATTCCATCGCGTCGAGCGCGAACGCTGGGCAGACGACATTCTTCACCGAGGATGGCGCGGCGGCGCTCGCTGGTTCCGTCGGCGGAAAGAGCGACGCGACTGTCGAGGTTTCTTTCTACGGTGCGGCTGCGGACGGCATATCCGTCGATGCGGTCGCAGGGTTCTGGTATTCGGTGATCTACGGCGACGAACTTGTTCCGGGCGGCATCGGCGGCGCGACCGGCGAGACGGCGCCGGTGAAGGCCGCCGCGTCGGGTCGGCTACCGCTCGACGCGCCGAAGGACGGCGCAAAGCGGTTCTACCGCGTCAAAGTCGCACCTGTCGCGGAATAGCGCGGCGATGGTCTGCAGCCGCAAAGTCCGCCGCCTCAAGCGAGCGTTTCAGCCAGATTGTGTTCTTGATTATCGCCGCGAATCGCGTAATGGAGATGCGATGTGAATCTGGCTGTTCGGGGTTCTAAACCGTCCGGGACGCCAGACTATCCTGTGCCAGGGGCTGTTTGGAGCATGTGCGAATATGGTCGTACCTCCCCGCAGGCGGGATTCTCATGACTCTGTGGTAATGATGTGCTGGGTGCCCACCCACGTGCCCTTGGGTGCCCACCCACGTGCTCTTGGGTGGCCACCCACATGCCATTGGGTGGCCACCCAAGCGGTCATGGGTGGCCACCCAAGGGGTCATGGCTGGGCACCCAAGATGTCATGGGTGGCCACCCAGCACATGACTCCCCGGCAGGGTTGTGATAAGCTCTTCGAGGGTATGTGAATAAGGAGACGTGTTCATGAGGGGAAACAACCTCAAGCGCAGCCCTGTCTCCCGTGGGAGCGGCGTCTCCCCATACTCCCGCGGTCCACTCGGTGATCGCCCCCTAACGTGTGGGTGGCATGGGGGCGTGCGGGCCGCTCGGTGATCGGCCCCTACCGAGGGGGCGGGCGGGGGGAACCGTTGCCAACGAAGCATGGTAGGGGGCGACCACCGGGCGGCCCGAAACCGCAAGGGCGGGCATGTTCCTGGGAACCGTTGCCAACGCGGCACGGTAGGGGGCGACCACCGGGCGCCCCGCAATTACGGAGCGAGAGTCCTTGCGAGTGTGTGAAAAAAGTTGAAATTTACCTGACATGTTTTCGGACAAAATGCGTTTATATATAGTGAAGGGGATGGTGTCTCTTGGCGGCAGCGCCGCCAACGCGCCACCCGCCGTTGACCGCCGAAAGGCTAAATGGTAAACTATTGGCACAAAAATGAGACTGGCAAGGAATGCGACTACGGCATGAGCTCTGGCTGCACGGGCCGGAGGCGGTGAAGTAGCCGGTATTGCGACGGGACGCGCCAAGGATGGCTCACACGCCGCCTGTGGCGCGTTCCGTCGTTTCTGTCGAATCATTGCGCGTCCCTCGCCCCGACGAGACACAGGGGCGTTCTGGCGCGAATCTCGCGGCCGAAAAAACTCAAAAGCGGTGGTTGATGGAATCAGTGCTATTCTCGGAAGTGTGCCTCTTTCGTTCACTTTGAAAGCGAGAAATGGTAGAATCAACAAAAAGAAGATTCGAGTGAACCTTTTGAGGGAAGAAGTGCATATTACTGTATAGAGAAGGTGTCTGCGCGAATGGTGAACGCGAAGGCCCAAACAAAGATGGAAGTCTGGCAAGAGATACGAAAAGACAAGGAACGCGGAGCGGAAAGGCTGGTTGCCGAATACGGCAACAGCCTTTATGCGGCCGCCGTCTTGCTTTGCGCCAACGACCAAGACGCCGAGGAGCTTGTCTTTCGCACATTCGACCAGGCGGTAAAGAAGATACGTCTCTTTGACCCCAGCCGGAACTTCTTCACTTGGCTGTACGCGATCATGCTCAACTTCCACCGCATGAACCATCGCCGCCGCCGCGTAGAGGAAGTCCCAATGGGGGCGGCGGAAGACCTGCCGGAGCAGGTCGCGGGCACGGCGGCGGAAACGCATAATGCCGACGATGAGGTTGCGAACGCCATACGCGCGCTCTCGCAACCGCTCCGGGAGGTAGTCGTGCTGCGCTATTTCGCCGACAAATCCGTCGAGGAGATTGCCGCCGCGCTTGATATCCCGGTTGGAACCGTCAAGTCGCGTCTGCACAATGCACGAGAAATGCTTGTTGGACTATTGCCTGGACATGGAAAGGAGAAATCATGACAGAAGAGAAAGTCGACCGCGTCCTGACCGCATGGGCCAGGGACTATGCAGCGGGGAAATCCCTGCCGGAATGTTTTTCCGAGAGACTGCGGCTCTCGGTCCGCCGTTCGCGGCGGGCGTTCAAGGTGCGGCTTACGATACTCATTGCTCTGATAGCCGCAACCGTCACGCTCGCCATCAGCATGACTGGACGCACAACGCCACCGTCGGACAGAAAGGCGGCTCTCATTGCGGCAAATGGTGCCGCAAAGGAAGAATGTGTCACGGGCTGGGCTTTGCTGAGCATGTTCCGCGAGTGCTTCCGTCGTGGCAGGTCCGGCAAGAAAAAGGATGATGAATAATGGAGTTGATGGCGGCGCGCGTCTCAAACAAGGTCGCGCTTGCGGAAGACCCGACTGACTACGTCCTCATGCAGGCTATGGGGCCGAACGTATCCGGCGTGATCGGCTCGGCTGTCGTCGCCGGTGTACTCTACACACTTTGCAGATAATTCCATTGATGTGTAAATCGGCAGAATCAATGAAGGACTTTTTCAGTTCAAAACAGAAGGAGAAGACAACATGACTACGAAAATCATCGTCATCGTCGGCGCTTCCATCGCCACGGTCGTGCTTTTGTTTGTTCTCGGCAGAATGGCCGACGGCAAATCGGGCGACACGGAGAAAAAAGACACCGAGCAGAAGAGTTGAGCAGTGAAGCCGTTCCTGCCGTGTACGTCGATCTTCCATTTTGGCTTGCAATAGTCTTCATGCTTGGTGGCCTTTGGCTGCTGGCATGGAGCGCGAACCTTTTTGTCGACGGAGCGGAAGCAGTTGCCCGGTCGTTCGGCGTTTCACCGTTCATCATCGGGATGGTTGTGATTGGGTTCGGCACGTCCGCCCCGGAACTGGCCGTGTCTGCGATTTCCGGCGGCATGGGGCATTCCAATCTGTCGCTTGGTAACGCCTACGGCTCAAACATCTTCAACATCGCCGCCATACTCGGAACTGCGGCGATGATCCATCCCTTGTCTGTCAAGCCGCTGGCGGCGTTCGTGGCGTCACCGCTGTTGGCTGTGATAGCGCTCCTGTCCTGTCTGCTTGTCTGCGCAGGTGGCGGATTCTCCCGTTTGGACGGCATCATCCAGTTGGCGACTTTCGCAGTCCTTCTGCCTCTCTACTGTTGGCTCGACAAGAAATCGAAGAGTGAGAATGTGTCTGTGAACTGTGTGCCTGCGGCAACAAGACAACATTATTGGGTTGCCTTGTTTGGCGGGCTTGCCCTACTCGTGGCATCGTCGCATCTGCTGGTGTGGGGAGCAGTTTCGGCGGCACGGTCGCTTGGCGTTTCGGAGCTATTGATCGGTCTCACTATCGTTGCGGCGGGTACATCGCTTCCGGAACTGGCGTCGGCCATAGCCTCGGCGCGGAAAGGCCAAAACGACTTCGTGCTTGGCAACATCATCGGATCGAATTTCTTCAATACGCTTGCCGTGGTCGGTTTGAGCGGCTCGATATGCCCGTTCAAGGACGTGTCACCCCACGTTCTCTCGCGAGATTTGCCGGTTATGGTTCTCTTGTCGCTGTCCATTGGCTTTTTCGGGATCAACTACCGTAAACCATCTGGCGCTGGGCGGATTGCACGCCTTGAAGGTGCTGCCTGGTTACTGGTATTCGTGGGCTATGCTGCCTTGTTGATAATGCAAGAAGTCAAATAGAGACATCCCGAATCTGAGTGATTTGGTAGTTTCGCCATTAATGGCAAGTCGATGTTTGGTATAATATAACTTGCTGAAACTAACGAAAGGAGTTAACCATGCCCGCCACGTTGCCGCGTGTCGGGTTTTTCGCGTCAATTTGAATCAGTCGTGAATCTTATAGTTGGCGAGCAACCACTCGGCGACTCCGGGCTTGTCCGGGTCGTGCATGCCTTTGCCCTTGTCGAGAGCGCGAATTGCGGACATCTCGTCCCCGGTCAGAGAGAAATCAAAGATTTCGAGGTTGCTCTTGATGCGTTCCGGCCTTGTGGACTTCGGAAACACAATCGCCCCTTCCTGAATCTCGAAGCGGAGAATGACCTGACCGACATCCCTGCCGTACTTCGACGCAATGTCGAGAAGCAGCGGCTCGGTGAAAAGACCTCCGTTGCCCTGTCCGAGCGGCGCCCACGCCTCGAGCTTGACGTCTCTTTCGCCCATCAGCGCACGTATCGGCTTCTGCTGCTGGTAGGGATTGTACTCGATCTGGTTCACGCTCGGCGTCGTGTCGAACTGCGGCACAAGGCTCTGCCAGATTTTCGGCGTCATGTTGCTGACGCCAATGGAGCGGATCTTGCCGGCCGACTTCGCCTCCTCCATCGCCTTCCACGCGCCGGGAACGTCGCCGTATGGCTGGTGAATGAGATAAAGGTCGATGTAGTCACGCCCGAGTTTGACGAGCGAGGTCTCAATGCCTTTCTTCGCGGCCTCGTATCCGTAGTCTTGGAGCCACAGCTTTGACGTGACGAACACCTCGTCCCGCCTGATTCCGCTTGCGCGGACGGCCCTGCCCACGTCGGCCTCGTTGAAGTACGCCGCCGCCGTGTCGATGTGGCGGCATCCGCACGAGAGTGCGAATGCGACGGCCTTTTCGGTCTCCGCCCCCGCCGGGATCTGAAACGTGCCGAAGCCGATCTGCGGAATCGCCACGCCGTCGTTGAGTTTGATTGTATTCATGTTTAAGTCGTTTCTGTCGGATTAGTGTGTCGCTTTGAGGTACTGAAGGCCGCGAGCGTGTGGAGCCGATGCCCGGACTGCGACGAGATGACGATGCCGCTCCCGCCCCCGGCGATGACTTTGCCGAACTCCTCGAGCAGAACCGACGTGCCGTAGAGATCGACCTTGAGAATCGTTTCGACCGGCGCTTGCGATGGCGAGACGCCGGCCGCGTTGACGAGGTTCTTGACCGGGCCGAATCCCTGCGCGTGTTCGACGAGCGCGAGGATCGATTCGCGGCTGGCCAGATCCGTCTGTGTCGTGCTCGTCTCGAAGCCCGCGTCCTCCAGAATCTTTGCAGCGGCCCGGGCCGCTTCGAGCCGAAGGTCGGCGAGGACGACATGCCTGCCCGCTCCTAGGCGCCGCGCTATCGCCTGACCTATCCCGCCCGCGCCTACGACTACTACCACGTCCTTCATCAGACCCTCCTCACGAAGTTGGTGAACACCTCTTCTTTTGCGGTCGGCGGCAGGATGCCGGCATCGCGCCCGGCCTTCAGGCACTTCATCACGTACGCCATGTTTCGGGCGAGATTCCTGAGCGTCTGTACGCCTTCGGCGTCCTCCGGAACGTCTTCCTTCGTCAGCGCGTGAAATTCGTTCCAATACGTACTGCCCACGACGATCATCTGCGAAATCGTCGCGTACTTGTTGAGGACGTCGAAGCTCGCGCTCGTGCCGGCACGCCGCGCGACAACGATGCTCGCGCAGGGCTTGTGACGGAGCGATGCGTACCTGTCGGCGTTCATCGTCGAGAAGAAGAGCCGGTCAAGGAAGCTCTGGATGCGTCCGGACGGGTGCGCGTAATAGACCGGCGAGCCGAAAACGAAGCCATCGGACGTCTTCGCTTTCTCGGCGAAGTCGTTCACCGCGTCGTTGGCGAAGACGCATCGTTTCAGCTCGGCGCACTTGCCGCACGCAATGCAGTCGGCGATGGGTTTCGCGCCGACGGTGACGATTTCCGTCTCCACGCCTTCTTCGGCGAACGTCCCGGCCATGATATCCAGACCGGCTTTTGTAGAGCCGTCGGGATTGAAGCTTCCGTTGAGCATCAGCACTTTCATTGTTTATCTTTCCTTGATTGTTTGGTTATTTTATCTCACGCGGAGGGGCGGAGATGCGGAGATTTTGCTCGGATGGACGCGGCCCAGCGTAATCTCTCACAATCCGCAAATAGCCATCTTTCAGCTTTTCCATGCCAAAGTTAACCAAGACGCCGACATGAAGTCCCGTCACAGTCAAATACGTCTTGACTTGTTTGGCAAATACAGGGTGCATCTGCTCGGTTGACTTAAGTTCGACAATCACCATCCCGTCAACAAGCATATCCAATCTGAAAGCGGTATCCAGCAATGCCCCCTCATATTCAAGTGAAATGGGCTTTTGCCGTTCCACCTTGTGCCCACGACGTTTCAATTCAGCCTCAAGCAAGACCTCATACACGGACTCCAGCATTCCAGGGCCGAATTGTCTATGAATCTTGATTGATGAATCAAGAATATCCTGCGTTATCTCATTCTCAGTCATAAGACGCACCTCCGCATCTCCGCACCTCCGCATCTCCGCACCTCCGCGTGAGATTAAACCCCATGTGACATACATCAGAACGCCCCCGTCTTGACGTGCGGGACGTAGGGGGCCTCGAGCGCGGCAATTTCCTCCGGCGAGAGCGCGATGTCGAGCGCTGAGACGGCCTCTTCGATGTGCCTTTCGCTCGTAGAGCCGACGATGGGGGCGGTGATTCCCGGCTTCGAGAGCATCCACGCGAGAGCCTCCTGCGCCATCGTCCGTCCATGCGCCGTGGCGACCTTTTCAAGGTTGTCCACCACGACCTTGTCGAGCGCGTCTGTCGCGCCCCAGACCATCGGCGAGACTTCGTCAATCGCGTTGCGGGTCGTCTTCGTCCCCCACGGATGGGCGCACCTGCCACCGGCGAGCGGACTCCACGGCACAACCGCCATCTTGCGGTCGCGGCAGAGGGGGAGTATCTCGCGCTCCTCCTCGCGGTAGATGAGGTTGTACTGCGGCTGGAGCGAGACGAACTTCGTCCAGCCGTTCCTTTCGGCGATCTGCTGCATCCGCTCCAACTGCCACGCGAAGATGGTGGACGCGCCGATGTAGCGCGCCTTGCCGCTCTTCACGACATCGTGGAGAGCCTCCATGATCTCCTCCATCGGCGTGTTTGCGTCGAGGCGATGAATCTGGTAGAGATCGACATAGTCCATGTTGAGGCGCTTCAAGGAATGGTCGATCTCCGCCATGATATTTTTGCGCGAGGATCCGCCGCCGTTGGGCTTGCCGGGACGCATGTCGAAATGCACTTTCGTTGCGACGACGATCTCGTCGCGGTCGAGCCCGAATTCGCGCACGAGCCGTCCTGTGATCTCCTCGCTCGAACCCATCTGATAGACATTCGCCGTGTCAAAGTAGTTGATCCCGAGGTCGATGGCCTTCTTGAAGAGCGGCTTCGCGTCGTCGTAGTCCCGCGCCCAGGGGAAGACGCCGTTCTCCTTGCCGGGCTTGCCGAAGCTCATCATGCCGAGGCAGATGCGCGAGACATCCATCCCCGTATTGCCGAATTTCACGTATTGCATGTTTCTTTTCCTTTCTCGTAAGTGCTCTTTATCTCACGCGGAGGCGCGGAGA
>JAZQBR010000069.1:0-3220 GCA_045545855.1 Kiritimatiellia bacterium | reverse complement strand
CAACTCCTTGGCTCACAGAACGACATGGCTACGATCCGCCTTCCTGCGATCCGTCGCCGTTCGCGGCGGCCGACTATGTTGCTCTCGGCCATCTGCACAGGCCGCAGGCAGTCCCGGGCTGCGAGGGGCGCGTATTCTATTCGGGCTCGCCACTTCGCATGAGTTTCGACGAGGGCGGCTGCGCCAAGGTCGTGAATGTCGTCACCTTCGGCGCGCCGGGCGAGCCGCCTCGCGTCGAACACCGCGCGGTTCCCGAGACCGTCCCTCTCGTCACGCTTCGCGGCGCACCAGTCGAAGTCATGGCCGCTCTTTCGCGCCTTGTCGCCGGCGACCGCCATGCGCGGCGCTTCGTCCGCGTGCAGCTCGACGGTTTTGCCGGCGAGGCCGCGCCTTGGTGGGCGCAGATTCGCGCCGTCGCCGCCGATACAGCCACGCTTGTTCTAGAGGAGACCGACCTGCGCGCGGCGCCAGGCGCGGCGGTTGGGCTGAGGGCGTTCGCCGGCAGAGGCATCCGCCAGCTGAGTGCGCGCGAAGTGGCCGAGCAGAAGCTTCGCACGAGCGCCTCCCGGTACGGCGATGAAGAGATAGCCGCATTTTTGGCGATGTTCGATGAAGTGGCGGGAGGCTTGACGTGAAGGTGTCGAAGATAGCCTTCAAAAACCTCAATTCGCTCGCGGGGTCGTGGACGATCGACCTGACGCGCCCTGAGTACCGCGACGGAATCTTTCTCATATCCGGCGAGACGGGCGCGGGCAAGACGACGATTCTCGACGCCGTGACGCTCGCCTTGTTCGGCGAGACTCCGCGCGTCAAGATTTCCGCGGCGCGAAACGAAGTGATGACGCGCGGCACGGCGATGTGCATGGCCGAGGTGGAGTTCACGAGCGGAGGGCGCGTCTATCGCGCGACGTGGGAGCAGAAGCGTTCGCGCGCGACGTCGCAGGCGCCTTTTCAACAGCCGAAGAGGCGTCTTGCGGAGTTCTCGGACGGCGAGTGGCGCGAGGTCGCCGGCACGCGCACCGAGCTGGAGCGCCGGACGATGGACCTCGTAGGCGCCGAGAGCTTCGAGCAGTTTCTCAGAACCGCCATGCTCGCCCAGGGGCGTTTCGACGCGTTTCTCTCGGTCAGAAACGGCAAGAGCGACGACAAGGAGCGTTCGCAGATTCTCGAGCAGGCTACTGGTACGGCGATCTACTCGCGCATAGGCGACGCGATACACCGCCGCGCGAGCGAAAGCTCCCAGCGCCGGCGCGCGCTCGGCCAGCAGCTGGAAGGCTCGCGCATGATGCTGCTCACGCCTGAAGTGCGCGCGGCAAAGGAGGAGTCGCTTGCTGCAGCCCGCGCCGAAGAGGCGACGCTCGCCGCCGCGCTCGAGACTCTGGAGGCCGAGCGCCGCTGGCACGCCGCGCTTGAGGCGGTCCGCGACGCGCGACGCGCGGTCGGCACGCGTCTTCACGAACTCTCGCTAGCCGCCCAGGCGGCAGAGGCCGCCATTACGGCGGCCGAGGGCGAAATCGCCGCGTGCGCGCCTCGCGTCGAAGAGCTGAAGCGCAGGAGCGCCGCGCTCGCCGCACGCCGCTTGGCCCCGTGGCCCGAAATCGCCCGCCTCGCCGAGGAGTCGAAGCGCCTCGCCGCCGTGCGCGACGCATGTCTTGCCGGGCATAGACGCGTAGAAGAGGAGTTTGGCCTGCGGCGCACCGATATCGAGACAGCCATAGCCAACGCCAAGGCCGATTTGCTGGCGGCGGAACAGGCCCTGAGCTACGAGGAACGCCGCAAGACGCTCGAGGCCGGCAAGCCGTGTCCGCTCTGCGGCGCGACGGACCATCCGTATTGCGAAGGGTTCGCCCCGCGCCGCGATGTGCTGAAAGGGCGTCTCGACGAGGCTCAGGGCCGCATGGACGCGCTTCAGGCGCGCCGCGAGGCCGCGCGCTCCCGCCTGGACGCCGCCGAGCGCGAGTGCCGCAGGTGCGAAGACGCGCGCCGCGCGTTGGAGGCGAAGCGTGCGGCCGAGAACGAACGGCTTCTCGTCGAGGAGTCCCGGTTGGCAACTGCGGCCGAGGCCCACCGCCGCAATGTCGCCGAGGCCGAGGCCGCCGTGCCAGATGTGCGCGAAGCTGTCGCCGGCGCGCGCGAGGTGCTTAAAGACAGCGGTTTTTGCGCTGCCGCCCCGGCCGGCGAAAGTGCTCCATCCGGCAGAGCCGCCGCAGCCCTCTACGGCGCGAAGGGACGGATATCCGCCGCGCTGCGGGAGCTGGGCGCCGCGCGCGATATGGTCGAGAGCCTTTCATCGGCGGCCCTGGAGCGTCACCGTGAGTTTGTACGGCGTTCCCCCGAGGCTCGCGAGGCGCCGCCGCGCGAAGAAACCGCCCTTGCGGCGGAACTCGCAGGAGCGACCTCGCGGCTGCGCTCCGCGCACGATCTCGCCGTTTCTCTTGAGAGCGAGCTCAAGGCCGATTCGGTCCGCGCAGGCGAGCTGGCCGCCGCCGCCGAGACGCTGACGGCGGCAGTTGAAGAGGCCGAGCGCTGGGCTGCGCTCGACAGGGAGATCGGCGGCGAGCATGGCGCGAATTTCAAGCTGTACGCCCAAGGCATAACCCTCGCGCAACTCGTAGAGCTTGGCAATAAACATCTCGAGCCGATGACCAACGGACGCTACATCATGGTATGGGACCCCGACAGCGACGATGCCGCGCAGCTTCTGCCGGTTATCGTCGACCTGCGCTCGGGCGGGGTGCGGCGCCCGGTCGTCAATCTCTCGGGCGGCGAGCGTTTTCAGGTGTCGCTCGCGCTCGCGCTTGGCCTTTCGGAACTGAATGCCGGCCGGCTGCAGGTGGAAACGCTTTTCATGGACGAAGGCTTCGGGACGCTTGACGAGAAGACGCTCGACACGGCCATTGCCACATTGGAGGGCGTCCAGCGCGACGGAGCGAAGACTATTGGCGTTATTTCGCATGTGCGGGAGCTGGACGAGCGCATCGCGACGAAGATAACGGCGAAGAAAAAGGCCGGCGGCGTGAGCGAGATTTCAGGGCCGGGCGTCACGCCCCGGGTCTAGGCTCTGCTTGAAAGAGCGTTCATATCAAATATCAAGGTTTACGCATTGTCAACCCCCCCCCCCCGCGCGGGCGGGATTCTCACGGCCCTGGGGGAATGATGTGCCGGGTGCCCACCCATGTGCCATTGGGTGGCGACCCATATACGCTTGGGTGGCCACCCA
>JAZQBR010000068.1:0-6818 GCA_045545855.1 Kiritimatiellia bacterium | reverse complement strand
GGCTTGTATTGCATATAGCAATTTGACTACTTAATTTTTACACGCATAAAGAACGAGTCGCCGGCATCGGAGGAAGGCGAGGCCGTGAACTTTGCCTTGCCGTCAACGGGCGTGTCAAATGTGATGTCAATATTGTCGGACGAGAATGCCGACGGCGTGAGCGACGCCGCACCCTCTATGCCCAGAACTTTCTTCAAGTTCTCCTTCAACACGGCTTCTGCCACCGAACCACCGCCGATATTCACTCCATCAATTGCCACCTCAAACGCGAACACGGGAGAGCGGCTGCCCCCAGTCGCCGCACCGTCGTCACCCGCAAACCGCACGATATGCACATCGTTCGACGTAATCTCCTTCGCGATGAGCCGATCCGAACCCAGCGCATACGAAAGCCACGCCTTGGCGCTTTCCTTCACCGTCTGCGCCCCGACCGCTTCTGCTCCGTTCGCGCCCTTGACACGCGCCGCCCACTCGCGAAATGCGTTGTAGTTCGTGCCGTCAACCACGTTCGCAACGAGCCCCGCGTCCGCCGCACCCGAAAGCGCAGCAGCGACAGTTCCCGGCGCAGCGTTGGCGGCTACTTCGGGGAATGGCTCAGCCGCCGCGTCCGGTGTCCAGACTGCGCCGCGCACCCATGCGCAGTCACTGTTATCAAAGTCGCTCTCGTCCTTCCAATAGACCCACTTGACGGAATGCGCCCCATCGGTCGTGAACGCCACCGACTGCGATACCCAGCCCGAATCGCCGTCGATCCAAAGGCCGGATCGCGGCTCGTCATCGACATAGACACGCAACGCGTCCCATGTGCAAGTTCCGTCTGGGTCTTCCTCGCACGATGCCTTGTACCTGAACGTCAACGTGCCCTTGCCGGTCACGGACAGCATTAGCCACGACTCCTCGTCGTCGCCAATCAAACCGCTTCTCGCGGAAAGTCCGCTCGCCGCAGTCGCTTCGACAACAGACGTCCAGTCCGCATCGCCGCCTGTCGTCCACGAAAGCGTCGCCGTCGTCCCGTCCGCGCTTGCCGCCTCTCCGAGCGACAACGTCCGCTTCGTGACCGTCACCGTCACGGACGCGCTGGAGATGCCGTCCTTTACGGCTATCGCCTTGATTACGGCGGAATCGGAAAGGACGATCGGCGCCTTGTACCTGTTCGCTTCTTTCCACTTCGGCGTCGCGCCCGTTGGCGAGTAGTAGATGATCGCCCCGTCGGTCGCGCACGAAAGCGTCACCTCGCAGGAATCACCCGTGAATATCGCCGTTCCAATGCCATTCTGCGTGGCGACAATGTCCCCGCCGTCAATGCTCACCGTCGGCGAGGCCACCGCCAGATCCTCCCACACGGCATACAGCGTCACCACCCCGCTCGACTGCGCCGTGAGGTTTGATACTGTCTGTCCGGCGGCATACACTACTTCGCCCGTCTCGTTTGTCGCCCAGCCCGCGAACACATGCCCCGCCCACGTGAAGCCGTTGGACGCGACAAGTCCTTCCGCGTCGTATGTCATCGCCGTCGCATCCATCGTCCCCGACCCGCCGTTCGGGTTGTAGGCAATGGAATAGCCGTTGGCAATCCAGGCCGCATTTACCGTCTGCGCACCTGTCATGTCCGTCGTGATCTGGCTCGGCGTCCACCCTGCGAAGGTGTAGCCCGTGACCGCTCCGGGATTCGAGAACGTGACGAGCGTTCCCTCCTGATACGTCGTCGGATTCGAATTCGCCGCCCCGCGCAAGTTCGTGTACGTGATGGGCGAGAACACGACGGGCTTCAGCTTCCGTCCCGTCATCGGATCGGACATCACCTCGTCCGACACTCCTTCCGCCTCGATCCAATACCAGTATTCAACGTCCACGTCGCCCGTCTCGTCGAGGTATGTGCAATTGCCATCGTTCGGCAGTTCCGCCACCACCGTCGCGGAGCTGGGCACGCTCGTGACGCCCCGGTAGATACGATACGTTGTCGCCCACGCAAGGTTGTTCCACGCGAGCGCCACACCGTCCACGCTCGATTCAACGCCCGTAAACGCAATCGGGAGCGGCTCGAACACGGCAATGTAGTTCTTCGCGGTTTCAACCGTCAACGTGAGCGGATTCTGCATCGAGCTTGCAGCACCTGTCCAGTACGAGAACTTGTATCCGCTGTCCGGCACCGCCGTCAGCGTCACCTGCGTGCCGAGGTCGTATGAACCGCCGCCGGAGACCGAACCGCCGTGTTCCGCCGTCGCGGTTATGGCGACCATCGTCCGTGCGCGCTGCTGAAGCGTATAGACCTCGCCGTTCACAATGATCTTGCCCGTACGCATCTTGCCAGTCGTGTTCTCCTCATACAAGAATCTGACCGTACCGCTGCCTGTGCCCGAATCGTATCCGCTTACGAGCGTAATCCACGGCTCGGTCACGATGGCCGTCCACACGTCGCCGATTGTCGCCGACACGCCAAACTCGCCCACTCCGTTGTTGCCGGTGACGTATGTGCCGTTCGGACTGATGGAAAGGTCGTAGGCGCGCTGGGTAATATACACCTTCTTGTCGCCGACCGTGATCCAGCCCACGCGCGCCGTGCCGTCGCCGACATACGGCGAGACGATGTAAAGGATTTCACCGTCGCCCGTCCCGGAGTCGCCCTGGAAGATGGTGATCCACGTCGTATCGCTCGCGACCGCCGTCCAGGCAACGTTGCCGTCGGGGTGTATGGAGATGGATTCATAGCCCCCGTCGGTGCCGAATAGCTTCGAGTCGTATTCGACCTCCACGCCGCGCGCCTTCTGCGACACGGTGAACGTCTTGCCCGCAATCTTCACCGTACCGCTTCGCGGATAGATCGTGTCGTTCGCAGCCGCCTGCAGCGTCACCGTCCCGGGACCTGTGCGCGAAAGCGATCCGCTCACCGTGAGCCAGTCCAGCGATTCCGAAATGCTCCATTGGACGATGTTAGCGACCGACACCTCCACAGAACACGACTCGCCCGCCGCCTCGAACTCGTAGCCATTGGACGAAATCGCCGCAGTCGCCGCCGGCTGCGTCACCGTGTGCGTCTTTGACCCGACGCCGTTTGCTCGGATTGTTATCGTGCCAGTCCTCTGCGACAGCGTCGGATTGGGCGATGCGGAATAAACCACGTTCCCGTTGCCCGCGCCGGACGCCGTAGCCGGAAATATCGCACACCAGTTCACGCCGCTCGTCGCCGTCCACGGGAGGTCGGGCGTCGCCCTCACCTCGATTATCGCATTCGCACCCTCCACGCTCGCCGTCGATGTTGCGGGGCTGATACTGAACTCAAGCGCTGTTCGCCCCTGCTGCGTCACGGTGAACGTCTCCGTGCCAATGCTCACGGTGCCGGTCCTGGCAAGATAGCTTGGATTCTCCGCGATGGCGATGGTCACCAGATCGCCGCCGTGACCGTTGCCGGCATCGACGACGGAAATCCAGCTGTTGTTCGGCGTCACGCTCCATGTAGTCGCCGCAAGCGCATTCACCGTGATCGGTATTACGTGCGTCTCATAGTCCTTCGTCACGCTGTACGAGTCAAGTTTCATCCTCTTGCCATACTGGAAGACGGTAAACGTGTTCCCGGCCACCGTAAGCGTCCCCTGACGCGTCGAAACATCGTTGAACGGCGCCACCTGATACGTCACGCTGCCGGGGCCGAGACCGCTTGTCGCAGAAACAGAAATCCACTCGACGTTCGACCTGGCGTGCCACAGCATCTTGTTCTGCGTCGATACGGAAATCGTGTCGCTGCCGCCATTCGACTCAAACTCCCTGTTCTCCGGCGATATGGTTCCGCCAACGCCATCCTGCGTAACGGTATGCGTATTTCCGCTGACATAGATGTAGCCAACCCTCTGTTCGACATTCGTGGTTGCACTCACCGTGTATGCGACAGGATAGCCGGCACTGCCGCTCGTCGCGTTAAGCGTGATCCAGTCCGCTGATTTCGATGCGGTCCATGTTCCGCTGCCCTGCGTTATGATTGCATTGCCGCCGCCGTTCACGCCGAAGTTCCGCGTTGTCGGCGTGATGGTGATGTTTTTGTTTGAGGCAGTCGGCGGATTGGGTGTAGGATCTGTGTAGTAGGACAACTCCGTCACTTTGAGAGTGGTCGTCCAGGTTTCGGTTCCCTTTTTGCAAGATATTGAATACGAACCAGTCTTGGTAGGTTGCCAAACGAACGAGCCCGGAGTGGTTGACGACACAATGACTGTACCGTTCGCAGAGAACTCGAAAAGTTCTCCATTGAGATCGGAGTAGTCTATCGTCACAGGCCCCTTTACGCCCGTCGTGTCACCGGAATAGGACAGATTTCCCGCTTGGGTAATAGTTATCGCCGTCTTCTGCGCCCAGATATAAAGGTATGTATTGTCCAAAATGTCTGTGTCGTTGTACATGTAATCACATCCAGACGTTTTGAAGCGAAGGTAATACAGGCTCAATGTAGTGGTGCGCGTCTTGCCTGTCGTATTTTTCTTTACAGTAAAACCGCACGCCCCCGTGCCAAGCTGCACCGCGTCCGAGCTGTCAATGGTAATCCATGACGAATCTCCAGCTACCAGTTTCCATCTTATGCCTGCCGTCGCGCTGACATTCACATTTCCGCGTCCACCAACCTGCCAAAAATTCTGACTCGCTTCTGCAAAATCCAATGTGCCTGCGGACTGGACTATTGTAATGGGAGTATCAAGCGTATCCGTCTTGCGCTTTGCGCTTGAATAACCACTGTCGCGATATATAATGGTTGAAACGGTTTGCACACGCTGCGTGATTGAACAGTTCGGCAACACGGAAAAGCGCCAGTCTGTCGTTGCAACATAATTATCGTCCGACCTAGGGACATCGCTAACCGTCGTTCCTAGACCCTCAATCCACAGACCTTCTCCGAAGGAGCCGTATTGCGAAGAATGTACACGCCCAAAATTGTTGTCATACTTGCTGTATATAAACACGTCCGACACCGTTGTCGATCCGCCGTTGGCACTGCAATTAAAAGTTGTTGCCCACACAGTCTGCGACATTGCCAACATCGCCACCAACGATGGCAGCAAAAGAATCTTGGCGATTGTATTCATGTCTGGATCTCCTCTCATTTTTCAATGTTTACCTTTGCCGCCTTGCGAATTTGCCTTTTCGTCCACTTGTCGACCTTGCGCACAAGCGCAAGACCGTCCTTTGCAGCTTTCATCGCACGCAACAAGAATTCAGAAGCTGGAGTTTCAGGCTCATCACCCTGCGCCGATTTGACTATGGCATGGAGCAGGGCATTCCGCTCTTTGCGCCAGGCGTCAAGTCTTGTAAAGAGTTTTTCCATCTTTTCGTCAAACAGTGCTGAATTGGGATCTGGAGAACCCTTTTGAGGATGCCATTGTCGAAGTGCATGGCCTAATGAATTCGCTGGCGATGCGTTTTGCTTACCGGCATTCAGTGTGGAAGAAATGCGATCCGTCAAGATGCTTTCCTCGACGGCAATCGACTGAAGCGGGCAATTGCCGGCAATTCCCTCGTCAATCATATCGAACGCAAGCTTGTACGACTCGTACTTGCGCATATTTTGCGCTGGCGGCCCTCCGGCCGCCATGCTTTCTTTTACATCAATCTTCATTTTCGTCCCTTTCTTGCCCGGTTGCTTCGCCGCTCGGCAATCGGAACGAAAAGAAAACCTCCCTTCGTGCTTCATGGGAGGTCGTAGTAATTACCTATTAGGAACACGAAGAGAGGTAAGCGCGTGTGCGCTTCCTCTGCCAAGTGTCGCCTAATGTGAAGTTTACTACGTTTCCCATGACGACCGCTTTGCAGCGCAAATTGTCTTTTGGCGGATTTCTCCCCGCCTTATTGCTCGTTACTTACTCGTGGCTTTGTCCTTTCATTGAGTGTGAACGATTGAGATTGGTTTCTTGTCATGCAAAAGGATTGAAGATTGGCACACCCATGCCAACCATGTCATCAATATTCCGCGTGACGAGCTTCATGCCATGGACTAACGCCGTTGCCGCTATCAGCGCATCAACCGCCGGGCGCTTTTTGCCCACGCGCTCCGCATCCCCGCATATCCGCCCCCACTCCAACGAAACGTTCTTTTCTACGGGCAGGATACGATCCGCGAAAGAA
Organism: Kiritimatiellia bacterium; assembly: GCA_045545855.1. GTDB lineage: Bacteria > Verrucomicrobiota > Kiritimatiellia > RFP12 > UBA1067 > UBA1067. The sequence continues at coordinate 716 of JAZQBR010000068.1, read as the reverse complement.
CCAAGTATTTCCGTTTGCAGCCACTTCTCCAATGCTATCGCACGGGCGTCACCACCACGCTTTGCGATTCCCTTCTTGATTTCACCAACAGTGACAAACGAGAGATAGAGCGATTCGGGATCCTGCCGCCTAAGCCAACTAATCACTTGAGCATTAGGGCGGTGGTTGGCAAGCTCGCTTATGACGCAAGTATCAAGCAGAAACTTCATAGGTCGATATCCCTGCCGAAATCTTTCGGGTCGCGTGAAATATCAAGCGTTTCGCCCTCGTCCAATTTTGGGCAGGACAGAAGAGCGTCCACAAAGGTTTTCTTTTTCGATCTTATCCGCGTGGTGGTATGGGCGAAAATGGAGTCTTCAGAAACAATCGGAAGAAGGATCATCTGAAAGGAATACGAACCATATTCCCTCGGCACCGCTATGCTTATGCGGTTTCTGCGCGGACGCACTATTGTCTCAATCGCAGGCATGTCATTAGTCCTTTAGTTGAAACCAAACAACATTATACCATTTTCTCACGGCGACTGCTTTGCAGCGCAAATTGTCTTTGGCGGATTTCGCCCCGCCTTATCGTTTTAACTGTCTATTGGCTTGTTCCTTTCATTGTCAGTTTCACGATTGAGAATGGTTTTAGAGCGCGACGATTTCGGCGGCGGAGAGTCCGGTAGCCGTCGCGATCTGTTCGTCGGTAAGTTTCATTGCCTTTAGGTTGCGGGC
>JAZQBR010000067.1:0-11804 GCA_045545855.1 Kiritimatiellia bacterium | reverse complement strand
TGGGAGCATTGGGACGGCATTAAGGAGGACGGCACCTTCTGGAAGGTTTCGATGAATTCCTATAACCATTATGCCTATGGCGCGGTTTACGATTGGATCTTCGGCGTAGCTGCGGGCATTACCGTTGATGAGGACGGCGCGGGCTATGAAAAGATTACCATTGCGCCGATTGCCGATCCGCGGATGGGGCATCTTACCGCATCGCTGGAAACGCGGCGGGGCAAGCTTCTTTCCCATTGGGAGTATCAGGGGGAGCGCGTTGCTTATCGTTTTGAGATCCCTGCCGGAACCATTGCGCGTATTTTGCTGCCGGATGGCACCGATGAAATCCTCGGTGAAGGTGTTTATACATATTAATATTACCTATTTGATGAAAAAGGGCGCCTTTTGCGTCCTTTTTCGCCTTTTTATAACCGAAATTTATGTTGACATCTGTCGTTGATTTTGATAATATTGATATGTAATATTATTGGGATTAGGAGAAAATGATGAAGGCGCTTGGATGCGTGTCAGGGGCTTTAGCCGTGTTTGCTTTGCTGGCGGCATTAAGCATTGTGCTCGACATCCCGGGAGGCAAGCGTTTTCGCCGTTACCGTTCTTATTCAGACATGAAGGCGTTGATGGTTGCGGAGGAGGACGACATTACGGCCACACTGGATTACGATCGTGACGGGACGAATTACACGTTGGTTGTTTTAAAGCCGTGCCGGTTCCTCGCGTCGGGGCCGGCCGTCCTTGTATATGGTCCAGACGGTCGCCTGTTCGACAGGACCGGCGACGAGGGTGACGACGTGCGCTTTCAGCGGGAATGGCCGCGTCCGTGGAATTGGAGGCATGCGGAAACGGTTCGCCGTCTGAAGGCGATCACGATGCCAGAAGTGTACTTTTATGCCCCTGCCACGATGAAGGATTTCGTTGAGTATATGAGTCGGGCGACAAAAGACTTCGACAGCCCAGACATTCCGCTTGAGAGCCGAGGGATAACGTTCGTTTGCGCGAATTCTGTTGCTGCGAAGACTGGGCCGGAAAAGCCGAAACAGGCAACGGCCTTGATTCCCTGCGACGGTATAGGGGCGACAACTACAGCCTGGGATGCGCTGACGAATGTTTGCAATTCCGTCGGTTGCAGATTTGAAGTTTATTCAGGAAAGGTTGAGATATGCAAATGAAGGAACTGATGATTGCGTCCGGGTTGTGCATATTGCTAAGCGGATGCATTGGATTTCACTGGACATCCAAAGTCGATGACGGCGCGGTTTACGAGCTTAACCGCGAAATGTATGTCGTCGAGGATGACGGCCTTCTTCTCGTGGATGCGCGAACAGAACACCCCGAGTATTACACGATCAAGGGAACGCTTCCCGCAGGGACGAAACTTCAGGAAGCCGCCAAAACAGCACATCGAGGCTTCTCTTTCTGGTGGTATTTTGGACCATATTCCCATGTTGACGTATATGGAGAAGTTCTCGGCGGGGACTTCAAAGGACGCCTTGTCGACTTTGGAGAGCATCGGCAGCGTTGCCCCAAACACGGATACTGGTATCTGTGCCCACTTGGTTGTCCAGACCGTAACCTCAAGTGCCTGACGCCTGAGAAATACGACCAAGCGCACATTCTAAACAGCAGCGGCGTACGAATTGAAACGAAATGAACGAAAGGAGCAGCCTATGAAACCTCTTGCACAAATGATTTTCGTCTCATACCTCGCGTTCGCGGCGGTGGGTGCGGCGATGATGTTGCAGGAGCTTCTGAAAGCCTGCATGAGGGAAAGACGGGTGGACAGATTGGCGGGGGCAATTAAAGGCTCTTCCCCTACCGGGTAGGGTAGCTTGCCCCTATTGGATAGGGTAGAGCCGACCCTATTGGGTAGGGTACCCCCGACCCTATTGGGTAGGGTGGCACCCTCCCTATTGGGTAGGGTCGGCGATTTAAACCCAAATGCCGCATGCGACCCTACCCAATAGGGGTAAGGCTTTACTCGGCACCCCCTTGCACCCATGCTGTGTTGGTAACGGTTCCCACGAACATGCCCTCGCGCGCGCGCGTACGCGCACGTGGAAGGGCTACTAATGGGTTTCTTAAACCCCGAAGGACTACTAGTAAGTAATCCTTCCACGCGCGCGCGTACACGTGCGCGTGCGCGCGAGCGTACACGCGCGCGTGCGTCCGCCGCGTATGGCCGTTAGGCTAACATACCACGCGCGCGCGAGGCCGGGGTTAACGCGGCTGGAAGCCGCGTCTCCAGAGGGTAACCACCCCATGGTAGGTGTTAACGGTTTGCCCCGAACATACCGTCCCGTCTGCGGACGCGAAAATCTAAAATCTGACCATTGACAGACGGGGGGTAAATATGATAAATTGTTCCCGAACACTTGTAGAAGGATTCTGGCGTTGAAGGGCATTGGGGGATGCCGCGAAGGGCGCGACATTGCTTTTATGCCTGTAAATAAAGGGCGAAACGCACTGACGACAATGCAGACGACCATGAAGAGAGCCGAAAGACCGACGCACGGCGCAAGCCGCGCGCGCGGCTCGCTCATGCCGCACGCGAACGGGAAGGGGGCGGCGTCATGAAGCGTAAAGTCTATGTTGAAACGTCGGTGATTAGCAATCTTACAGCCAGGCCTTCGCATAATCCAATCGACTCTGCTGCCCAGATAGCTACAGCTCAATGGTGGTGTGACGCACCTAAGCGATTTGATTTGTTTGTTTCATCTCTGGTAGAAGAAGAAGCCTCAAGAGGGGATCCTATTGCTGCCGCCAAGAGACTTGCCATCGTGCACGAGATGCAGCAGCTGCCGGTCGACGAGAAATGCGTTGTTCTTGCAGAGAAGCTTCTTGCAGCGGCGGCCGTACCCCGCACCAGCCTTGACGATGCTGTTCATATAGCGACTGCTGCTATTCGAGGGATGGATTATTTGGTTACATGGAACTGTTCGCATATTGCAAATGCTGAAACAAGGCCGTTGATACGCAAGGTTCTCACCGAAGAGATAGGGTGTGCGATTGAAATCTGTACGCCTTTGGAATTGGGAGGTGTTGACTATGGAAACTGAAGCCATGAAGGAATTGAGGGCTGTTAAAGATGCAATAGCCGCAAAGTACGAAACTGTTCGCGCGCTGTGCGAAGCGCTGATTGCCAAGCAATCCGCACAGTTGCAGCGCTAAATGCATCAATGACTGCTTGGCAATAAAAAAAGAAACGCACTGACGACAATGCAGACGACCATGAAGAGAGCCGAAAGACCGACGCACGGCGCAAGCCGCGCGCGCGGCTCGCTCATGCCGCACGCGAACGGGAAGGGGGCGGTTGGCAAGATACCCCCAAATAAAAAGCAAGTTGTCATCACTGCCCAAGCGAATGAGTTTATTTTTTCGCAGCCTATACCCGTTATCAATCGCTTTGTGGCCCTCATTCGCAGACTCGAGACAGTCGGTCAGTTGATGATTCCTGATGCGAAGAAAATTGATGACGACCTGTTCGAATTGCGTTTGCGTTATGAGAACAATCAGTATCGCGCCTTTTATTGTTATGCTGTAGGCGATTTGATTTATGTGCTTTCCGGTTTTGTGAAGAAGACGCAGAAGACGCCTGTTCAAGAGATTCGCAGGGCGCATAAGATAATGAAGGGGCTTGGTCTATGAAAGCGACGACCATAGTTGATGGCATCTCGAATTGGGAACGGCTGAAAGCCTTTTCTGATGCGGCTATTGCGTCTAGCCCTGCTTTGGCGCGAAAAGATGCGCGCTTTGGCGAGGCGTTGCGCCGCCGGCAGAATTCGCGTATGCTTCGCGTCCTGGCGGCCCCCGACACCAAGGAATATGCGGACTATATTATACCATCCCTGAAGCAGACCGCTCTCGCTTCGCGTCGAGGATGTCGCCATACCCATTCGCTTGACAACCGCTTTTAACCAACCATCAGTTTAACAATAAACAAAAACAGGAGAACAAACGATGACACTAAAACCAAAAAGCCTGATTGCGCGAACTCTCGCGCTAATCTGCACGCTCGGCCTCTCCGTCGGCGCATGGGCGGCAACCGACTTACAAGTTACGGTCACAGCCGGTAGCTTTGTAATCAACAACGAGAATGCCCAAGACGGAGGCTTCGACAATTGTTCTCAAGATGTTGCCGATTCTCCGACTTTGACAATACCAGTGTCTACCAGCCTTCCAGAGGGAACGAAAGTGTCAATTTCCACTATTTCCCTCGGCAAGCGCGATTCCACAACGGCGGGCACTTACCCCGCTAAAATCAAGATTGTCGATGGTGAAAAGACCTATGTTTCCGCATCAAAGACTGAAGACGCCAATGTGAAGTTTGTGTGCGCATACACAGAGGAAGAGTCTGTCAAACAAACATATTCTTTCGCTGGTTCAGAATGCGTCTTAAAGGTTGGCACGACCTATGATGTTGTTTTTTTGAATGCCAACGGGAATGCAATCACCGGTCAACAAGCTCTCAATGTCCGTGTAGCAAACAACTCCGCAAGTTTGTTTGGCGATACGGTTCAGTGGAATGGTGCGGCATGGCGGCCTGTGCAGGAAATCACAGGCGATATTGTTTATACTTGCACAATCGCCTCTGACGGTACGAGCAGTTGGGATGTTACGCCGCCAATGGCGAATTCGCTTTGCTATTGGTTTGAAGTCGCCGAATCTGCTTCGTTCAATATTGGGACTATTACGTGCAAATCTGCATATTTCAATGTTGGAGCAAATCAAGTACTTACGCTTTCTGGCGCTGTGACCGCATCGTCAGGAGTTTCGGTAAATGGCGGCACGGTGTCAGTTGCAGCGGCCAATACAATTTCTGGCAACATAAAGGGCTCTGGGACGCTTCAGTATGTTGGAGTTCTTCCTACTACGTCGGTTGTGTTGACAGACTCAGCATGGACTGGCACGTTGTGGCTCAAGGACTGTGGTTCGATTGATGCCAACAATAAGACAGCATTAGATCTTTCGTCTGTGTTTTATAGCCTTGGCAATGCAAAGTCCACTGTGCGATTTACTAATGTCAAGGCTCACGTGAACAATAGTGCGACGACGGCTCCCTTTGCGCTCGAGCTTGTCGATGGCGAAAGCGATGGAGAGTATGCGTGGTACAACAATAACGGATGGACATCGGACTCATCGAAAGTGAAGGTTGCCGAACTGAAGGGGACAGGCACTTTTTATGACGAAGGCAATGCAGGGTGCCGTCAGATATTAAACTTCACCAAAGTATCCGATTTTACAGGTACGATTCACGTAACCGGCAAACGTATAGGTTTTGGCGGCGATGTGTTCTCCAGTAACGACCAACTCAACGCCGGCCTTATAAGCATAGGCGGCGATGTAACGGTTAATCTGCCGTCTGCGTCGCCAAAATTCGAGGCTACGCGTTTTGCCGTTTCCGCAAATGCCACTCTCAATGTCAATAGCGACAACCAGACGGTCGGGTTTGCCGACCAGGGTGTTCACGGAACTGTTACAATCGCAAATGGCGCGACGCTGACGGCGAACACCACCGACGCGATCGCTTACAACTCGACCGGAACGGTAAATGTGTACGGTACACTGGCCATGGGCGGACAGCGTTGGACGTTCGGGCCTAACAACATACTAAAGCTTTATCCGGGTGCTAGCGTGACCGGCACGGGCGACAGTAAAAACGCAGCAATTGACATGAACCTGGCCAATGGAACGACGGTGCAGGTTTCAAAGTCCGATAATGAGTCATCGGGTATTGCTACGATTGATGCACCAATTCGCTCAAACCAAGGGGTTAACGGCAAGATTATTGTTGATGAAGGCATGACCCTTGTATGCAATGGCAGGATATTGGGCGATTACAGCATCCAGAAGCAAGGCGACGGCAAACTGATCGTTGGCAATATTGGTGAAAACAGCACATTGCCTACGCTAAACGCGGGTACGATTGAGTATCTGTTTAATAATGTTCGCGATTTCAGCGGTTATGCCGATGGTACTTTTGTAGAAGGGGCGTCCATTACGCTCAACCAGACGAAATACGAGTTCTCGGAGGGCAAGACAACGGTTACTGGCGTGCCTGCAAACATTCCGGTCTCGCTCATAAAGTATAGCAGCAACAATAAAGAATCGCTTACAGTTAATGACAATGGCAAGGCTGAATTGATTGAAAATCCTGTCATTTCCGGCTCGACCGTTTGCTGGCATGATTACGAGTTCAATAGTAATTATGAGGATTCGGGCTATGGTAATGTAGGTGTTAAAACCTGGGGAACTGATCATGCATATTTGCAAGATACTCGCGAAGGCAGGTCTGATAACTATTACGCGTATAATGCGACAAGGCTTGGGCCTTCTGGCACAGTGAGTTTCCCAACTGAATGGTCCGCAGCCATACGTTGCACTGTACCTGAGGCGCTAAACACGCTTGTCGTAATGTTTGGAAACAGTGAATCCAACGACATGATAGGCCTTGCTTCCGGTTCTTCGGCCGGGCAGGTTAAGATTGTCACTTCAAGCGGTAACAATCCACATACAGAAATCGCGTCGATGGCGATAGCGTCTCCAACGACTTCGCCGCATGTTTTCGTGTTCACAAAGACGGCAGACTATGTGACAGTGTATTGCGACGGTAAGCTTGTTAAAAAAGAACCGGTCTCCATCACTCTTGGCTCTGACTTCCAGTTCGGTACAATGTATAAAGGTCACAAGTCAGGTAGCGGCCTTTATGAGATTAACGCAAATGCCAAGGATACGAGTGGCATTGTCGACTACATGCGACTTTACGACTTCGCGATTGGTGATCGCGTGATTCAGGCGCTTGCAGAAGAGAACCCGTATGTTTCAGATGCGCCTATTTATACGCGTACTGTGAGTGGTGATGCCAACTGGAATGTAACCGATTCCTGGACCAAGGCTGACAACACACTTGCCGCCGAGCCTGATCCGAACGGGCAAGCAACATTGACGGCCGAGGAAGATTCCGTCATTACGGTCAATGTGGCGGCATCGCCCGTTTATGAGTCGCTTACTTTTGACGGCGATTCCAAGATTACACTGTCGTTGGGCGAAGGTTCTGCCAAGCTTGGAGCCGTGGCTCTCAATATCAACACCGATGTTGAGATACCGTACGGGACGTTTGACTTGTCAGCGTCCGATATCAGCATAGCCGAGGGCAAGACATTGACTGTCGACTATACTGGTTATGACTTCTCGGGCTTTAGGGCTGATACAACGCTTCCGCTTTCAGCGGCGATATCTGGAGAAGTGCACGCCGATCGCATCGCCATAAAGTGCACATCGTCCTATCCGGCGTGGATTTATTCTCTGTCTGCGTCGTTCAATGAAACAACGCAGGCGTATGTTCTGAAGATTGATGTTGACGAAGGACACTACAATGTCTGGACGGCGGAAACCGCCGGTTCGCTCACCGTCGCCGGGAATTGGAAGGATAATACAGTCCCGACAAGTGCCGATGTCGCCCAGATTAACAACGGTGTCAAAGCCACCTTGGGCGAGAACGAGACCTTCGCTGCGAAGAACCTTTTCGTAGGGCGTGGTTTTGTTCGCCAGCAGAATGCCTCGGGTGAGTGGGAGGATGCAACGAGCGCGGCAAACTTCCAGGGGGCGGAAATCGAGATGACGGGCGGCACGCTTAACATCGCGAACGAACTCTGGGTCGGTGCCCCATATGCAGACAATCATGATTCCGCCCTGTCGGCTACTGCTGGCACGATAACTGCCGGTGCGCTCAAGATGGGTGACGATGCTCCGGGTTCAAACCACAAGAATGTACTTTCGCTGTCCGGAACTGCGGTGATGACGGCTGGAGCATCACAGGTTGGCGTGTATGGCGGCTCAATCAACGAGGTCAATGTAGTCGACACAGCATCGCTTGTGTTTACCGGCGACTTGAAGCTTGGAAGTGGCGCGAAGACTATAAACATCAACGGCGGCACGTTGGCAGTTGGCAACAACACAACGTTTAATGATGCAAAGTGGCTGATTGTCAATGACAACAACACAACGCTTAATCTCAATGGCGGCGAATTGTCCATATGCAGGCTGACTGCGTGGGCCGATGTCACGGTTGTGTTCAATGGCGGTACTCTGACAGCGTATGGTCAAGGCAATGACAGCGCTAAAGTAATCGGCGGCCGCGATGACGAAGCAAATCACACTATTACGCTAAACGTCAAGGCTGGCGGCGCGATTGTCAAGACAGACACCAATACCACCATCACCCCTGCGCTTCAGGGCGATGCCAATTCGGCTGGTGGCGGCCTTGTCAAGAAGGGCGCTGGTACGCTGACGCTTGCAGCGGCACCGACCTTCACCGGCGCGATAAGCGTCGAGGCCGGTAAGGTTGTTCTGCCGAAGGGAACATACGCCCTCGCGGCGGGCACCGTCGTCGAGTCTGACGATGGTACGAATATGACGCTTGCTCCTGGCGTTGCGATTACCGTACCGTCGGTAGCCAATACGACTGTTACGGTCAAGGTCGGCGAAGCTGAGGTCGCGGCTGCTTCGGACGGCAAGTACTATGTCGTTCCAGGTTCGACGGTCACGGTGACCTACGCTGTCGGCGAAGATTTCGCTATCGCGGGCGGGACGGTCGTTCTTGAGGCTGTTACTGAAGCTCAGACCGTGCCGGCTCCGACAGTTTCGGTCGTAAACGAAAAGTGGACGGGCGCGGCAAATGATGGTAGCTGGAACACGGCAGCCAACTGGAACCACAATGTTGTGCCTGGCAGAGATGTTGCGGTGACATTCCCGGCGGAAACAACAGTCACTGTAACAACCGGTTTTTGGGGTAATGGCAATGCCTTCTGCAAGAGTCTGGTGATAAACGGCAATGTTGCGTTTGACGGCGGGTACGTCACGAGCGACAATGATATTACCGGCACTGGTACGCTGACTCTTCAAAATTGGGTCTGGCTCAATACTTGGAAGGGTGCTACGATGTCGGTGAATGTCGGCAAGCTTGTCATAGCCAACTGCGACTTCACGGGCAATGTGGAGTCTGGTAATGACATTGAGGTTGCCTGCCCCATCGAGATTACCGGCACCTGCTACCTGCACGAGCCTGTCGCATTCACCGGCGCAATAACAGTGCCAGATGGTGTCAATGGCAAGATTGCTGTCTCCGACAATGGCGCAACCGCCATATCCGGCAACGTAACGCTTGGCGAAGGCTCTTCGCTGACGGTTCCTGTCACACTGGGCGACAATCAGTTCGTGAAGTCTGCAACGAGCTATGTCAAGTCCGAGTCTGTTGATGGCGGTGTCAAGTACACGCTCGACACCTACAAGACGGTCACGTTCTCCGGCGAGCATATGACAGTCGCGAGAACAGACAGCCTTGGGGACGCAATCAAGGCCGGGGACACCGTGACATTCACGGTTGCACCCGCAGCGACTTACAAGGTCGAGTCCGTCATGGTTGGCGATACCGAGCTGACGGCGGACAACGGGACTTACTCGCTAGTCGTGAACGACAATGTCGAAGTTGCCGTAACTACGGCTCTCGACCTCGTGACATTCACCGTCGAGGTTCCTGAGAACACGACTGTTACAGTGACTGGCGCGACACCTGTCGAGGGCAACAACTACCAGGCCATTATCGGCGCTGAAGTGACGATTACTTACACGCCTAAGGGTGCGTATGTTGGCGAGGCTGTTCAGCAAGTCGTTACGGTCACCCAGAATCAGGCCGCGGTTCAGGCTCCGGCAGAGTATGCGCCGGTTCCTGCCGTCGCGCAGGTTGGTAACGACTACTACGCGACGCTCGCCGGGGCTGTGGCAGCAGGCGGCGAGGTTACGCTCCTTCAGGATGTCGCGCTCACGAGCATGATTGATATTGACAAGGCTGTTGAGCTCGACCTGAACGGCAAGACAGTGTCGGTCGGCGAATGGGCTGATACTGAGGACTCGCTCTTCTGCGTGTTGTACGGCGGCAGTCTGACTATCGATGACTCGACGGGCGGCACAGTCGCCAATCCGGCTGGTAACGGCGCGATTGACGCGACCGGCAACGCTGCAAAGGTGTATGCGTCTGTCAAGATGACGAAGAAGGGTGACGTCCGTGACGGCGATGAGGTCGCGACGCTCGTTGTGGAATGTGGAACGATCACTGGCAGCTACTATGCGATAACCGGCAATGGTTCGCGTCCTGGCACGGTCATCACCATCAACGGCGGTGTGATTTCCGGAACATACGAGGGCGACAACCTCGGCATTTACCATCCGCAGGCCGGCACGCTGACGCTCAATGGCGGCACCATCACAGGCGTGACGGGCGTCGAGATGCGCGCGGGCGAGCTCGTCGTTCCTGCCGATTCGCAGGTTGTTGTGACAGCAACAGGCGCCTTCAGCGAGACGGCGAGCGGCTCCGGCTCGACCGTCAAGGGTGCGGCGATTGCCCTCTCGCAGCATAAGGCGAACCCGGCTCTTTCGGCCAATATTGCTGGCGGCAGCTTCCAGGCGACCGGCACGGACGCCAAGGCGTTCTACGAGGTCGACCTGCAGAACGAAGTGACTACTGGCATCTCCGCTACGGTCACTGGCGGCGTATTCGCCGGTGCGGTCGCGTCCGAGAATGTGAAAGGCTTTATAGGCAACGCTTCAGAGGTCGCTGGCCCGATGTTCTCTCAGCCGCTCGAGCTTGAGTACTGCGCGGCGGGCTTCATCCCCACCTCGCATCAGCAGGGGGAGGCGACAATCTACGGCGTCGAGGCTGGATATGTCATTACGTGGGTTGTTGATGATGTGGAGACCCCAATGCCGGTCAAGGCTGGCGTAACGCCGTCTTATGGCGAGAACATCCCGACCAAGGCCAACTACGAGTTCAATGGCTGGACGCCCACAGTAGTTGCGGCAACGGATAATGCGACCTACACGGCTACATGGACCGTCAAAGGCGTGACGCTCGGTACGCCCGCGGTCGTGTGGGGCGCGGACTTCACGAACGCGGTCGTTTCCGCGACTGTCGAGAACGGCTATGATGACGTCGCCTACACGCTCACCTACAATTCGAACGTGTACGATGGCAAGGTCGAGAACGACAAGGTGACGTTCAACGTCCCGGTTGACGAGGATGACCGCTACGAGTACTTCAGCTACACCATCGACGCCAAGTTCGGCGTTTCGTCCGTCGGCTCGGCCGGTGGCTGGGCGATTGTCGCGAATGAGACGGCGTGGTTCTCTGCCAAGGCTACCACCACGACTGGCGGCGCGTGGGTGACCACCCCGGCTGTCAAGGACGGCAGGATAACGTTCTCTGACGGCAACACCTACACCTTCACGCCAGATGAGCCTTCGTCCGGCAAGATTGTGGTGATCGATATGGGCAATGTCGTCTTCGGCGACACCAACGATACCGAAATCAACGACGCCCAGGCCGGCATCCGTATCGGCGAAAGCGGCAAGTTCGAGGTAATGTCTGCCACAGGGTGGACGCCGACCACAGTCGAAGCGGATGGCGAGGCCGTGTACAACGTCGTTGTTTCGATTGACTACAAGGCGAAGACGTATTCCGTCAAGGTCGGCAACAACACAATCTCCGGTATCGAACTCGCCAGCAGCGCGACGCAGGTCACGTCCATCGAGTTCAACGGAGCCGGATCGCTCGAGACACTCACCGGTGAATACTTCGAGGGCGCGATGGTCAAGGACGCGAAGGGCGCGACCTACGACACTGTCGCGGCGGCAATCGCGGCGTATGAGGAAGATAACACCATTGCCCCGCTCACGATGCTCCACGAGGGCACCGCGCCCGACGGCTGGACAATCGAGGAGGGCGTCCTGACCCAGGCCAGCATCGTGGTCGA
>JAZQBR010000066.1:0-1636 GCA_045545855.1 Kiritimatiellia bacterium | reverse complement strand
CGGCGAATGGATCAAGAAACCCGGCGTCGCCATCGTGAGCTGCAACGACGGACTCCGCCCCGTCATCATGAAGCTCGAAACGACCGACGAGGAATCGAAAATCGACTACCAGCCAATCGAAAATAGGGCGTTGGCATGATTCACAATACTCACAAGGGGTTGATGGGGATGAAGAGGACGCACGCCTCGGACGCATGGCGCGTAGCGGCGTTTCTCGCCCTGTCCGGCGGGTTTCAAGACGCCTACTCGTTTCTTGCTCGCGGACATGTGTTCGCAAATGCGCAGACGGGAAACATCGTCCTTTTCGGCACAAAGGTGTTTGCACTTGACATTGCAGGGGCGATTCACTATCTCCTGCCCGTGACGGCTTTCATGCTGGGAGTGTTCGCGGCATTTTTCCTGCGTCGTCGTTCGCTTACTTTACACTGGCGGCAGGAAGTTCTTATCGTCGAAGTTGTGCTTCTGTCCGTAGTTGGTTTCATCCCGTCCGGTTTCGACTTCGTGGCCAACGCCATCGTTTCGTTTACATGTGCGATGCAGGTGCAGGCGTTCCGCAAGATACATGGCAATGTCTACTCCAGCACGATGTGCATCGGGAACCTCCGTTCGTTCGCAGAATGGGGCGGCCGTGCCCTGTCCGGCGGCGGTAGGCGGGCGTGGCTCCGAGCGGAACGTTACCTTGGCATCATCGCGCTGTTCGCACTCGGTGCTACTCTTGGTTCGCTTGCCGTGCCGAAGCTCGGAATCCGGGCGATATGGTGTTCTTGCGTCCTTCTCGTGGTATCTTTCGCTTTGATGTTTGAGAAGCGAGAGTTGGAACAGGAATCCAAATAGGAAACGCCTATTTTGAAGCAGATCCATTTCCGATTACCCTATAGTCCTTGGATTATGGGATAATATTCGCCGTTAACACCAAAAGAAAGATGGTCAACTATGTCAGATCCGAATGCCATACGCACAACCCATCTCACGCGTGACGCCGCGTGGGAGCTCTTGACGCGCTACAACAAGGATGCGTTCCACCTCCATCACGCCGAGACAGTCGAGAAGACGATGCGCTATTTTGCGCGTGAACTCGGATACGCCGAAGAAGAGGACTACTGGGGCATCGTGGGGATGTTGCACGACATCGACTTCGAACAATGGCCGCAGGAGCACTGCGTCAAGAGCCAGACCCTGCTGAAAGAGCTTGGGGTCGAGGACTCCATCAACCGGGCCGTCGCCTCGCACGGCTACGCCATCGTAAACGACATCGCTCCCGAACACGAGATGGAGAAGATCCTCTATGCCGTAGACGAATTGACGGGGCTTCTCGGTGCCGTCGTGCTGATGTATCCCTCGAAAAGCGCGAAGGACCTGAACCTGAAGAGCGTGAAGAAGAAGTTCAAGGACAAGAAATTCGCCGCCGGCTGCTCGCGCGACGTGATCCGGCGCGGGGCGGACCAGCTCGGCTGGACGCTGGACGACCTCATCGCGCGCACCATCGCCGCCGTCCAGACGTTTGAAACTTGATATTGCGAACCAGAATGCGATAGAAAAATTTACGTGTCGTCCCTTGACAAAAGTTAGACATCTAACTATAATGTCCGGCCATGAAACACGATGCTGTCATGTTGATGGGCCGGATTCACGATTT
>JAZQBR010000065.1:0-32857 GCA_045545855.1 Kiritimatiellia bacterium | reverse complement strand
GCCCTTTGTCTTCCTAAGCCCGCTTGGCCTCCGACTTCGCAACGGGCCACCCGGTGGTCCGCCCCCTACCATGCCGCGTTGGTAACGCTTCCCACGAACATGCCCTCGCGTACGCGCGCGCGCGCCCGTGGTCTGTGAACAATCAGGTTTATTTATAAATCTCGTCTGTGTACTGGTCTGTGTACTGTGTACACAGTCCACGCGCGTACGCGTACGCGTGCGCGCGCACGCGAGCGTGGTCTGAGAAACAAGTATTATTATTAATACCCGTATGCGTATGTCATACCACGCGCGCGCGCGGGGGCGGGGTCGGGGGCTGTTGATAACCCCGGGGTGGTGTTTATGGCTTCTTTCATGTTCGCGACGTTCGGGCCGCCTGGTAGTCGGCCCCTACCTTCGGTAGGGCGCGATCACCGAGCGCGCCGAAGGGCTACAGGGCCAGCTACCGTAAAGGCGTATCACTTCGCAGTTGACAATAGCCATGTATATTGTGTATACTGTACCTCTGTCGCCAGAATAGGGTGGCGGGAAGGGATGGGAACGCAAATGAGAAAGATTGCCGCAGTCGCTATGACGCTTGCCGCGTGTGTTAACGTCGAGGCCGCGAAGCCTACCGGTACGGAATGGAAGGAGCCGGAGAACCTGTCGTTCGGCCGCGAAGAGCGCCGTGCGGCGTTCTCCAGCTTCGACACGCTTGAAAGCGCGCTTAAGATCCTCCCCGAGTTCTCGGAGCGCACGATCTCGCTCGACTCCGAGACGGCGTGGAAGTTCAAGTGGTCGCCTGACCCCGCGTCGCGTCCGGTCGGCTTCGAGATGCCGGACTACGACGTCTCTGGCTGGGAGACGATCAAGGTGCCGTGCTCGTGGCAGGCGTATGGCGCGAACGGCAAGGGCGGCTGGGGAACGCCCATCTACACCAACCAGACATATCCCTTTAAGCGCGACCAGCCGGACGTCATGGGCGAGCCGCCGAAGGACTGGACCTCCTACGCTGCGCGCAATCCCGTCGGCTCCTACCGCCGCGACTTCGACGTGCCGGAGAAGTGGAGCGGACACGAAATCTTCCTCAAGTTCGACGCCGTCGATTCGTTCTTCTACCTCTGGGTCAACGGCGAGTACGTCGGCTTCTCGAAGGATTCGCGCAACCCCGCCGAGTTCAACGTCACGAAGTTTGTGAAGCCCGGAAAGAACGTCGTCGCGCTGGAGGTCTATCGCTACTCCGACGGCTCGTATCTCGAAGACCAGGACATGTTCCGTCTCTCCGGCATCGCCCGCTCGACGTGGCTCCTCGCAAGGCCGTGGGCGCGCATAGACGATTTCGCTGTGAATGTGCAACCAGTCGATTCGGATAATCTGAAGGGGGACTGGGTGCTGGATGTGCCGAACACAGCGCGGGGCGTTGAAGACGACTGCGGCAAGCTGTCCATCCAACTCTATACGATGGACGGGAAACTGGTGTCGGAGGCGACGGACGGTGACATAAGCCTCCGCGTCCACTCGCCGAAGTTGTGGAGCGCTGAAGAACCGAATTGCTACAAACTGGTGCTTAAAAAGGCTGGGAGAAAGGGCCTCTTGTCTTTTCAGAACGGCCAGGCCGTCTGGTCTCCTAGCGAGGAGTACATATCTTGCCTTGTTGGTTTTCGCACATCTGAAATCAAAAACGGACGCTACTACTTCAACGGCAAGAAGATCAAGTTCCGCGGCGTCAACAGGCACGAGACCGACCCGATGTACGGACACTACGTGCCGCGCGAGAGGCAGCTCGAAGACGTGCGTCTCATGAAGGAGGCAAACATCAACCACGTGCGCAACTCGCACTATCCCGAGGACGACTACTTCTACTACCTCTGCGACATATACGGAATCTACGTGATGGACGAAGCGAACGTGGAATCGCACGGCTACTACTACGGCGAGGCGTTGCTTTCGCACCGCAAGGAGTGGGAGAAGGCGACCGTCGTGCGCAATCTCGACATGGTCAAGCGCAACCGCAACCATCCGTCCGTCGTCTTCTGGAGCCTCGGCAACGAGGCGGGGCCGGGCGAGAACTTCCAGACCGCATCCGCCGCGATAAGAAAGATGGATCCCTCGCGTCCGATCCAGTACGAGCGCGACAATTCCGTCGCGGATGTCGATTCCAACCAGTATCCGGGCGTGGACTGGACCGTGTGGAAGGCAAACGACCACAAGGCGAAGAAGCCTTTCTACATCTCCGAATACGCGCACAACATGTGCAACGCGATGGGGAACCTCAAGGACTACCAGGACGCGATCGAGTCGTCGGACGTGATACTCGGCGCGGCGATCTGGGACTGGGTCGACCAGGGGCTTTGGAAGAAGAACAAGGACGGCAAGATGATTCTCGCCTACGGTGGCGACTTCGGCGACAAGCCGAACGACGGGCTTTTCGTGATGAACGGCACGATACACTCCGACCGCACGCTCCAGCCCGGCTACTGGGAGGTGAAGCGCGTCTTCCAGCCGTTCGACATAAAGTTTTCGGCGGACGGACGCCAGGTGACGGTCAAGAACCTCAACTATTTCAGGAGCGGCGAAGGGTACTGTCTCCAGACGGGCGGATTCAGCGCCGATCTCTCGATGCCGCCGCGCGGCGAACAGACGTTCGACCTGCCGCCCAACAACAACTCCAGGGGCGAGCCGAGGATAGGCAGGGCCGTGGGGATTGTACTCAAGGCGGATGAAGGCGTTTTGAAAAAAGACCATTTGGTCGCGTGCGAAGAGTGGACCGACAAGCGGCTTCTGGCCGACCGGGAAACGATTTCGTCGACGGGGGTCGTCAACGAACTTTCGGACGAGAAGTCCGTCGCACTCGGCGGGACGAACTTCACGGTGCGGTTCTGCCGCGAGACGGGAGCGCTCGTTTCGTATATGCGCAACGGCGAGGAACATCTGGCGGCGCCGATGACAGTCGACGCGTTCCGTGCGCCTGTCCCCAACGATGGCGGGCTGGGGCGGCGCTGGATGGAGGCGGGGCTGCACGACCTCGTTGAGACGGCGACATCGATCTCGCCCGTAGAGACGAACGCGGACGGTTCGAAGTCCGTAACGATCGTCGCGGACGTGCGCGGCAGAAACGCGAAGCCCCATTCGCCGCGCTTCATCGTCGCCCGGAAGTGGACGGTGTTCGGCGACGGACTCGTCGCGTGCCAGTCCGAGATACGTCCGCGCGGCCGCGTGATGGAGCTCGCGCGAATCGGCTACCGCTTCACACTCGCCATCGACTCGTACACGGCGATGTGGCTCGGGGCGGGTCCGCACGAGAACTATCCCGACAGGAAGAGCAGCGCGCACACGTCGCTTTGGACCCGCTGCGACTGGCAGATGGTCGAGCGCTATGCGAAGCCCCAGGACATGGGCAACCGCGAGAACACGTATTTGGCGGCAGTGTACCCGAACGCTGCGGAAAAGCCGCGTAAAAGCGCATTCATCGTAACGACCCTGGGCGAGCCGTTCTCTTTCTCGGCGATACCTTATTCGCCCATGGAGCTTGTGCGTGCGGCCCATCCCGAAGAGCTGCCGGAGATGTCGAAGGTCGAGCTCGGCATATTCGCAGCTGTGAGGGGCCTGGGCGGCGCGTCGTGCGGGCCGGGCCCTCTCGGCCGCGACATAGTCCGCAACGACAGGACCTATAGGCTCGATTTCGTCATTGGCAACAGCATGGGGAACAAGCTGCCGTCGATGCCGCCGGCCGCGCTGCCGCCGGACGTGAGGACGGGCGAGGACATAATACCGGTCGTGGTTGCGTGCACATCGGCGGAGCCGGGCGAGGGCGACGCGGACCACCTCGTTGACGGAGATCTCTCGACCATCTGGCACAGCCAGTACGGTGTCACGCTCACGAAGTATCCCCACTCCGTAACCGTCGACATGGGGCGCGATGTCACGGCGAAGGGAGTCTCGATTTGGCAGAGGCAGCAGGGCGTGAACGGCTATGTAAAGGACTTTCGGTTCGAAGTTTCGGCCGACGGCGAGACGTGGCGCGAGGTTGTCGCCTCGCAGCTGAAGGGCTCGGCGGCCGAGCAGCATTTCGCGTTCGCGCCGGCGCCGGCGAGATATTGGCGCTTTACCGGCCTCGGCGAGCATCAGGGGCGCGAGTTTGCATCGCTCGCCGAGATAAGGATAGAAGAATAACAACCAGCCAATCCAGGAGCATCAACAATGAAGAGTCTTGTTTTATATGCGGCGATTGCGGCAGTGTCGACGGTGTCTGCCATGGCGTCAATGTCCCCGGGCTACATCGAGGCGCAGCGCCAGGCGAGAAGCGTGCATTTGCACTGGGGGGGGCTGCCGGGCGACTTGACGGAGGTCGTTGGCAGCGTCACCGTCACCCAGGAGCAGACCAACAGCTATTTCATGGTGATCGGCTTCGACGGCGGCTACATGGGCCTTCAGAATCTGCGCGGCTCGCATGTAGGCATTTTTTCCGTCTGGGATCCCGACGCGGACAGCAGCGATTTTTCGGCCAAGGAGTCTGATGTAGCCGAAGAGCGCCGCGCGAAGGTGGTGTACGCCGACAAGATGGTGAATGTTTCGCGTTTTGGCGGCGAGGGCACCGGCGCGAAAACGATGTTTGGCTGCAACTGGGAGGTCGGCAAGAAGGTTACGTTTCGCGTGACGGCCGAGGCAGAAGGGGCCGGCCGCACCCTTGTAACCGGTTATGTGGCCAACGAGTCCGGCGAAGTCAAGATAGCGGCGATTTCCATACCCAGCCACAACAAGCCGCACACAATCCGCGAGGTACACTCGTTTGTGGAGGACTTCTGGCGAAACGGGGTTTCAAAGACGCTGGTGAGGCGGGCCGAGTTCACGGGCTTTGCGGGGCGCAGCGGGGCGGGCGGTCCGCTGCAGAAGGCGACAATGGCGATGTTCACCGGCGATCGCAACACCCTCACAACGATAGATGCGGGTCCCGTCCCGGGTGGCGGGTTTCTGCAGACCGGCGGCGACACCGAAAACGTGACGGTTCCGCTCAAGGGCGTTTTCAAGGTCGAATAGCCGAGCCATCGAGAAAGAAGGACAAATGGGCGGGATGATGCAGGGCTTCGCCTGCGCGCCGATGGAGCGCGTCAGGGTTGGTGTAGTCGGCGTGGGGCGGCGCGGCGAGTGGGCGGTGAAGCGGCTCTCGAAGATACCCGGGCTTGAGGTGGTGGCGCTTGCAGACGTCGAGGAGTACCGCCTGGCTGAAGGCAACGCCGCGCTGAAAGGCGAAGGGCGGCGCGAGGCGCGCACGTATCTGGGGCCGGAATCGTACAAGGCGCTCGCTGACGATCCCGAAGTCGATCTCGTCTACGTCACCGCGCCGTGGCCGGTGCATGTTCCGGCGGCGGTCGCCGGGCTGGCGGCCGGCAAGCACGCTGCAGTGGAGGTGCCCTGCGCGATGACGGTCGACGACTGCTGGCTGCTCGTCAAGACCGCCGAGAAGGCGCGGCGCCATCTCATACCGCTCGAAAACTGCTGCTATGGCGAGGAGGAACTCTTCGCGCTGAATCTGTGCCGGCACGGGGTCTTGGGCGAACTGGTGCATGGCGAAGGGGCCTACATACACAATTTGGCGGCCGAGAACTTCGCGGAGGTCGACGGCTGCACCTACTTCACGGCTCTAAGGGGAACGTGGAACCGCTGGCGGGTGAAGTGGAACCAGGCGCATGACGGCAACCCGTACCCGACGCACGGTCTCGGGCCGATATGCCAGTACATGGGCATAAACCGGGGCGACAAGCTGGAGCGCGTCGTCTCGATGAGTTCCCGGCAGGCCGGCATAACGGCGTTCGCGGCGCGGCAGTTCGGGGCCGACTCGCCCGAGGCCAGGGCTCGCTACAAACTCGGCGACATGAACACCTCGCTCTTTCACACCGCCAAGGGCCGCACGATAATGATACAGCACGCCGTCCAGTCGCCGCGCCCCTACAGCCGCATCAACCTCATCTCCGGCACGGAGGGCACGCTTTGCGGGTATCCGCTCAGGGTGGCGCTGCTGCCGGACAGCGAGAAGTGGCTGAAGGACGACGAGCTCGCGGCCTTGAAGGAGAAGTATATGCACCCTCTGGAGCGCGAATCGGGCGAGCTCGCGAAGAAGGTCGGCGGGCACGGCGGGATGGACTTCAAGATGGACCTTCGCTGGGCGCAGAGCCTTCAGCGCGGCGAGCCGATGGACGCCGACGTTTACGACGCGGCGACGTGGAGCTGTCTGACGGAGCTGTCGGAGCGTTCCGTCGCTGCGGGCTCTGCACCGGTCGAAGTGCCCGATTTTCTGGCGTAACGGCGTCGCCAAGGGCGGGGGAAAGGGGAGACCCGGACGGAATTTCCGGCGTTTTCCAGTTGCCTGCAAGAGGTATTGTGTGCTATAATACAACCAACACTTGAAAAAGAGGAACTCATGGCGACATTCCAGTATATCGCAAAGGACGCCGGGGGCAACGAGACCCGCGGCCAGGTAGAGGCAGGCTCGCGCAACGAGGCCATAGCGGCGGTTCGCGCGCAAGGGCTTTTCCCGACGGCGCTCGGCGAGGTTCATTCGCCGGCGAGCGCGCCGGCGGCGGGCGCGCCGAAGAAGAAGGGCGCCAAGAAGCCCGCGCCGGCGGCCGCAGAGGGCGGCAAGAAAAAAGGCAAGGGCCTTAGCATGGATATTAAGATCCCTATGCCCAAGTTCCTGCGCGGCAAGGTCAAGACCAAGGTTCTGACGCAGTTCACGCGCCAGCTGGCGACGCTGGCGACTGCGGGCATGCCGCTCATGCGAGGCATCGACGTCTTGAAGCGCCAGATGAAAGACCCGCAGATGAAGGAGGCCCTGGAGGGCGTCTCAGAGTCGATCCAGGCGGGCGGTACGTTCTCCGAGGCGCTTACGGCCTACCCGAAGATCTTCGACAACCTGTACGTAAACATGGTGAAGGCCGGCGAGGCGGGCGGCGTTCTCGAAGTGGTGCTCGGGCGTCTGGCGGAGTTCGCCGAAAAGGCCGAGAAGATCAAGAACAAGGTGAAGGGCGCGATGATCTACCCGATCGTCGTCCTCGTCGCCGCGGTGGGCATCACGGCGTTCCTGCTCGTGACGGTCATCCCGAAGTTCAAACAGGTCTTCGCCGACATGATGGGCGGGGCGGAACTGCCGGCCATAACCCAGTTCGTCATCGACGCTTCCGAGTTCACCCAGCACAACATCCTTTTCATATTAATCGTCATCGCCGCCCTCGTGGTGGCCAAGAAGATTGTAGGCAAGACGGCGAAGGGGGCGCTCTTCTTCGACTGGCTCTCGCTGAAAATGCCGGTGACGGGCACTTTGGTGCAGAGGACGGCCATTTCGCGCCTCACGCGCACGCTGGGCACGCTTTTGTCGTCGGGCGTGCCGATTCTCCAGGCTCTGGTGATCGTGCGCGACACGACGGGCAACCGTGTGGTTTCGGGCGCGATACAGAACGTGCACGACGCCGTAAAGGAAGGCGAAGGCATGACCCAGCCCCTCGGGCAGTGCTGGGTCTTCCCGCCGATGGTGGTGTCGATGGTCGAGGTCGGCGAGGAGACCGGCGCGACCGCCGAGATGCTCACGCGCATCGCCGACACATACGACGACGAGGTCGACAACGCCGTCGCGGGCATGACGGCCGCC
Organism: Kiritimatiellia bacterium; assembly: GCA_045545855.1. Taxonomy (GTDB): domain Bacteria; phylum Verrucomicrobiota; class Kiritimatiellia; order RFP12; family UBA1067; genus UBA1067. The sequence goes on along the minus strand of JAZQBR010000065.1, from coordinate 25,236 downwards.
ATCGAGCCGGCGCTCATCATCTTCCTGGCAGTGGTGGTAGGCACGATCGTCGTCGCGATGTTCATGCCGATGATGCAGATAATCCAGTCCGTCTCGGGCGGCGCTGCCGGCTGACGCGAAGGGGCTTGAACGAAATGAAGAAGGCTTTTACCCTCCTGGAGCTCATGATAACGATCGCGGTCCTCGCGATCCTCATGGGGCTCGTGGTCAAGCTCGGCAATGTAGGCACCGACACCTACCGCCGCACTTTGACGATCTCGCGCATGCAGAAGGTCGAGAACTGCCTTTCAGGCTACCATGCGGCGTTCGGGTGCTATCCGCCGGTCAAGGTGCACGGCTCCAGAGATATTTTTCTCAGAGCGGTGAACAGTGTGCAGTCCGACGAAGTCCAGACCGGCAACGACCTTGTCTGGGACAACGTGTACGCGGCCTGCGTCTCGCAGCCCGTCGCGGCGCGCTTCCCGTTCCCCGAAGGGTTCAAAGGGATGATCCAGGCGATTAGCGAGGAGATGCAGGACCGCGCGCAGCGCGCGAACAATGGCGACGACCGCTTCGCGAAGTACAAGGGCAGGAATTATGCGTTCGACGGCGCGGCGGACGACCCCGGCCGGTTCAACTCGGTCGCGAACGACACCGACTGGCGCGACATCCAGCTCTTCAAGTTCGGTCTCATGAGCTTTCTCCTGCCGAGATACGTGATCATGATGAACGGGCGGCGCGAGTTCTACGAGAACTTCGCCCAGTGGAAGGGCAACAACGAGACGCCGTGCAATCCTTTCACCGGCAAGCACTTCAACAACTGGAAGGACGTGCAGGACAGGGTGAGAAACAACGACCTCGGGCAGTACGGGCGCGCGAGCGTGCTGAACATCCCGTCGCAGGCGGCCTGCGCGCGGTGGATGCCCAACCTGGAGGGCACGTGCGCCGCGAACTACAACGTTTATCTCTTCGGAGTGAACGTGAAAGGCAACGATTCGTCGTGCGCCGGCGAGTTGAACGTCGAAAATTCGGGCATTGAGATTTTCGCGCCTCCCGGGACGCGACCCGGCCAGGGGTCGTCGTCGGGCGGCGGCGGGCGGTACATCCTGGACGGCATAACAGTTCGCGACGGCTGGTGGCACGAGCTTTACTACTATTCGCCCGCGCCGTACCAGCGCTACACGCTGTGGAGCGCCGGCCCCAACGGCAGGACCTTCCCGCCGTGGATTTCCATCGACAAGCTCACCACCCAGCAGCGCGCGACCGCGACGGGCTGGATGAAGGACGACATAAGGCACCTAAGCAACTAAGGAGGCGAAAATATGAAGAAAGGCTTTACTCTGATCGAGATTCTCGTCGTGCTGGCCATACTGGGCATACTCATGGCCGCGCTCACGTCCACGTTCATGAACGCGCCCAAGAAGGCGCAGCTCGCGAAATGCCGCGAGCTTGTGAGCAACACCGCGACCGTTCTTACGGTCATGTTCGACGACCGCGGCATCTGGCCCGAGATACTGAGAAACAACAGCCGCCTGAGCGAACAGGGCCTCGACAGAGAAACCGGCTACCCGCTCGCCCGCGCCGGCATGGCGCTTACGAGCGACGGCCAGAGCAAACTCACCGGCCTTGACCGCTTCGGCATAGTCTCGCCCTGGGCGCAGGACGTCATCAAGAAGATGAACCGCGACTCGACAGACGAGACGCGCGTCGTCCCGAGCGGCGGCACGATTCGCGACCATAGGCTCAGGTGTGCTCTCGACCTTGACGGCGACGGGGTGATCGACGATGCCATGGTGGGCGGCGAGGGCATCAGGATACGCGCCACGGCCGCGGTCTGGTGCTCCGGCCCGGACGGCGTGATCGAGCGCTATACCGAAGGCCGCCGCGCAGACGATGTGTACAGTTGGGACGTCGGCAAAACGCACAACGTCAAGTAACAAGATGAAAAAGGCTTTCACACTTCTGGAGCTGATGGTGGTGATGGCGATCCTGGGCATTCTCCTGGGCATCGTCATGACGGCCGCCTCGAACTCCTTCAGGCACACGCGAAACAAGAAGACCGAGTTCCTCTGCGGGCTCGTCCGCCAGGGCCTTGAGACATACCGCGAACAGGAGGGCGAGTGGCCGCTCAGCGTCGGCCAGAACTCGATGAACGACACCTTCGAGCTCACGGGCAGCCAGGTCAGAGACTCCATAAAGGAATTAGTCAAAAAGACCAAGGAGGGCAGCCCGGTCTTCGACGTCTCCGGCCTCTACGTCTCGTCGAATCCGGGCGAGGGCAACTCGCGGGCCCACGGCATGGACTTCTGGCAGGCGGTGCGCGGCACAGCCCAGAATCCCGGCGGCCTCGGGCTTTCGCGAATGTACTTCGGCTATCCCGAGACGGACCACGGGTGGTTTCGCCGGTTCAGGATAATCTACCACTACCCGACAGACACCATGGAGGTGAGAAGGCAATGAAAAGAAACGGCTTTACGCTTCTTGAGCTTCTCGTGGTTGTCGCGATCATGGGCGCGATGGGCTCGATGACCGTCGCCGGCTACCGCGCGATGCGCCGCGGCATGGAGGAGCGCAGCGTGCTTCAGAACACGAACCAGTTCTTGAGGTCGGCGAACCAGCGCGCGCAGATCGACCGCACTCCCGTCGCCGTGCATTTCTGGAACGAGACCTTGTCGGTCGCGGACGGCATACCGGTTGTAGTCGGCCACGCCGTCGCGGTGAGGCAGTCGGGGCGCATAACCGAGGTGCAGGGCCAGCGGCTCTACGACGAGTACGGCGACTTGAGGTTCAACCGCCAGCTTCTGGACGAAGACGAGGACGGCGGCTCCGGCACAGAGTCGTCCGGCGCGAGTTCGGGGAGCGAAAAGGTCGGTGTCAGGCTATACCCGATGAGCGCCGACGAGACAACCTCCCGCTACTCGCTCATCTCGCCGTACACGCGAATCGACGACAATCCCGTCACGCCGATGCTGGCGCTCGGGCCGCGCGACAACAACGCGACCGGGATGGCCTGCATAAGAAGCTATTACTACCAGCTCGTGGACGCCAACGGCGTCACCTGGAAGACCGGCGACGCCTACGGGTTCGAGTTCGCCGAGATAACGTTGCCCTACGGCTACGTGTTCGGTCAGGGCGAAGGCTGCTACTCTACGAAGCCCGACGACCCGATCAAGGGCGCGGATGTGAGGATGTTCATGCCGAAAACGTCATACACCAGCACGAGCGGCATAAGCCCCGTGACGGTATCGAGCATAAGACCCGGCGCGTCGGGCGCGCCGACCGCCAAGGAAGTGGGCAAGCTGACGGGCGACTCCAAGACGGCGACAACAAGCAAATAACGGGGAGAAGCAAGGCAGATGAGAAAAGCATTCACGCTAATGGAGATAAACCTCGCCATCATGATCATGGCGGGGGGCATACTCGCCATACTCGGGCTCTACTCGCTCGGGTACCGCGAGAACCGCCAGAGCCGGGACGACGTGGCTTCGGCCGCGTACGCCGAGGCGATCGTAAGCCAGCTCGTGGTGGCGCTTTCGTCGACCAATATCACATGGGAGACCTTCAACAAGCTTGAGGAGTACCCGAGCGGCGGCTGGGGGGCGTACTTGAACAACTACGGCATGGTGCAGGGCAACCCGGCATCGACCGCGAAGGGCGTCTTCGACGAGGTCGTTGGCAAGCTCAACGTGCCCGGCTTCAGCGCGTCGTGGGTAGCGCCCGAGATGTACAAGCTCGAGGCCGCCGGGCTCGTCGTGCAGCACCGCGAACAGAACGACAAAAACAGCAACAACCCGATCGTGAGAATCGGCTTCAGGGCCTCGCGCAACCGTTCGGAGCTGCTGGCGATGCCGCTTTACTACACCGAGGTGGCCTTTCAGGGCCATAGAGAGGAGGATGAGAAGTGAAGCGCGGCTTTACGATACTCGAGCTTCTCGTGGCGAGCATGCTTCTCGGCATGCTTGTGACAGTGCTTACCCAGATGTTCAGCCAGTCGTCGATTTCATGGCGCACGGGCGTCGCCGGCGTCGTCGACATGGATGAGGTCAGAATGAAACTCTCCCAGGCCCGCGACGAGGCCGACAACGCCTACATCTGGGGCGGCAATACGCGCCGCGTTCTGGGCCTCTGGGACGGCGACAAGGGCGGGCGGCTGCGCGAGCGCGCCGTCGACGCCGACGGCGAATACCCGATTGTGATGGCCCCAAAGCTGAACGAGAGCTCTACGCTGAGCTCGTTCTCCGGCACTCCGGTGAACGCTTCGGGCAATGGCGACAACAAGTCCAGCGACAACTACATCGTAGTCGTGCGCTCGGCGGGTCCCGACCGCGATTTCAACACCAGATACGACAACATAGACAGCTATCCATATGAGATTCCGGACTGATACAAGACGCGGCTTCACGCTAGTCGAGCTGCTGGTCGTGCTGGGCATCCTGGCGACGCTCATCGCGGCTTTCTCGGTCTCCGTGACGCGTGCGCAGGAGCGCGCGAACGTGGCGAGGGCCCAAAGCGAGACGAGGGCGGTCATGCAGGCGATTCTCGCCTACGAGAACTATGCCGAGCTCCAGCCGGTCGGCGAGACCGAGGCCGACGCGGGCAGTCTCGGTTTTCTGCTGGGCGACGGCGGCTCCACCGTCGGCGGCGACAAGATACCTTCCGTGCTGATGGCGTCGCTGAGAGGCGGCGGCAAGATGCGCGACCCGTGGGGGACGCCATACAAGTTCAAGATTGAAAAAGGCAAGCCGATCCAGCCCAAGTCGGCGTCGGAGAACATGCGCTCGACGGTGTTCTTCCCGAATTATTACAGGCTTTCGAAGGAGGAACGCAGATGAAACCGGTATCTCTCAGAAAGGGCAGCGCGCTCCTCATCGTTCTGGGGATGCTCTCGTTCCTGATAATCTCGGCCGTCGGGTTCGCCACCTACATGCGCTCGGCGAGACTGCCGTCGAGCTATTTGAGGCGCACAAACTCGTCGAGGATGCTCGTCAAGGGGGCCGTCGCGAGAGCCATATCGTTCGTAGACCGCGCGGTCAACGACAACCCCCACCCGAACATCGGCTCGAAGTTCGTCTCGGAGGATCGCGACTACATGCAGGATGACGCCAACAGAACCCTCAACTTCTGGAAAGGGCGCGTCCTGCTCGCGACAAACCGCAACTTCAGAGCCGAGGACCCGGACCCTGCGAGGCTCGGCTACCACACGGTGCCTACGCTGTGCATGGAAGCCCTCGCCTATATACCGCCGCCGCTCATCAACGAGACGCGGCACTATTCGCGCATCACCCCGACGGCACGCTGGCAGACGTTCGATTTCGACGTCGGGCGCTACGCCTTCACTGCGGTCGACGTGTCGGACTACTTTGACATCAACCGCCTGGCGGCCAATGTCTCGCGCTCTTCCTCGCCGCAGGGCCGCGTTTCGCTCGCCTATCTCTTCGAAAACGCCAAACCTAACCAGGAACACTCGACCGTCGAAGATGGCGCCAAGGAGTGGGACCAGTTCATGGAGGAGTTCCGCCGCTTCGACAAGACGACCGGCACGATTTCGTTCGACAGCAGATACCCGCTCGTCTCGCTCGCCGACTACAACCTCGCGCTCGGCCACTACGGTAAAATCGGCAAGTTCTGGTCGCCATTCTACGATTATGTCAAGAACTCCGGCAGCGGCAACGGCAATGGCACCGGCACCGAGGGCAAAGGCATTCTGCCGGGCAGCGGAGAAAGCTTCGAGGATCTCGAGGTCTTGCGCCGGATGACGTTCGTGACAGACGGGTACTTCCCGAACGAGCTTACGAAGAGCGAGATGGAGGAGTACGACCTCAACAATCCCGACAACCAGCCGTTCGACTACGCCGATCTGGACGACTACGGCAGTTCGGCCAGCCTGATAACGCCGATGCAGAACGCTCTGGCCGAGTGGCGCAGGTACATCGGGCGCCTTGGCTGCGCGATACTCTTCGACTACCTCGACACCGACCACCGGCCGATTTCGCTCGGCATACCGACGACAGAACGCGTGCCGATGGTAGCCGGCATCAACCTCGCGCTGAGGGACGGCGCGCTCGCCGTCACGCGCGAGCCCAAGGCGATCAACGACGAGGCCATACAGGTCTCGGGCGAAACAAAGGCGAGCCGCCAGGCGACGCTGACGGTCACCTATTCGCTGGACGGCGCACAGCTCGCAAAGTGCTTTATGAACGGCCAGCTGTCGGCGATAACGACTTTCCCGTTCGCGCACGGCGATGACGCCGACAGCAGCGCGTTCACGATGGACGGCCGCTTCGCCTTCTTCTTCTCCGACGCGGAGATGCCGCTCAGGACCAACAACCGCGACGGCGACAAGCTTCACCTCGCAGACAAGTCGATACCCGCCACCGGTGTGAAGGACGGCCTCATTTCAATCAAGCTCAAAGAGACCGCAATCAGCGATGTAAAGACTCTGAAGCTTTCGAGTATCGACTCGCTCAAAGAGGAAGACGCCGTAGGCAAGACGACCCTGGCGCTGGGCGAAGGCGTGTCTATCAAGAGCGACGTGGACAACATGAAGCTTTTGAAGGTCACATATACCTGGACGCAGACCAAGCAGACGACCGGCGGCGTTGTCGTCAGCAACGAATGGAAGCCTACCGCCAAGGAGGTCATGGAGAACCCGAACCTCTGCAGCGACGTCAAGGCGGAGTCCGACCTGAAGATTTACGACGCCAAGGGCGGGGTTAAGACCCTCGATGTCAGCACGGCCGGCAGGAGTTACGACGACGGACCGAATCTCTACCTCAATACGGCGGTGTGGCTTCGCGTCAAAGACGGCTCCGACGTCGTCGACATGGTGCCGGCGTGCGTTCTCGACGACAAGATACAGAACAACGACAATGGCGCCGACAAGGCCCACCAGGGTCTGCAAGGCATCCTTGGCGACGCATACCCGCTCATGCGTTTCGACACGACGCTCGACAATGCGGCCGACCCGCTCAAGATTTCGGTAAAGCGCCTCGACGAGCTGGTGGAGAATTCGAAGCAGCTCGCGATCGGCGTCTCGCCCAAGGCGGCGTTCGTCCCCGACCCGAGGTTCAACCACGCGCCCGAGAGCTGGATACGTCTCGATCAGGAGCTGGACGCGCAGACCTGGCTCACCCACGCGAAGCGCATCCAGGGGCAGAACGGGAGCGACACCGACATTTTCATGCAGACGAGCGACGCCGGCTATCTTCAGAGCAAGTTCGAGCTCGCTCTGCTGCCGAGGGTTTTCACTTTCAACAAAGGCAACAACCCGGACGGCTATCTCGGCGACCTTGAGAGCCCGAACAGCTACAGAGGGCGGTCGATACCCGACGAGGGTTCGGCCGTCAACCGCAAGTACGCGTGGCGCAGCTACGAGCCGTTCAGCGACGAAGGCGCCGAGGCGTTCGAGGACGTGCCTTGGACGAACGACGGGCCAGGCTTCAGGGTGAACCCGTACTCCGACTCGACGAATGTCATAATGGCTGCGTTTGCCAATACGCCGATCGACTGGAAGCGCGCTTCGACCAACAAGGTGGAGAAACTCAAGGGCGGCAGCCGCTACAGCGACCTTGACGTCAAGAAGTTCAACGAGCAGTATGCGTTCAACGAGTTCAACATAAGCTCCGACTATGTGCTGACGTCGCTTTACTGGAAGGATCTGGAGGCTCTCGCCGGGCGTTTCATGCGGCTTGTAAGAAGCGACCGCGACGGCGATTGGGAGGCCGCGTGGGACGAGCTCGGCTGGCAGGACGGCGGCAACAGGTTTGGCGATGTGACGCTCGATAGATCCGACACGCTATGGACGTCCGACCGCAAGTTCCTGTACGGCTACTGGCGCGACTGCTTCGCCGCCAAGCAGCAGCTCTTCCTTGTTTTCGCGCGGGCCGAGCCGGTGATGCTGGGAGGCGGCGGCGAGGGGCAGCTGCCGCCGCAGCTCGGCGCGAAGGCGATGGCGCTCGTATGGCGAGACCCGAAGCGCCAGAAGAACGACTCGAGCGGCATCTTCCCGCACTGCACCCGAATACTCTTCTACAGGCAGTTCGACTGATTTCGGCGAAAAACAAAATTGCAAGCAAGGAGACATGATATGAAAAAAGGCTTCACCCTCGTAGAACTTCTGGTCGTAATCGGCATAATCGGCATAATAATGGGCGCGCTCATAACATACTTCGCCGGCGGCACCGAGTCGGCGCGCGCGGCACAGTGCCTCGCGAACATGAAACAGCTCGCGACAGCCGTCCACTCCGCCGCGCGCGACTCCACGCGCTACCCGCTTGCGGGCTCGGTGGAGCAGGTTTCGATAGGTTTCGTCTCTACGAGCCGCGACGGCGGCGCCGAGGTCTACAACGAGCGCGTCGGCTGGATCGGCTGGGATTCGCAGAACAAGTACCCTACCTCGAGCCACATCGGCTTTACGGGGTGCTCGACCTACAATCAGGACGAGGAATCCCGCATGTACTGTCTTACCAACGGCGCGCTTTGGCGCTATGTGAGAAGCGAATCTTCGTACCTTTGCCCCTCTCATCTCAGAAACCAGAATGTCAAGAAGACGCCCCCGAAGTGGAGCTACGTCATGAACAGCGACTTCGGCTTCGACTACACCCACGGCTCGAAGGCGCTGCCGGACTCATATGACGGCATAGAATTCAACTCGCTCCACCGTCCCGACAAGATGTTGCTTTTCGCCGAGCTCCAGTGGGAGGACTACATCGGCGAAACGCCGTCTTTCACCCAGGCCTCGGGCACTGAGTGCGACTGCACGCTCCAGTACGACGACCGCGACGGCGGCGAATGGATAGGCTTCAACCACAAGCGCAACGGCGCGGTGCAGGCCCATGTCATCTTTGCCGACGGCCACACCGAGAAGCTGTCCTACCCGCGCGACGGCTTGACCAAAAGCGAGCTCAAGGACTTGACCAAATGGCTCTGCCGCGGTCGCGACGTGATGTACAACGGGCGCAAGTACGACGTCCCATCGGAGCAGCGCAATTGACGAAGATTGTCATTGTTGACGACCACCCGATGGTCCGCGAGGGCTTGGAGGCGATGCTCGAGAGCGAAGGCGACTTTGATGTCGTCGCGCTGGCGTCGAATGGCGAAGAGGCGGTCTCGATTGTCCCCAAGGCGAGGCCGGACATTCTGCTGAGCGATGTCAGAATGCCGCGCATGGGCGGGTTTGACATGCTGGAGCACGTGAGCAGGCTAGCGCCCGAGACACGCGTGATATTGCTCGCCGGCATGCCGCTCAAGGAGGAGGAGGCTCGCGCCAGGGCCGCCGGCGCACACGGGTATCTGCCGAAGGATGTCGACCAGGATCGCCTCGCGAACGCGATTCGCCGCGTCGCCGCCGACGGGCAATACTTCGCCTGCGAGCGTTTCCAGGCGGCGCCGTCGCTTTTGACAGGTCGCGAAATGGATGTTCTGCGCCTCGTCGCCCAAGGGCTGCAGCGCGAACAGATAGCCGCCAGTCTGGGCATCGGGGCGGAGTCCGTAAAGACCCACCTCAAGGGACTGATGACAAAGTTGGACTGCCCCAACGCCACTTCGGCCGTAGGGCGCGCATATGAACTGGGGATCCTCCGGGCATGAACAAGAAGAAAGAGACAAAGCCGCTGTTCATAGTCATGTCTGCGCCGAGCGGGTGCGGCAAGTCGACGCTCATAGACATGCTGTTGCAAGAGTACCACGACATGGTATACTCGATCAGCTGTACGACGCGCGCGCCGCGCGGCGAAGAGGAGGACGGTCTCGACTACCACTTTCTCGCCAAGGAGCGCTTCGAGGAGCTTATAGAGGAAAACGCGTTCATCGAGCACGCCAAAGTGCACGGCAACTATTACGGCACGCTCAAAGCTCCGATAGAGGAGGTGCTTCGCGAGGGCAACTCGATGATTCTCGACATAGACGTCCAGGGCGCGGCGAAGGTGCGCGAACATGTGCGCGCACTGCCGAATACCGACCCTCTGAAGATAGGGTATGTAGACATATTCGTGCTGCCGCCGTCCATGGAGGAGCTGCGCGCGCGCCTGGAGGGACGCGGCACCGATTCGCGAGAAGTTATCGAACGCCGCCTCGCGAACGCCGAAGGCGAGATAGCGAGAGCCGGCGAATACATGTTCAAGGTGACCAACGACGACCTGGCCGTGGCGTACAAGAGGCTTTGCGACCTCATAGACGCGCTTTCCGGCAGAATGTAGCCGATTGAAAGGAGGCAAACCGGTGGATATCCCATTTTTCGACAAGGCCGCAGGCTACCTGCCCGACCTTTGCTTCGAGCGCGCTGCGGATCTCGGCATACTTCTGGGCAGCGGCTGGGGCGACGCCCTGGTCATGGACGAGGTTCTTGTGAGGATATCGTACGCCGACATTCCCGGGCTTGGAGCGTCGACAGTGAAGGGGCACGCAGGCGAGTTCATACTCTACCGCCGGGGCGAGCGCCGCATCGCCGCGTGGTGCGGCCGCCGCCACTTCTACGAAGGAGTCGGCTGGGAGCCTGTCGTGCTGCCGGTCGAGATACTCCGCCGCATGGGCTGCCCCGTCGTGCTGCTGACGAATGCTTCGGGCGGCATAAACCCGGCTTTGAGGCCCGGCGACTTCGTGATACTGCGCGATCACTTGAACACCGTTGGCGCGAACCCCCTCGTAGGCGCGCACCGTGCGGAGTGGGGCGAGCGCTTTCCAGACATGACCGAGGTCTACAACCGCCACCTCGCAGAGCTTCTGCATGCCAGCGCGAACCGCCTCGATCTGCGCGTCATGGACGGCGTCTACGCCTTCACGCTCGGGCCCTGCTACGAGACGCCGGCCGAGATACAGGCCTACAAGGCGTGGGGGGCTGATGTCGTCGGCATGTCGACCGTGCCGGAAGCCGTCTTCGCCAAGGCGTGCGGACTCAAGGTCGCCGGTGTTTCGCTGGTCACAAATCTTGCCGCCGGCATATCGCGCCGTGCGCTCAACCACGAGGAGGTCGTCGAGGCCGGTGCCGCCGCGCGCCGCCAGATGAGCGCGCTTGTAGAAGACTTCGTTTCCAGGCTGTGAGATTCGACGACGAGATCGAGTCGTTCGCAGGCGCGCTCATGTTCGAGCGCGAAATGGCCGGCAATACATGCGAGGCGTACGGGCGCGACTTGAGGGATTTCGCGGCATATATGAAGCGGCGCGGCAAGTCCGGCGCCGGCGAAGTCTCGCGCGAGGAGATTGTCGAGTACCTTGGCGACGAGCGGCGTATAGGCAGGGCTTCTTCGACGCGCGCGCGCCGTCTGGCCGCGATACGCGAGTTCTACCGCCACCTCAAGGAGCGGCGGCTCATCTCCGCCAACCCGACCGAACTCGTCGACTCGCCGAAGAAGGCGCGCGCGCTCCCGCGCGTCCTGTCGGAAGAAGAAGTCGCCGCGATGCTCGACAAAATCGACGGTAATACTCCGCGCGACCTTAGAGACCGCGCTCTTTTGGAGGTTATGTACGGCTGCGGCCTGCGCGTCGCCGAGGCGTGCGCGCTCGAGACCGGCGATGTGGTCGCCGACGGCGAACTTGTGCGCATACTCGGCAAGGGCTCGAAGGAGCGCGTAGTGCCGCTTGGCGGGGCGGCCGCCCGCGCGCTGAACGCCTACTACGCATCGGCGCGCGATATCTTCGCGAGGGGCGACCTCGCCGAGAAGCACGTCTTTCTTACGCGTCTCGGCCGCCCGTTCACGCGGCAGGGCGTCTTCAAGATCGTGCGCGAACGCGCCGCTGCCGCGGGAATCGCATCCGACCGCATTTCGCCGCATGTGCTCAGACACTGCTTCGCCTCGCATATGCTGCAGCACGGCGCCGACATACGCGCCATACAGGAGATGCTCGGTCACGCCGACATAGGCACTACCCAGATCTACACCCACGTCGACTCCGCCCGGTTCGGCGAGATTCACCGCCGCTACCACCCCCGGGCCGATTTCGCCCTTGACGGCGGCGGCGGTAAATGATAAACTCACAATCAACGTGTCAAATGGAAGGGCGAGAGGGGAATGCTCTACTGCATCATAACTTCGGTAATCGTATTCGCGGCCTGGGTAGTCTACTCAAGCCGCAGGCTGATGCTGATCGTGGGCCGGTGGATTCTCCACCGCCGCTATGATGTGAGCGTTTCGCTCGCGGCCACCATCGACCCGCGCGCCACCTACTTTGTCATACCGAACCACCCCGCGATTGTCGACCCCTTAATCGTCGCGACCGAGCTTTACCGCATCGGCATAACCATTCGCCCTCTCGTGGACGAGTCGTTCTTCTCCAACCGCCTTCTGCGCCATATTTTCGCGCTCGTTGACGCTGTTCGCGTGCCGGACTTTCGCCGCATCAATTTCAGCCCGATATTAAAGGTGCGCCCGTCGCTCAGAAACTCCGCGCGGCGCGCCAAGGCTCTGGCGTTCACGGTGCTCGCGACGCTCACCAACGGGCGGAGCGTCCTCTTGTACCCGTCGGGCCACATCACGGCCGACGGACGCGAGTCGATGTCAAACCGCCAGCTCGCGCACAATGTCGCCTCGCAGCTCCCGGCGGGCGTGCGCATACTGGGCGTCAGAACGCGCGGGCTCTACGGCAGCATGTGGAGCCGCGTAGGCGGCCGGCCTGCGCCGCCTTGCACCAAGACGCTGGCCAAGGCCATCTGCAAGTGGTTCGTCGCCGGCTTTCATACACGCCGCCGCGTCTCAATGTATGTCGAGGACATCACCGCGCAGGTCGTGGAATGGGCCGCGAAAGGCAGAAACGAGTTCAACACCCTCCTTGAAAAGTGGTATGACGCCGACCTCGTGCGCGCCGGTCTCGACCGTGAGCCAGTGACTTTGTAGCACGGGGCTGCTGACTTTTTCGTATTTCTCATTTGCATTCCAGGGGTCAGATATGGTACAATATGTGACATGCCCATCTTCGTTCCTAAAGACAGAAAATCGCTTTTCCGCCAGTTTCTGGCGGGTATGTATGATGCCGTTGTCATAACAGACCCGAACGGCCACATTCTCGAGATCAACCCTCGCGCCGAGGAACACTTCGGCTACAGTCAGGACGAGGTGGTCGACCGGCCGATTGCCTTCTACATACCCGGCCTGGCGCCGGAGATCGTCCAGCGCATACGCCGCGGTCTTGACGACGACCGCCATATGATGCTCGACGCCAACGGGCAGTGCAAAGACGGTTCGAAGTTCGCCTGCGAGGTGACTGTCTCGGTAATCGACTTGATGGACCCCGGCGACCTTGTTTTCACCGTGAGAAACGTCGAGCGCCGCCGCCGCATGCGCGAGATGCTGCGCGCCAAGGAGAACGCGTTTGAGATATCCCACGCGGCGCTGTTCTCATGCGCGCCGGACGGGCGCTTCACAAACGTCAACAAGGCGTTTCTCGAGATGTTTGGTGTCGAGAGCGAAGACGCCGCCAAGGAGCGTTTTTTTGCGGAGTTCATGGCTGACGAGCCGCTGCCCGCCAATTTCGCCAAGGCTCTTGAGGGCGAGACGATTACCGTGGGCATAGTGGCCGAGACCAATGGCGACGGCGATGACGAAGAGGTCGAGGTAACGCTCGCGCCGAACCGTGACGGCCGCAAGATCAAAGGCGTAGTGGGTAGCATCATCAAGGTTTGAGCGTGATGCGCAAGGCGCCACAGCATGCGGCAGGGCTGACATCTCTTGTCGTCGGCAAGCAGGACCAGAAGGCGTTGCAAGACTTTCTCGCGCAGCGTTTCGCCCTTTCCCGGCGCACCGCCAAGGCGATGATCGACGGGCGCAGCGTCTGGGTCAACCGCAAGTGTGTCTGGATGGCGCGCCACGAGCTGAAGACGGGCGATGTCGTAGAGGTGCCGTCTGTTGTCGTAAAGGGAGCTGTCGCGCAGTCGCCAAAGGCGCCGGCCGCCGTGAAAGGCGCCGTGCCGGCCGCCACTCCTGCGAAGGTCCGTCACATACGCGTCCTGTGGCAGGACGACGGCTATCTCGTCTGCGACAAGCCGGCCGGCGTCGTGAGCTGCGACGACCCGAAGTCGGCCGAGGCCATACTGCGAGTCCAGGAGGGCGTGCCGACTCTGGAGGCGGTGCACCGCCTCGACCGCGACACGACCGGCTGTCTCATGTTCGCCAAGAACCATGCCGCGCTGGAGGCCGCGATCGAGGTATTCAAAACCCGTTCGGTCGCCAAGGTCTACCACGCGATCGCCGCCGGGCGCGTGAAGTTCGCCCACCAGACGATTGACGCGCCGATTGACGGCCAGAGCGCCGTATCGCGCGTGGTGCGCGAGGCCGCGGGGCCCGACGCCAGTTTTCTGAGGGTGAAGATCGAAACCGGGCGCACGAACCAGATTCGCCGCCATTTGGCCGCTGTGCGCCATCCGATTGTAGGCGACAGGGTCTTTGGCCTCAAGAACGCGCGCGACCCGAGGCTAATGCGCGTGCCGCGCCAGATGCTGCACGCCTCCACGCTGGAGCTGCCAAACCCCCTCGGCCCGCGCGAGACCATCAAGGTGCACGCGCCGCTGCCGGCCGACTTTCGGGCGGCGTTGCGGCTGTTTGGCATGGGTAAGTGAATTTACAGGACGAAACGAAAATGCAGATAGTGAAGAAACTGGACGGCGACACTCTGTCGCTCAAGATCTCGGGCAGGCTTGACACCAATACCTCGCCCCAGCTTGAAGCCGAGATGTCGCTGGATGGCGTCAAGACGGTCGAGTTTGATATATCGGAGCTGGAGTACATGTCGTCGGCCGGCCTCAGGATATTTCTCGCAACACAGAAGGCCATGATGCTTGCAGGCGGCACGATGACTATCGCCCATCCCAACGCCGTCGTAAAGGGTGTTTTCGACATGACGGGCTGCTCGGCGATATTTACCATAGTCGAATGAGGCGCCGCCCGTTCATACTTGCCGCAGCTGCGGCGCTGTATGTCGCGCTGATGGCGGTGACATGGTCGGTCGGCACGCGTCAGGCCGCTCAAAAGACCGAAGCCCAGCTCGACTATGCGATTCTCGATTTTCGCAGCACGATCGGCGGCGCAATCGACACAATGCTCGGCTATGTCGCCGGCGCGATAGTCCGCGAGCTGCATTCGCCGCGCCATCTCACCCTCGCCGAGACGGCCGACCTCGCCGATCGCTATGATATGGACGAAGTCAATGTCGTCAGCCGCGACGGCGTGATAATCGCCTCCAACGACCCCCACTGCATCGGCCGCTCGATGCGGGACGGCGCGAAGACCGCCGAGTTTCTGGTTCTTACCAATGGCGTTACCGAGACCGTCTCGCAGCAGTTCCGCGCGGGCGTCCACAATCCCGGCGTCCGGCGCAAGTATCTCGGCATTGCGTTTCCCGGCGGCGACGGCTTTGTGCAGGTAGGTCTTGACGAAAGGCACCTTGCCACGATGTTGCCGACCATGCTGGGCTACATCTTCGACGAGTGGCTCCTGGGGCGCACGGGCTTCTTTCTCTGCGCCGACGCCGCGACCGACAGGCTCATTTCAAATCCGGTGCGCCACCGCGACGAGGCGACCTCGCTCTCTGGCGCAGGTTTCGACTATGAGGCCGCGAAACCATACGAAATACGCGACGAGGAGACCGTCGGCGAGACGTTCGTACAGCGGCTTTTCGGCGAGAAGTGCTACTGCCGCAGCTATGTTTTCGGCGGCCACCGCTTCGTGCCGGCTCTGCCCGAGCATGAGTACTATGACACCCGCAGTGCCTACTTCACAGTCCTCGGCGTGTTGCTCTTTTTCATGCTTGCCGCCTTCGCCTGGCTTCTCGACAGGGTGCTGGCCGACTCCGACCGGCTTAGGAGCTTTTACGCCGCCGAGGACGAGCGGCGCGCCAAGGATCTTCTGCTCGCCAACACGATCCAGACCGCCGCGCTCCCGAACGTCCAGCCCGAGAGCGACTGCTTCAAGCTCTTTGCCTCCATGTCAGCTGCGCGCGAGGTGGGGGGCGACTTCTACGACTACTTCCCGCTTGACCAGACGCATTACGCGTTTCTTGTCGCCGACGTTTCCGGGAAGGGCGTGACGGCCGCGCTTTACATGATGACGGCGAAGACGATTCTCAAGGACATCCTCCTCGACGAGAAAGATCCAGCCGCGGCTCTCACGAAGGCCAATGCCGAGCTCTGCGCCAACAATGCGGCCAATATGTTTCTGACCGCCTGGGCCGGCGTTCTGGATTTCACGACCGGCGAGGTTGTGTACGCCAACGCCGGGCACAATCCGCCGCTGGCGGTGCGAGCCGCCGATGGCTCGGTGAGCTACGAGCGCGATGTATCAGGCCCTGTTCTCGCGTTTATGGATGGCGTCGTCTACAAGCCGCGCTCGCTCTTTCTCTCGCCGGGCGACTGGCTTTTCCTGTACACTGACGGCGTGACCGAGGCCCTGGACGAAAAAGGCGCGCTGTATGGCGAAGACCGCCTCGCGGCTGTCTTGCGCGATGCAGCCCGCCTCGACCCGGAGCCCGTCTGCAGAGCAGTCGTCGACTCGGTCTCGGCCTTCGCCGGCCTTGCGCCCCAGGCCGACGATATCACTGTAATGGCTATGAAATACACCTCGCGCCCGGAAAGTTCTGCGCGAATGTTCCGCCCGACGACGGCTGGCCTCGCCGAGAGCGCCGCCTATCTTGACGAGAAGCTCGCGCAGTTCGGTTTTACCGACTGCCCCGAGGCCGCCCAGCTGAGCATAATACTGGATGAGATCGCCTCCAACGTCGTCCGCCATTCCGGCGCGAAGATGTTTGAGCTTGATATCGAAAAGACCGATACCCCGCCGGGCGTGACGCTAGTCCTTGCAGACGACGGCGTCGCCTACGATCCGCTCACCCACGCCGACCCCGACACGACGCTCTCGGCCGAAGAGCGTCCGATAGGAGGCCTTGGCATACTAATGGTGAAGAAGATGTCCAATTCCATAACTTATACGCGCGCCAACGACCGTAACGTGCTCTCTGTCTATAAGCAGATTGCCTCTGTCTGACGGCCCCTTCACAGGATTGCGGCAAATATGGTATAATACACGGCCATGGACCGAAAGAAAGAGCCAGACCAGAAGAGAATCGCGGCGCTTGTGAAAGAGTTGCTGCTGGAGTTGGGTGAAGACCCGGAGCGCGAAGGCCTCAAGAAGACGCCGCAGCGCGTCGCGAAGTCGTTGACCTTCCTTACGCGCGGCTACCGCCAGAGCGTGAAGGCCGTCGTGAACGGCGCGTACTTCAAGAGCGGCACCAACCACATGGTCGTTTTGAGGGATATTGAGCTTTATTCGCTTTGTGAACACCACATGCTGCCGTTTTTCGGCAGATGCGCCATCGGCTACATCTCCCAGGGAAAGGTGCTTGGAGTCTCGAAACTCGCGCGCATCGTCGATATGTTCGCGCGCAGGCTCCAGATACAAGAGCGCCTTACCGAGGAGATCGCCAACGCGGTAATGGAAGAAGCGGGAGCCGAAGGTGTCGGTGTTGTCATCAAGGCGCGCCATCTCTGTATGTCGATGCGCGGTGTCGAGAAGCAGAATTCGGAGATGGTGACTTCGGCGGTGCTGGGGTCGTTCAGAAGCGACGAAAAAGTGCGGCAGGAGTTTCTGTCGTTTGTCGGTTAACAACGGAAAACGGAGGATAAATCTGGTGAAGAGGCTTCTTACAATACAGGATGTCAGCTGCGTCGGGCAATGTTCGCTTACCGTGGCATTGCCGCTGGTGTCGGCGTGCGGTGTGGAGTGTGCGGTGCTGCCGGCGGCGGTTCTCTCGAACCATACCGGCGGCTTCGCGAGCTGGACCTTTGCCGACCTGACGGGCGAGATGCCTCGCGTCGAGGCGAAGTGGCGCGAGCTGGGCATCGGCTTTGACGCGTTCTATACCGGCTATGTCTGCGAGAGCCAAATCGACCCGATACTCTCCATAATGGAAAACTGCGCCAACCCCGGAGCTCTTAGAATCATCGATCCGGCCATGGCCGATGACGGGCGCCTCTACCCCGGCTTTGCAGAAGACTTTCCCCGAAAGATGGCGAAGCTCTGCGACAAGGCTGATTATCTGCTGCCGAATCTCACCGAGGCGGCGCTTCTTGTCGGCGATCAGCCGAAGCTCTCGGGCTACACCAAGGACGACATCGAGTTTCTGATAACGAAGCTGCACGGCCTCGGGGCGCGCAACGTCGTGCTGACGGGCGTGGGCTACGAACCAGGGCTTCTCGGCACGGCGGTAAGCGACGGCCAGAAGGTCGAGTACGATTTCAATCCGCGCCTGGATCGAATGTCCCACGGCACCGGCGACATGTTCGCCTCGGTTTTCGCGGGCGCGATTCTGCGCGGGTTCAGCACGCTGGACGCGGCCGCGCTCGCCGCAGATATCGTCTGTGAGGCGATCGCGGCGACTGACGAGAGCCACTGGTACGGCGTGAGCTTCGAGAAGGCTCTGCCCACGCTTGTCAGGCGAATCGGCGGATGAAAATTTTTGTCGAAACCCCCTTGACGCGGGGGCCGTCGGCATGATATACTATGCATCACTTTTTCGGGCTATTAGCTCAGTTGGTTAGAGCGCTTCCTTGACATGGAAGAGGTCAGTGGTTCGAATCCACTATAGCCCACCATTCCCGAAATGAACAATAAAGTATATGTCTACAGGGATGCGTGTGGCCTTGCAGGTTGGGTGGCCGCGCTTTTCACCGTTTCGGTTTTTACAAAGCTGGCGACTGCTGCGATCGGTGTAATGCGGCTCAGGGCCCTTTTAAGCGTCACGGAGGCTAAGGTTGAGTCGTCCGCTCTTGTCCAGGAGGGCGTGTTGACGTCGATTGCTTCCGGCGATACCCTGACATGGCTCGTCGCCAACATCGTGTTTTTCGCGTGGCTGTACCGCGCGGCGGCGAACGCGCGCGCGCTCGGGCTTGACGGGCCGCGCCAGTCGCCGTGCTGGAGCTACTTGAACTTCATCATTCCCGGCTGGCGGCTTTTCATGCCATTTGTGTTTATGCGCCGGTTGTGGCGCGCGCTCGCCGACGAGTCGAGCGGACGCGTTCTCGCCGGGCTGGTTGTTTATGCGATCCTCTTCGCCGCTACAGCGCTCGCCGTCGACGCGGTGTCTGTCTACGCGATGAACGAGCTTGTCATGCCGGCGATTGACGGCGGCTCTGCCGAGGCTTTGGACGAGCTGAGGCGCGGCGTGCTGCCCGCGGGCTACTTGAAGGTCCAGAGCGCGTGCGTGGTCGCGACGTCGCTCGCCCAGCTGTATATGGCGCTCTTTTTGCGGGCGTTCGCGATGACGGTTTCAACATTGCAGGCGTCGCGCAGCGCTGCCGGCATGGCCTCGCGGGCCGAACAAGACTCGCGAGACGCTCCCGCTCCCGGCTTCGGCTGGCCTGGCATGCGTGGCTAGGGCGCGATTCGAGAGCAAGGCGGCGACGCGTCAAAAGCTAAATCCCCCTTGATTTCGCGGGGGCGTTCGTGGTATAATAGACGGCATGAAAATCAAAAAGAAGCCAATGAAGATCAAGGCTCCGGGCGAAGGCGGCGCGGCTATTGCCGATCGTTTTCGTCTGGACGTGCCCGAAGGCGGCAAGCGCAAAGGCGGCGCCGGGGTCGGCAAGACGGCGGCGACGTGGGCGTTCTCGCTCGGTCTCGTCGCCCTTGCCGTAATGGCGGGCCTGACGTGGATGCTTTATTCGCACCTCGAGTATTTGAGTAACGTCTAAGGGGGCCTTGAAATGAAGGACGTGATGCTTTCCACCCGGGCAAAAGCCGCGGTGCGTCTTGCGCTTGACGAAGACCTGGCCGACGCGGCCGACGCGCGCCGCACGAAATGGTGCGACGCGACAAGCGAGGCTTTGGTCGACCCCGATGCCGTCGCGACAGGCGAGATTTATGCAAAGGGCGAAGGGTGTGTAGTTGCCGGCGCGACTGTCGCCAAGGCTGTCATGAAGGCGGTCGACCCGAAGATCAAGGTCTCGATTCTCAAGCCTGACGGCTCTTTCGTCAAGCCGAAAGAGCCGATACTGACTTTTCGCGGCAAGGCCAGGAGCATCCTCGCGGCCGAGCGCACGGCCCTCAATTTCATGCAGCGCATGTGCGCGACCGCGACCCTCGCGCGCAAGTTTGTCGACGCGACGAAGAAGTACGGCACTCTCATATTAGATACTCGCAAGACTACTCCCGGCCTTAGGGTGTTCGAGAAGTACGCCGTTGTCTGTGGCGGCGGCACCAACCACCGCATGGGCATGTACGATCGCGTTCTCATGAAAGACAACCATCGCCGTCTTTGGAAGGGTGGCGACCCCGACGAGCTTGATCAGGCCGTGATAGCGGCGCGCAGAAAGTTTCCGAAGCTCGCCGTCGAGGTCGAGGTCGAGAGTCTCAGAGAGTGCGCGAGCGCCCTCAAGGCCAAGCCAGAGTGGATCATGCTCGACAATATGTCAGCGGCCGACATGAAAAAGTGCGTCAAGATGTGCAAGGGCATATCGAAGACTGAGGCGTCTGGCGGCATAACCCTTGACCGCGCGAAGGAGGTAGCCGCTACCGGCGTAACCGCGATATCGCTCGGTTGCCTCACCCACTCGGCCGGTTCTGTCGATCTAAGCCTCGAATGGAGTGCCGTCTGAGAGACCGGCCCCAGCGGCGTTTCGCCGTCGTGGATGTCGGCAACACCTCCACGGCCGTCGGTTTGTGGTCCTGCGGGCGCGTGACGCGCGTCGCCCACTGCGACGGGGGTTTCGACGAAGCGGCCCCTGCCGTCGCCGCGCTCTTGGCCGGCGGCGCAGAGGCGATAGCCTATGTCTCGGTCGTGCCGAAGGCTGATGCCAAGTGGCGGACCTTCGCGAAACGGCGCGGCGTCGGGCTGCGTCAGGTCTCTTGGCGCGTTTTCCCCCTCCGGCTCGACTATCCAAAGCCTGAGACAATTGGCGCCGATCGTCTCGCGGACGCCGCTGGCGCGGTCGCGCGCTACGGCGCGCCGGTTTTGGTCATGGATTTCGGCACCGCCCTTACGGCGGCCGTCGTCACCCGCGACCGTACATGGCGCGGCGGAGTAATCGCCCCGGGCTTTCCGTTGATGCGAGACTACCTCTTCGAGCGCACGGCGAAGCTGCCGCGAATGGAGCTGGGGCGCGGTCGTGTGCCGAAGATCGGTCGCTCGACCGAAGAGGCGATGCGTTTTGGCGCCATCGTCGGCTATCGAGGCATGGTGCGCGAAATCGTCGCCGAGTTACGGGCTAATTTTGACGAGGATTTTCGTCTCGTCGCTACGGGAGGGTTCGCGAAGTGGGTCCTTCGCGGCGCAGACCTCGATTTCACCATTGACCCGACGCTTACATTGTATGGAGCTGGATTGATATGCGCAAGTCAAGATTGATAGCCGCCTTTTTCGCGGCATGCCTCGTGGCCGTGCAGGGCTGTGGCCCGTTCTGGGTCAGCCCCTGGATAACCGTCAGCCAGAGTCAGCTCAACTGGATAGAGATTCACTACTATAATATGAACCGAACCCCTGTGCGGCGCGTGTCGGTATACTTGAACGGCGCCGGACATGTGGAGCTCAAGAAGGGGACGTCCGACCGGGTGTCGAACGACTTCGCCAAGAAGACCGACAGCGACACCTGGGGCGACATCAAGACTCAGCGCAAGATGACCACCCCTGAACACGCTCAGGACATATTCCAGCACCTCGTCAACTGTGGCGTTCTCGACCGCGAGAAGTATTTCAAGAAGTCCGACAAGGAAGAGTTCAAGCGCTTCATAGCAGTCAAGGCAAACATCTCAAACTACACCTACTCGGAACCGGTCAACATATTCGAGGCCGATCCGGATCTCGCCGAGGAGCTTCTCGACGTCGTAAGGGAGTTCGACGACCCGACGCTTTGAGGCTTGAGATCGCGTCTGGCGGGTTCCATTGCCGCCAGGAATTTGGTATACTTTAAGCACCATGAAAAGACTGTTTATATTTCTGATGACAAACATTGCCGCTGTCGCCACGCTGACCGTGGTTGCTGCGGTTGTCTGCGCCCTGTGCGGGGTCGATATCGCTACGCTGCTGGACGATAGCGGCGCGGGCGGGCTTTTGGCGTTTTCATTCGTGTTCGGCATGGCCGGCGCGGTCGTTTCGCTGCTGCTCTCGAAGCCGATGGTCAAGGCGACCATGAGGTGCCGGGTAATCGACGGGAGTGAAGGCGAGGCCGAGCGCTGGCTGGTCGCGACTGTCGAGGATTTGGCGCGCCGCGCCAATCTGAAGACGCCCGAAGTCGCCGTTTATCCCGGCGAGGCGAACGCCTTTGCGACAGGCGCTTTCAAGAACTCGGCGCTTGTCGCCGTGTCAACGCGCATCATGGAGCAGATGTCCCGCGAGGAGCTGCGCGCGGTTCTGGGCCATGAGATGACCCATGTTGCCAATGGCGACATGGTGACAATGAGTCTGACTCAGGGGGTTGTAAACACGTTCGTCATATTCTTCTCGCACATCCTCGCGTCGGTGGTGCAGGCGGCGCTGCGCGGCAAAGATGAAAACGGACGGCGGCGTGCCGGCTTTGGCAACTACTACATGTACAACATGTTCGTTCAGTTGTTCCAGACCATATTCGGTATATTCGCGATGCTCGTGCTTATGTGGTATTCGCGCAAGCGCGAGTTCGCCGCCGACGCGGGTTCGGCACGGCTTCTCGGCTCGCCGGCCCCGATGATAGCGGCTCTGCGGCGCCTGGGCAACCTTCAGCCGGGCGTTTTGCCTGATTCGCTCAAGGCCTTTGGTATCACCGGCGGCAAGACCTCGCTGTTCGCCTCGCATCCATCGCTCGACGATCGCATAAGCGCGCTGATGAACTTGCCGCCCGACAGCGTCGTTTAATATTGTTGCAGGAGGCATAAGCGATGATTGAGAAACCATTAGTGGCGGCCGTTGCGGTCGCCTTTGCGTCTGCGATTGTTTTCGCGGGCGAGGTCGAAGATGCGCTCGCGAAGGGCGCGGAGTATCTGTTGCGCAGCCAGGCGGAGGAAGGCTGTTGGAGCGACCGGCAGATGCCGGCGCTTACGGCTCTGCCTGTGTGGGCGCTCTCCGGTTCGCCTGGCGAGCCCGGGCGCGTTGACGCGGCCGTCTCGAAGGGTGTTGCTTTTGTACTGTCGACCCAGCGCGAGGATGGCGGTTTTTATGTGCCGAAGCCGGGGCGGGGCGGTTCGGGCCTCGGTAATTACAATACCTCCGTCTGCCTCTCGGCGCTTTTCGAGACCAAAAAATGCCCGGCCGCGCCGCTATTGAAGGCGCGCGAGTACATTGCTTCGTCCCAGCTGACGGGCGATGATACGATGGCCGGCGGTTTCGGCTACGACAAGGTCTCGCGCCGTCGATACGCCGACCTCTCAAACACCAGCTACGCGCTGGATGCGATGAGGCGCACCGAGTCTCTGGAAGAGTTTCGCGCCGGCTCGCGCCGCGTCGATGTTGATTGGGAGAAAGCGATTGCGTTCGTGGACAACCTGATGAAGAAGGACGGCCCCGACGCCGGGGGCGCGGCCTACAACGAGCGCACTCCTCAGGGCGGCGCGCTGACAAACGCCGCCGGGCGTGTGCAACTTAGGGCTTACGGCTCGATGACATACGCGGCGGTTCTGTCTATGTGCCACGCGAAACTCGACCGCGGCGACCCGCGCGTCAGGCAGTCGCTAGAGTATTGCAGGGCGCACTGGTCTGTAGACGAAAACCCTGGCATGGGCAACCAGGGCCTCTACTACTTCTATGACATAATGGCGCGCGCGCTCACAGCGGCTGGCGTCGACGAAGTCGGCGGACACCGCTGGAAGCAGGAGCTCGCCGCCAAGCTCGTTTCGCTGCAGAGGCCGGACGGCAGTTGGTGCAACGACAACAACCGCTTTTGGGAGGCCGACCCCGTGCTGTGCACCTCGTTCGCAATGCTGGTTCTCGAGATGTGCGCGAAGTGAGTTGGCGGCGTTCCAGCCTCTACTCGAGGTCGTCGAGGTCGGCGTCTGAAAAGGTCGAGAAGAATTCGATCGGGTAGCCGCGGTCGAGATCTTCCATTTTATCTACGGTGCAGCTGCTGGCGGTCTGCATTGCGATGCGCTTAAGATTGATTTTCGCCGGCGTCGTCCAGTTGAACTTAGAGAGAGAGACGAGAGCACCGGGGTCGTTCTCCGTATCTGCCACCGCAGCGACAATCGGTCCGTCCTTGCCGATGCGCGCACGCGTTTCTACGGCGATGGTGCCCGACGAGATTGCATCGGTGACGAGACCGAGGCAAGGCACGAAGAAGTCGCCTACCATTCCAGCGGCGTATACTGTCGATTTCGTCGGCGCGAACGCTACAATCGCGGATTCAATGACAAGCGTGTTCGGCACATCGGGGCTGTCGACGACGGTCGCACCAATGGCTTTCTCCTGCGACTTGAACGCCTTGTAGTACGCCTTGTGCGCGAACTCGGCGAGATTCTTCAAATCTTCGTCGGCGGTTGCGATGCCTTTGGCGAACTCGTCCCAGGCGTTGCCCTTTTGAAGATAGCTCATGTCGATTGGCGCGATGTAGATGTTCTTAAGGTTGGCTTTCTCAAGCGCCTCAAGGTCTGCCCAGTAATAGTGGAACGGGCAGGAATCGTCCATGCGCTGGAGCTTTTCGTGGTGCGGCAGGAAGTCTGTAAGAGGCACCGGGTCTGCGCGCATCCATGACGTGAGGGTCGATTTGCAACCGACGAGCGCGAGGAGCGCCGCCAAAACGAGGACATGCTTTGTTTTGAACATGTTTGTCTCTCCTTTAGTGTTTGTGTATTGTGTTGTTTTATGGTTGTGGTTGATGAGTCATATTATATCAAAAGCTGTTGGGCTTGTTAAGGCGAAGTTTTGCTTTTTTGAAGTGCTTTGGCAGCGAGCCGACCTCTAATACATGGGGAGAGACCCCGTGGCTCCATGGGGAGAGACCCCGCTACATCCACCTCCATGCATGGGGAGACACCCCGCAAATTCATGGGGAGAGACCCCGTGACTGCATCTCGGAAAGCAGCCTTGCGCTTCGTCTTGAGACCGACTCTTGGGGAGACACCCCTCGCTTTTATGTTTCTGGCGGGAAATCTGCAAAAGAGACTTTTGAAATTTTGATGCGGTTTTCAGCTGGTAAATGCAGGTGTTATCCCTGCAAAAATGGGCGTTTCCCCCTTGTTACATACCATGAATTCGCGCTAAAGTCAATAAAAACATTGTAACATTATCGTAACATTATCGTAACAAAAATGTTACGAAAAAGTTACGATAATGTTACACTTCTTTTTTGGCGAAATGCTATAATGCTCGTGTTCGCTG